>JALSIV010000049.1 GCA_026989685.1 Pirellulaceae bacterium | reverse complement strand
GCCCGCTCCTTCGCCGTATCCGGATGGATCCGAAGTCGGATTGGTGTAGAAGTCGAGCGTGAGCATCGCCGACTCCTCGGTGCGAATCTGACCTTCGTACACCCAATCACCATCGGGACCGCCGGGGGATGCATAGTAGATCACGGGATAATTGACGAGGCGATTGGGGCCGGAGTCGCTGTCGGGGAAGTCGTTGAGAGTCACCAACGTCTCCGCGTCGTCGTTTCCGACCAGGTTGATGCCGAGCAGGCCGTTTTCGGATATCGAGTTGCCACGCACCGTATTCCTCGTTCCACTTCCCGCCACACTCACGCCGTGGCGGCGATTGAAGGCGATCACGTTCGCGCTCCCTCCATCGACTGTGTCGTCGACACCGTCTCCGATGCGGTTCCGCTCCGAACCACCATCGATAACGATGCCATGTCCCAGGTTCCCCAAGGGCCGGGACGGATCCGATGTCGTACCGATCAAGTTGCCTTGCACCGTGTTCCCGGTGGTATCGGCGCCGGTGATCCGCACGCCGTTGAAGCCGTCTCCGTCGAAGTCGGGAAGCTGCGTGCCCTGACCCGAAATGACATTGGCGGTCACAACATTGGGGGTCCGTGTCGTTCCGGCGACAACGCGATTGTCGCGGGCTCCCGCTTCGATCCGTACACCGTCACCGAAGTTGCCCAGTGCGGCAGTGCCGTTCCGGTTCGTGCCGATCCAGTTGCCGGCTACGACGTTCTGCGACGTTCCATCGCCGGTGATCAGCACGCCGGCGGAGTCGGGCGCACCGGGAACGCCGTTGCCGGCAATCGTGTTCCGTTCGGCCCCATCACCGGCCTCCGGCAAGTCGTCCATGCCAACCAGATTGCGCGACGCACCACCTGAGATTCTCACTCCCGCGCCGCGATTCCCGATAATAATCAGCGCGGTGGGATCCAAGCCGACGATATTGCCCGAGACGGAGTTCTCATCGGCGCCCACGCCTTCAATGTGGATGCCGTCCTCACGATTGCCCGAGATCACATTCACTTCATCCACGTCGTCGCAACCGTCGCCGTCGGTTCCGATCCGGTTTCGTTTGGGACCGCCGCTACCGGTCGCGCGGATCCACACCCCCGGTCCGATGTTGGGCAGCGCGGCCGTCCCGTCGAGATTCAGGCCGATCCGATTTCCGATCAGCACGTTCTCGTCGACTCCGGCACCCTCGAGCTTGACACCGCCGCGACGATTTCCCGACACGAGGTTGCCCGAGATCGTATTGCGAGCCGCACTCGTGTCGATCACGATCCCGAACTGCTCATTCCCCAGCGAGTATTCTCCCTCGCGATCCGTTCCCACTCGATTGTCGGCCACCGTGTTCTGCTCGGTCCCCGCGTCACGGAGCACAACGCCCTGCTCCCTGTTACCGGCAATGACGTTGAAACAGGGCCAAGGATCGTCATGGTCCTCCAAGCAGAGTTCGGGTGGGCCCACCATGTTTCCGGTAGCGCCGCCGGCAATCACCACGCCGCTTCCGTCATTGGCGATGACGCCTCGCCCGTCGGCCGTCAATCCGATCAAGTTGCGCGACACGTAGTTCTGCTTGGCCTTCGGACCGGTGACCGTCACACCGTTCTTTCCGTTTCCGGAAATCACGTTGCCTTTCGTGTCGGTCTCCGATGCCCCCACCCACACGTGAGCCACGTTGTCGACGAGCACTCCATGCTCCACGTTTCCACGGTCCTGCTTGCCTTCCAAATCGGTGCCGATGTAGTTGTTGGCGATCTGCACGTACGGCGCGAGAACGGCGATGCCCGACTTATTGAACTTCTGGATCGAGAGCCCCCGGATGACGACATTGAACGCTCGCACTTCCAACCCATTGGCGGCTCCCGCAGCGGAACCATCGATGGCGACCCCCGGTACGACACCGAGCGAATCCACGTCGCGCCGCCCGTCCAGATCCAACTGATCGCGGATGGGGGGTAAAGGGCTCGACGGAATGATCGTCATCGTGGCCACCGGATCCCCCAACTGAAACGGCTCGCCCGTGTCACACACACCGTCTCCCGGATTGGCGTCGCCCCGGTCCGCGGTCGAGTTGACCGTCACCGTGCCCGCGCCGTCTCCTGCCACGGAATCCGCCAGGCGGAAACTGATCCGGTTCAAGTCGAGATCAGCATTTGTCTCCATCAACGCCGCCCGCAGCGTGCACTCGGTCGCCGGGGGATCGGCGGGCGGCGGATCGCCCACCAGTGTCAATAGTTCGCGAGCCTGAAGGGTCTCGAACTGCAACCGACGACGCATTCTCCGTTTCTGCGACCGCAACCCACGCTCTTCTCTGTTCCGTTTGCGCATCATCCACCGCCTTCCGTGAAGAAAAGACTGGCTCCTGTTCCCAAAGCCGGGGCGACAACGTCGCCGAAAAATTGGCCTCTAAGAAACCAATGTCCGTTTTGGGGCCTCGATGCGCAAAAAAATCGAGATCTGGCGAAAATTTCCGAAAATCACCGCGAAAAGCTGGCGGCAAGGCACCGGTGAATCGACGACTTGGACGAAAGAGTGTCACAAACCGTCAACTGCGCCGCAAGTTTCTCCTTCCGAGATCGCGGAATCGCCCCATCGAAACCGAGAGGACTGGTGGAGCGGCGGAGCGAAGCGTGGAGTGACTGATGGCGAGGAGTCTGTCGGCGACTCACGCCACCGAATCCGACTCGCCGGGAAAGAACCGCTCGATCGTCTGCCGACTGGGCGGTTTGGTAAGCAATGACACGACGACGAGAGTCACCGCCGAAATGGCGATCATCGTGGCCACCGGCATCGTCGGATATTCCTTGCCGAACAGAGAATAGGTGATCCAGAATTTCGGGTTCCGAGCAAAATCGGCCTTCCAGAACAAATAGAACCAGACGGCGATCGTCGACAGGACGCTGGCGTAGGCTCCCCACTTGGTCAGTCGCTTCCAATACAACGCGGCAATCACCAAGGGGAACAACGCGGCATAACCGCTGAAGCACCAGATTCCCATCTGAAAAACCCGAGCCGGCTTGAACAGGCTGAAGCCGTAGGTGACGGCCACAATGGCGATGATGAAACCGCGAGCCAGCATGATGCGGCCCTTTTCCGAAAAGCGGTCCCCTCCCATGTAATGGATCACGATATCTCGGGAGAAGATCGTCCCCAGGCAGAGGAACTGGCTGTCGAGCGACGACATGATGGCCGCCAGAATGCCCGCGGTCAACAATCCACCCAGCAGATCACCCGCCTTGCTGCGCACCAGGAACGCCAGCACCTTGTTGGCACTCACCGCCGGCGGCACTCCCGCCAGATCGGTCGTGGCCCACACGCCGATCAGCACACACGGCGCCCACACGATCATGATGAACAGCGGATGAGCCACCACCGGCAACTTGAACGAGCTGGCGCTGCGAGCGGTGAGCCAATGCTGAAATAAGTGAGGAAACATGGCCACCGAAAGCGGCACAAACATGTACGTAAGAAAGACGGTGGGCGGGAAGCGGTCCCCTCGAATCAGCTTCTCTTTGTCGACCGCTTGACTCGCTCGCACAATGTTCTGGAAGAAACTGTCCGTTCCTCCCAACTCGTTGGCAATCACCACGAAAGTCACCAAGCCCAGCACCATGAACACGATCGTCTGAAACGTGTTGGCCCAAGCGGTTCCCCGCATGCCGCCGAAAAAGACGTAGATCAGCACGACGATGCAGATTACCAGGGACGCCAGCCAGTTCGGCACGCCGCCGCCGGTCGACGCAAACAGTTCGGGAAACGAGTTCTTGGTAATGCCGTTGATCACGGCCCCCGCCGAAATCACGCCGATCAGCAAGTAGGGAATCACCAAACCGACGAGCACCGGAAAGAGCACCAACCCCAAGTTCTTGCTCTCCAGACGATCTCGGAAGAACTCGGTCTGAGTCGTATAGCCGTGCCGGTGCCCCAACTTCCACAGCCTCACGCCCACCACGAAGAAACAGAGCGAGTGAATGATACCGCTGGAAGATGCCAGCAGTCCGTAGACACCCACGCCCTCCTTATACGATTCGCCGGTTGAGCCAACCAGCGCAAATGCCGTCATCGTCGTGCCGAACAAGGACATCAGCAGCAAGAACGGCCCGATGGTGTGGCTGGCCAGCAGGTAGTCCTTGCTGGTACCGCGAAACAGCCGGCTGGAAAACAACCCCAACCCCAGCAGGAGTGCCAGATAAATGGCAATGACGATCAGCTGGGTCATCCTTCCGCCCCCTCCACCGAATCATCCAACTTGGTCGACGCATCTTCAAAGGGCCAAATCCACTTCACCGCCAAAAACCAAACCACCGCGGCGGCCAGTGAAATCCCCATGTGATAGGCCAGCGTCACGGGAAGAAAGCCGAACAGCAACGTCGAATCATGCCAGAACCAGAGGTCCTGATGCAATACAATCAACAACACGACGAGAGACCAAATCACCCATTTGGCAGTTTTGCGGTTTTCCATGATCGACTCACGTAGACGCAGCAAGTAAAGGCGGGAATTCCTTGCAAGAGGACCAGGCAGAGGCCCTCACCGGCGTTCTCAAGCCGAGGTTTCCGGTCCCGACGCCTCAAGGAACGGCAACAGTGTAACCGAAGCCGACACGGTTTGCCACTCTGGCACAGCCGCGCTCCCTCAGCCCCAGGCTCTGCTCGGTTGCCTTGTTGCGGCAAGCGGTCCGCCTAACGGCGGAGACCAGACGACTCGGACAAGGAATAAGGCATACAGCCTACCTGGGGCGTGATACCAAGAATCCCTCTGCCATATCCGCGTGCCATTAGCATCGAGTCCGCAGAGCCTCTAGCTCCGGATCCATGTCGTCGAAAATGGCGCCCGCCTCGGGAGAGAAGATGCGCCCGATCAGCAAATCGGTGAGATTGCCTTGGTACTGCGGATGAGCCTTCAAGAACCGGCCGAAGCTGAAGCCGTCGGTGTAGTAGGCATCGACCAGTTTGCGGATCCACTTGGTAGCCGCGAAGAACTCGCCGGTCCAACTGCCCAGTTTCTCTCCGCTGGCATCGCCATCGGCCAGCGCATCGACAATCGCGTCGGCCGCCATCTCTCCCGACTTCAGCGCAAAAAAGACTCCGGAAGAGTAAATCGGGTCGATGAAGCCGAGCGCATCACCGACCATCACCCACCCGTCTCCAGCCTGCCGCCGCGTCGAGTAGGAAAACTCTTTGGCAACGAAGAACTTCTCGACGCGCTCGGCATTCGCCAATCGTCGCTGCAATGCGGGACATATCGCCAACTCTTCGCCGAACACCTCCTCGGGCGCGCCGCGGCCTCGCACCAGATAGTCCCGATCGCCCACCACACCGATGCTGGTGATGTCCTTCTTGAGCGGAATGAACCAGAACCAAGACTTGCGCTCCTGGGTGTGCAAAATGATCGTCCCGCCGCCGTGGTCGCCCGGATCGCGCTGGGCACCTCGAAAGTACGACCAGATGGCCACTTTCTTCAGTTCGGGGTCCTCCACCCTCAAACCCAGCCGGTTCGCCAACAAGGCTTGCAAGCCCGTCGCATCGACGACCACTCGAGCAGCCACCTCGAACGACTCCTCCTCACCCCGCTTGAGTCTCACGCCAACGGCCCGCTCGCCATCGAACAGCACATCGACCACGCGAGTTCCATCCAGAACCTGGGCGCCCTTCTCGGCCGCGTTCTCCCACAACATCTGATCGAACTCGGCGCGTTCCACCTGCCACGTCCGTGAACACTCTCGCGGATCGTGCCGAGGAAAGAAAAAGGGCTGCGATTCCTTGCCGCTCGCACTGACGAACTGCACACTCTGCTTGCAAACGAATCCCCGCGCCTTCATTTGCTCGAGCAACCCCAATCG
>JALSIV010000048.1 GCA_026989685.1 Pirellulaceae bacterium | reverse complement strand
ACGAAGCACCAATCCCCCCACCTGGTGCAGCTTGGCGGTTTCGTGCGCCCCAACCGACTCCTCTTGAAGTGGCTGGGTGTTGAAGATTGGGAGGGAGCCGGAGCCGTCGAAAGTCGACTTGAGTAGCCAGATTCGCCGGGGCGTGCTAAGATACAGGCAGCCCTCGGCGCTATCTGTGCGCCGTCGGCTCCCGCCTGATGCCCCCAGGGAGGGGCATCTTCCATGCCCGCCGACATTACCAGAGAGAGGCGTGAACCGTTCTTTCCACGGCTTCGCACAGGTGGAGCGGTGGCGAGGAGCGGCCTCTCCCCACCACAGCAAGCGAAAGTAGCGACCTGTTATGAGCGTTGTGACGCGAGAGTCCTCGAGCCGCCAGGGGAAAGAGGCTGCCGTGCCGCCTCCCCACCGAACGATCTTGGGCGACGTCCAGGTGACGGCGCCGACTCAACCGAAGACCACCACGATTTCCGGCGATCGAGGCATCTGGCGAAAACGGGGCGCCCTGATCGCCGCGGTGCTGGTCGTTGTCGCAATCGCGGTGGCCTGGAGATGGCGGGCCGGCGGGACGGTCGACCGGGAAAGTCTGGTCTTCCATACGGTCCGCCGCGGCGAATTGGAAATCACTGTCGTCGAACGCGGCAATTTGGAAAGTCAAAGCAATCTCGAAATCATCTGCGAAGTCGATGATGTTCGCCGGGACGGGATCAACGGGACCCCACTGATCTGGATCATCGAGAACGGCAAGCAGGTCAAGAAGGGAGACCTGCTGGTGGAACTCGATTCGGCTCCCATTCAGGAGCGGTTGGACGATCAGATTCTCGAGACGGAACAGGCGCGGGAACGGTATATGTTGGCGCGGGCTACCTATGACAACCAGGTGACTCAGAATGCCACCAACAAGGCCGAAGCCGAACTCAAAGTGCGACTGGCCGAGCTCGAATTGCAGATGTTCGTGGACGAGGAGAGCGGCACACACATTCTGGAAGTGGAAGCCATCAAACGGCAGATCGACGACTTGAACAACGAGATCCTGGCGGCCGAGGCCAGTCTGGAACTCAAGAAAAACGACAAGCAGGGAATCGAGAAACTGTTTCGCCTGGGATACGCCGGCAAGAGTGAGCTCGACAAAGCCCGGCTCGACTTCCTGCAGGCTGAAAGCCAGTACGCGGCCAAGATCAATCGTATGCGAACGCAGTTGGCGACACTGAAGAAGAAGGAGACTTACGAACGGCAGATGCAACTGCTGCAATTGCAGGGACGAGTCGACACGGCCAAGCGCAATTTGGAACAGGTGATCCTGAACAACGAAGCCCGACTCACGCAGGCCAGAGCATCGTTGGAAACGCGCGAAGAGCTTTGGAAAAAAGAAAAGGAACTGCTGGAACGGTATCAAGATCAATTGCAAAAGTGCAAGATCTATGCACCTCAAGACGGCATGGTGGCCTACGCATCGAGTCGCAACGAGACGATCCGTCCCGGCTTGCCCGTACGAGCGCGGCAGCACATCTTGTCGCTACCCGACCTGAACAAGATGCAAGTGGTCACGTCCATTCATGAATCGGTGCTCGATCAGGTCCATCCGGGGCTGAAAGCCACCGTGCGTGTCGACGCGTTCCCCGACAATGTGTATGAGGGAACGGTCAAGCAAGTGGCCGTCCTTCCCGACCAGACCGGTTGGTACAATTCCGACACCAAGGCATACCGGACCACGGTGGTGATCGACGAGAAAGTCGAAAACCTCAAACCCGGAATGACGGCCGTGGTGGAAATCCACGTTCAGCACCTCGAGAACGTGCTCACGGTCCCCGTCCAGGCGATCGTACCCGACGGCAAGCGAACCTACTGCTACGTGTGCGACGAGCAGGGCAAGATCGGGCGGAAGGAAGTGGCGTTGGGCCCGACCAATGACCGTATCGTCCAGGTGGCTCGCGGGTTGCGCGAAGGTGATCGCGTGATTCTCAACCCAAACGCGTTGACGACCGACGAGAGCTGACGGCACCGGCCGGCGGCGGAGTGCTCCGAGACGGACATTGCCATGTTTTGGGCCACGTTGAAACTCGGTGTCCGCAACTTGATGTTGCACAAGCTGCGGAGTTTCCTCACGGCTCTAGGAACCATTCTCGGTGTGGCATCGGTGATCGCCATGCTGGCGGTCGGCGAAGGCTCCAAACGGCACGCCGTCGAGCAGATCCGGCAACTCGGGGCGGCCAACGTGATTGTCCGCTCGATGAAACCCCGGTTCGATCAGGAGGGAGAGAGCGGGAGCCAGACCGGGACGTCGCAGCAGACCAGCCGAGTCTTGTCGTATGGCCTCAAACACGCCGACTTCGACTCGCTCTCCAACTTGCCCACTCTGCGCTCGGCCGTCCCCATGGTGCTGCTGAAGAAGAACGCCCAGCATGCCGGGCGGCGGATGATCAATGCGCGCGTGCTGGGAACCACGCCGGGGTTTCTCAAGATCAAAGGCATCGGTGTTGAGCGCGGCCGTTTCCTGGCGGAGGATGATCTGCGACGAGGGACCAACGTGGCCGTGCTGGGAGCCGGTGCGGTACGGCGACTGTTCGGATTCTCCGACCCCCTGGGCGAAACGGTACTGCTCGGTTCCAACGCGTTCCGCGTGGTCGGCGTGCTGCGTCCCCGATTGGCCGCCGTGGTGGCCGGCGGTGTCGATAACGCCGACCTCGACCAGGACATCTACATCCCGCTTAGTACGGCTCGGCAACGATTCGGCGAACTGCAGGTGATCATCCGAGCCGGCGGCCGAGATTTCGAACGGGTGGAACTGAGTGAGATCACCTTGGCCGTACGAGATGAAAGTCTGGTCAGTCAAACCGCCGAGATGGCTCGCACGCTGCTGAAACGCCGCCACCCTCACACCGTCGACTACGAAGTGCAAGTTCCTCTGGAACTGCTGCGGCAGGCGGAACGCGAGAAACGTGTCTGGAATCTGGTGCTCGGTTCGATCGCCGGCATCTCCTTGCTGGTGGGCGGCATCGGCATCATGAACATCATGCTGGCCACGGTGACCGAACGGACTCGAGAAATCGGCATCCGGCGGGCGCTGGGGGCGCGACGGCGCGACATCATCGTCCAGTTCCTGCTCGAGACCATGGTACTTTCGACGATCGGCGGCATGATCGGCATCGTCGTCGGCGTGGGGCTCCCCTGGCTGGTAACCGCTCTGTTCGGCATCGAAACGTACGTCGCCTGGTGGACCGTTGTCGTCGCGTTCGCCATCTCGGTGGGAACCGGGATCGTGTTCGGCGTCTACCCGGCTCAGCGCGCCGCCTCCATGAGTCCCATCGAGGCGCTGCGGCATCAGTAAGCGCCTCCCGTCAACAACCCCGATGCGGCCCGCTCACCGGTCCGGATTGGACTCATGTTCTCTGGGGCGAGTGCCGATGTAGGCAGAGATGCCAAACTTTTCCGATTAAGGGGGCTTTGCCGTTGCTGCTGGCCGGTGTCCGATCGCCTGTTCTCGCTGGATTGCTCATCTTCACCGCCGCCTGCTGTACCGGCTGCGGTCGTCGTCATTATCTGCGCCAAGCCGACCGGGAAACCTATGCCACGCTGGCGGAGAAGACGGCGGGCGCCCCCTGGACCCCACCGGCCGATTACTCGGTGTTCCCCGATCCCCGCTCCCGATTCGCCGACCCCACCGATCCGGCGTTTCCCCGCCTGCCGCCGGTGGGTCCGCGGCTCTACAAGAGTGGATTCGTGGACGATGTGGTGCACAGCAAGTCGACCGACAACGAGGACGATTCAGCGGAGACTTGGGAAGAGGTGGATCCGGCGTCCAGCCGGCAACTCGTGCCGCCCCGGCCATCGGACTTCACCCACGTAAGGCCGGCATCCTGGGAGACCGATCAGGACGAGGAGCCGGCGATCTCGGACGAGGATTTGGAGGAGGACCGCCACGACGAAGGGCTGAAGGTGGTGCCCGTCGCTCGCTCGGACTGGGAGGCGCTGCCCGAGTCGTGTCGGCGGTGGATGCTGGAATTCGAATCGGTGCGCCGCGAGTTCGAGAGCACCTACCAGCGGCCTCCCCGGCCCGAGGAACGGATCGACGCACCGCGTCTGACGTTGCCGATGATCCTCGAACTATCGCTGATCCACAGCCGGGAGTATCAGACTCGCAAAGAGACGCTCTACCGCGCGGCGTTGCAGTTGACCTTGGATCGGTACATCTACTCCCTTCGATTCGCACCGCTGGGAAACGGCACGGTTCCCGACTTCATCCACAACCGCGTTGCGGGAACCACCGTCAATACGCTGGCCCTTCCCACGACAGTCAACGGCCGCCAGATTCTTGCGACCGGCGCCGACCTGGTGGCCCGGTTCGCCAACGATGTGGTACTCACGTTCAACGGCCCCAGCGGATTCTCGGCCGACGTCGGTTCGCAGATGCTCTTGCAATTGTCTCAGAGTTTCTTGCAAAACGACGTTGTCTTTGAAAACCTGACTCAGGCTGAGCGCAACGTCGTCTATGCGGCGCGCGACTTCGCTCGGTTTCGCAAGACATTTTTTCGCGACCTGGCGAACCGCTATTACAGCGTGCTGTTGAGTTACCGGAGCATTGAAATCGGGTCGCAGGATTACTTCAGCAACGCCAGGGCTTTTCATCAAGGCGAGGCCGAGCACGAAGCCAACCGGCTGCCCAGGTTCCAAGTGGACCAATTTGAACAAAATGCATTGCGCAGTCTCAGCCGTTTGATCCGCAGTTGCAACTCGCTGGAAAGAGCGCTGGACGATTTCAAACTTCAGATCGGATTACCCCCGGAGCTGCTGATCCACATCGACTTGACCGAGCTGGAGCGCCTGACGGCTCGCGACGAGGCGACGGTGCGCGAAGAGCTGGTACGGCGGGCCCGTCGCACGCTGGTTCAAGAGCGCGATGATCCGGCTCCCGATCCTGCCGTGCTGCTTTCGCAAGGGACCGAGCTGGTGCGGAGAATGTTGACGCTGGCCGAGGCACGGCGGCGCGCCGGCTACGACGACCGGCAGCTCGACCGCAAGGAGTTGTTGCGGCAACTGGCGGAGTTGCGCGCGGATGAAGCGTGGTACATGGTAGGCCTGGCCGAGTCGGCTCACCGAGCCACGGCGAAGGGAGATGCACCGATTGTCCAACAGTTCCAGCGCACCATCGATGTTGTCAGCGCGCTGCGGATCGCCATCAGTCGGGAACGGAAACGGCTGCTACTGCGCAGTGAACCGGTTCCCGAGGGCGTGCTGGAAACGGCCCGCATGTTGGCTCGAGCCGAAGTGACGTTGCGGGAGCGTTTGGAGCAGGAGGTGGCCGATCGGAGACTCGATCGGATCGAGTCTCTCGCCCAGGAGGCCGCCCAATTGCGGCAGCGGGCGCAGGCGACCGCGAGCCGGATCGCGCGAATCGAAGAGGAACGATGGAACGACGCAACTTGGTTGCGCAAGCGGGTAGCGGAGGTGGTGGCCAGCGCAGATCGGGCTCTTGCGCATCAAACAGTGGGATTGTCAGCACTGCAGATCGATCATGATGACGCCCTGTTGACCGCTGTGGCCCGCCGCTGGGACCTGGCCAACCGCCGCGAGCAGGTTGCCGATGCCTGGCGCCAAATCAAGTACGCGGCCGACCGTCTCCGATCGGTGATCGACGTGACGGCTTCGCAGACGATCCGGACTCCCGATTCCGTCAATCGTGGGTTCGATTTCACCTGGGACGACAGCACGACTCGTCTCCGACTCAATTTCGACACCCCGCTCAATCGTCAGGCGGAACGCAATGCGTATCGTACGGCGCTGATTTCGTATCAGGCGGCATTGCGAAGCTGGATCGAAGTAGAGGACCGTATCAAGCGGGACGTGCGCGATGATCTGCGCCGGTTGCGACTGGATCGACAACAGTATGAGATCGCAGTGGCGAGTGCCGCGCTGGCGCAGGAACGCGTCGTCAGCACTCGACTGCAACTGCAGCTCGGAATCGGCCGTGTGGCCGCGCGCGACTTCCTGGAAGCTCAGCAGGCCTACACGGCGTCGCTGAGCTCTGTGGCGGCCGAGCATATCGGCTTTCTCACTGATCGCATTGCCCTGTTCCTCGATCTGGAACAGTTGACCGTGAACGACCAGGGAATGTGGCCCTATCTGTACGACGAACCGTATCAGCCCGAAGCCGATTACCGCTTGGAACGCAGCGCTCCGTCTCCGTACGGCCGACTGGTCCCGGGGTTGCTCTACTCCCCCCGCCTGAAGCAGATGCTCTCCGCACCGCTCGTCGAACCGGAAGTCGTCGAGTGACCGGCGCTCAGCGCATCCATGACCGTCTTCCGTCATCATGTCTGTGCGCCGCGCGCATCGCGCACCGGCTTTCGGTTGTCACTACCACCCCTACCCCTTCCGGCCTCCGGTCTCCCGCCTGCGCTCTTGCGGGCGCAGCTCGCTTTACCACTAACGGCCACGGTCCATGGCGAGTGTGTGGTCGATGTCCATCTCGGCGGCCGGAGCGACCGGAGGAGCCGGAGGCGCGGTGGCCGCCGCGGGATCGGCTGCAGGAGCGCCCGTCGGCGCCTGAGCGGCCAGGGCGTCGGCGGCCGCCGTCGGTGGTTGGGACGGGCCGCGAAGCGCCGTGAAGTAGCTCTTGACCACGTGATCGAAGTATTCCGGTTTCATCTCCAGCGGCAGGTCGTGATAGGCGCAGTAATTCCGCACCTGCCCCAGCAGGTCTCGAGCATGGCAACGGCGAAGCGGGCGACCCCGACCGTGAAGGTGCGTACGGATGAGGTAGTTGACGGTTTCCTCGTCGTAGGGGCAGTCGAACGTCTCAGCAGCCATTTCGAACAGCCGACGATACTCGTCTTCCGACGGATCACCGATTTCGATTTTGTACGGGATCCGCCGGAGAAACGCGTCGTCCGCCAATTCGACCGGATCGAGATTGGTGGAGAATATGATGAGCTGGTCGAAGGGGACCTGGATCTTCTTGCCGGTGGCCAGTGTGAGAAAGTCATGGCCCGATTCCAACGGCACAATCCAGCGGTTGAGCAGTTCGTCGGGATCGACGCGCTGGCGTCCGAAGTCGTCGATCAACAGGCAACCGCAGTTGCTCTTGAGCTGAACCGGCGCTTCACTGACGTTGTGAGTGGGATCATGACGAATCTCCAAGCTGGCCATTGTCAATTCACCGCCCACTACGACCGTCGGCCGTCGGATCTTCACCCAACGCGGATCGTGGTCCTGTTCTTTCAGTAGAGTGTGCTGCTCTTCCTGCAATTCCTGGTGATAGGTTGCGTCGAACAGTTTCAGAAACTGTCCATCGATGTACAACGTGCGGGGAATCCAGATGTGTTGGCCGAAACATCCGGTAATCCGTCGGGCCAACGTCGTCTTGCCGTTGCCGGGTTCGCCGTAGAGGAACAATCCGGCACCCGAATTGACCGCCGGCCCGATCGCGGCGACGGTATCCGGATCGAGCGTCAGACCGTCGAAAGCTCGCAACAAGTCCTCTTTGCGCGGCGATTCGGCTCGGATCGACTGGGCGTCGACAGAAACCAGGTAATCGTCCAGAGGCACTGGAGCGGCGCCGACATAGCCGCAGATGTCCATCTCGGTCTGCGCTCGCTGACGACCACCATCGGTGAGCGCATAGGTGTAGTCGTTGAGGTGGGCCGACCCGGTATGGACGATCAACTGCCGGGTGCGCAAGTTTTGCAGAATCGGTTCCAGCAGTCCGAACGGGAGACAGACGGCTTGCGCCAGTCCTCGTCCCGACGACATTCCGCAAGCGAGGAGCTGTTTGCAGATGAGTGCTTCGACGACGGTCGAAGGCAGGCCGGTGTCTTCCAACGACTGCGGTTCCTGCGGCCGGAAGATCTCCTCGGAGAGTAGGGAGTCGAGCAGGCTGCCGGTGGGCAGGGATTCGTCCATCACAGACATCGTTCGTTGTTCCTACGTCTCAAGCAGTGCAGGTCTGGAAAATGTTAGTCGCCTACCAGTTGGCCACTGCCGGGTCGGGAACCCGCAGGGTCTGTGTCCCCGAAACCGTTTCGCCAGCGAAGGAATTCGGGTGCAGCTCTTCGCACAGCGCAGCAAGTCCTTCGCGATAGATGACGCCGGCGGGACGCCCCTGCTGGACCACGACCACCGGCAGGTCGCTTTCGTCTTGCGTGAGATGGTCCATGACTTCAGCGAAGGGCGTTTCCAGCGGGAACGTGGTCACCGAATCGACCAGTTGATCGACCCAATTGGGTGAAGGAGCCGGCTGGTCGGCCACCGAGCGGGGCAGCAGGCCCACCATCTGACCTTGCGAATCGACGACGGCCAGATGAGGCAACTGGCAGTTCTCGAGGATCGCTCGGGCCTCGGCCGCCGGCAGGTCGGTGCGGAGCATCGACGGCAGCGGAATCATGATATCGCGGGCCAGCGTGGTTTCGAACAGACGCCCCGATGTGGCCCACTCTTCCCACTCGCGGGATTCGTCGGCAAAGGCGCCCCAGGCGACCACGCAGTCGCGTCCCGATTGCTTGGCCTGTCGCAGCGCCTCGTTGGCACACTGCCACAGCGCGGCGGCATCGAGCGGTTCCTGTTCTCGCACCGCCACGCCGATGCTAACCGTGCAACCGAGTTCCAACTGATCCAACAAGTAGGGACGCTCGGATAGCAACTTGGAAGCTTCCTCGCACCAAGTGGTCGTTGCGGCAGCGTCCCCCGCCACCAGAGCGGCGAAGCGACCGCCGTCGACGCGAGCCCAGGCCAACGGTTGTTCACTCCAGTCGGTCAGACGCTCGGTGACCGCCGCCAGAAAACTGTCACCAAGCGCGTAACCGTGCCGGCGATTGATGCAGTCGAGTTCATCGATATCGATGATCGCACAACCGATGCCACTCGACTCGGGGCCGTCGACATGGCGGCGGATCTGCTGGAGAAACTCGTATTCGCTGAGCCAGGTCGTTTGCGGGTCTCGCAGGAATTGCCGGTCGTACCGTCGGTCGAATTCGAGCATGCGAGCGGCGGTGCGGAGGCGGGCCAGCAGCTCGCCGCAGATCAGCGGCCGAGTCAGCACGTCGTCCGCTCCCGCTTGCAGGGCTTCGTCGAGCTGTTGTTCCGTCGGCTCGCTGACCAGCAGGAACGAGTAGACCGGATGGCGGGGTCCGCAGTGATGCGTGGTGTGCAGCAGCCGATGCGGTTGGTCGCTGATCGCCGCGTCGACGATGAGAAAGTCCGGAGGCGCGACTTGGATGCGTTCCAAAGCGGCATCCACCGATGTCATCTCATGCACGCCGTATCGGAACAACGCTAAAAACCGGGAAATCCGGCGCAGCAACTCTCGTTCGCGAGACACAATCACGATCTCGTAAGGGTGGTTCCACGTCTGCGGCATGCCGTAGGGTCTCCTGCCAGGGCTCGGAATCGTCGGAAAGAAACGGGGATAGCGGCCCGTAATGCGCAGCGGGCTACGAAAGCTTACTTCAAGATCGCAAGGGGGGTGTCGGGAAAAAGAGCCCGGTTCTCACCGCAGATCGGCCGCGGAAACGTAGCCGAGAATGCTATGGTTCATTGAAGGACCGGAGCGTTCGGCGCCGTAGCTGCGCTCCCTTGTTTTGAATTGTCTGCTCACGAGGACGTCACTTCGATGCGCACTCAGATCTTCTCGGCGGGGCCGAGCGGTACACCGCGTTTGGAATTCCAGATCGACGGAGAAACCGAGCCGCGAAAAGTGGCTCTCACCCGGTTCCCGTTCATCATGGGACGCCAGGACGGGCTGGAATTGACTCTGCCCTCCGGTCGCGTTTCGCGCCGGCACGCCTCGATCGAGTTCCGCCAGGGACGGTATTGGGTGCGGGACCTGGAGAGTACCAACGGCACCTTGCTCAACGGGCAACGCGTGGATGAGGCGGAGCTGGCCGACGGGGACCAGCTCGAGTTGGCCGATATCACTCTGGTGTTCTGCCGAGGTATCGAAGAGACGCCTCGACCCGATGCCACGTTGGTGATGGCCGACCGAGCGGTGGCCAATTCCGGGATCACTCCGTGGATTCTCGAACACCGGCGTTTGCAGGAAATGGTATTGCAGCAGACATTGCGCTGGCGATTCGACCGCATCGAAGACTTGGAACGGACCGAGTGCTTCGGCTTCGAGTTGCAATGGGATGAGCAGGAGTGGCTGGGAGACGTCGCCGTGCGACGGCGTTTGCGCGGGATCGAAAGCCGCATCAACGACCGCTTGAGCGAACTCTACCGGCTGCTGGCCGTCAGCCAGCCGCTCCCTGTCAACGGTTCCGTACACTGTTTTTTCAATGCGCTCACTCCCGAAGTGGGAACCCCTCGGTTCGTGCAGTCCCTCGCGCGGATGCGCGATCGACTCGGTGATGACCATGTGATCGTAGCCGGCATTCCTCACACGGCCGTCTGCGACATCCCCTATTTTCGCCGCTTCCTGCAGGCACTGTTGGACGAAGGCATCAAGATCGCGTACAACGATTTTCGCGGCGGACCGGCCCAAATCGCCGACTGCGCCGACTTGCGCCCCGATTTCCTCAAACTCAACACGGCCATGGCGGCGGGAGTCGGTCGCAGCAGCGGAGGCCAGAGACAACTCCAACTGGTGATCCGTGCCGCTCAGGAAATCGGTACCGAAGTGATCGCCACGGGTGTCGCCGATCAAGACGACGTCGATGCGGTTTACGAACTGGGATGTCGGTATGCTCAAGGGAGCGTGTTCGGTGGCCTGACGATGCATCGGGAACTCGAGTGGAGCGGTGCGAGGGGCGAGGGGTGAGAGTGACCGGACTCGCGGCGATATCGACTTGAGCGAAAAGGAACGATCGTGACGATCACGACGGAAACATCCCAAGAACCGATTCCGGGCTACCGGATCCTCGAGAGGATCGGGGCCGGTGGTTATGGCGAGGTGTGGAAGGCCGAAGCACCGGGAGGCCTGGTCAAAGCCTTGAAATTCGTTTACGGCCGCCTGGAAGAGGACCGGGCGGCTCGCGAACTGAAATCGCTCGAGCGAATCAAGGATGTCCGCCATCCATTCCTGCTCTCCCTGGAGCGGATTGAAATCGCGGACGGCCGGTTGATCATCGTCACGGAACTGGCCGAAGGGAGTCTCAAGGACCGCTTCGACCAGTGCAAAACGGAAGGGCGATGCGGGATCGATCGGGAGGAACTGCTGACCTACATGCGCGATGCCGCCGATGTGCTCGATTTCATGCTTGAGCGTCATGCGCTGCAGCATTTGGACATCAAGCCGGAAAATCTGCTGCTGGTCGGCGGCCGAATCAAGGTCGCCGATTTCGGCCTGGTGAAGAAACTGCAGGACGTGACCGCATCGCTGCTGGGAGGGTTGACGCCGCTTTATGCGCCGCCGGAGTTGTTCGAGGGCGAACCGAGTTCCCGCAGTGATCAGTACAGCCTGGCCATCGTCTACCTGGAAATGTTGACGGGGACCTTGCCGTTCGCGGGGCGCACGGCGGGGCAACTGGCCAAGCAACATCTGCATGCAGCGCCGAAGCTCGGGGCCATCGCTCCGGCGGAACAGGCAGTGCTGCGGCAGGCATTGGCCAAGCGTCCCGAAGACCGTTTCGGCAGTTGCCGGGAGTTTGTCGAGGCACTGGTTCGCGCACCGGAAAGCGGAGCCGTCGACGAGGGGCCGGCAGGGGCCGGCCGCTCGAAAAGTTCGCTGCGCACGCAGGCACCGCCGCGATCCGAGCGATCGGGCAGTCGAGCCGGTCGTTCGTCGGTCGCTGCGTCGCGGACGCATCCCGGCCAGCCCAAACGCCGCGTGCCCAAAGTCGGCGACGCGCCGTGCCGCGATGCCGGCCCCATCGAGGTCACCTCTCACACCGCACCTCTGCACCCCACGATCTGGGTCGGGCTGGGAGGCGCCGGTTGCCGTGTGGTGCGCCACCTGCGCGAGGCGCTCGGTGAACAGGTGGGGGACATCGACAGGATCCCCGCCTGGCAGTTTCTCATGGTCGACACGGATGTCAACGACCTGGCGCGCACGGCACCGTCGCAGCACGGCTCGAGTTGCCCCGTCGATCCCCTGCTGCCGATCCCGCTCAAGCGGCCGCAAGAATACAAGTCGAGCGCCAACGATCCCACTCGCTGGCTCAGCCGTCGCTGGCTGTACCACATTCCGAAGATTCCGGCCACCAACGGTTTGCGGCCGCTGGGCTGCCTGGCCTTCGTCGACTGGCAATCGGAGTTCGAATCGAGGCTGACGGAAGTTCTCGATTACGTCTGCCGGCCCGAATCGGTTCGGAAAAGTGTGGAACAGTCCGGCTTGGGCGCTGAGGATAACCCGTCCCCGCGTGTCGTTCTGATAGCCGGCCTGGGGGGTGGAACCGGTGGCGGGATTCTGGTCGAGGCGGCCCGGACGGTGCGCGAGGTGTTCGTCGCCAACGGAAAGCCTGGAATGTGTCGCGGCGTGCTGCTGCATGCCTCGCCGCGGGACGCTCAGAAGCGCGAATTGGCGGTGGTGAGCGCTTATGCCACGCTGGTCGAAGTCCACCATGCTCAGCGCCGCTCGGGCGAACAGCCGCTGTTTTCGGATCTCTACCTGCACTGGGTCGGCGATTCGCTGCCGCCCGCCGATTATGAGCATGGCCTGAGGGAAGTCGCACAGCAGCTTTCGCTGCAAACCACCACGGCGCTGGCACGCCTTGCCGAGAAACTGGCAAAAACCGCTCGCTCCGCCAAGCCGGCCGACCGCTGTAGACTCCGAGCCTGCGGGGCTCACGCGGTGGGAGCTCGCCAGGGAACCCTGTTGGAGGACGCCGCGCGGCGTTTGGCGGGCCAACTGGTCGAATCCTGGCTGACCGGAGAACTGCCTCAACCGGAATCCACGGCATCGATTCGAGAACGCGTCACCTGCACTTCCGTCTCGGTGTCGTCGACTCGCTGCCAAAGCAGCGCCGTGCCGGCCATCCAGGATCAAACCGCAGGGCATTGGAACGCGACGGGGCTGGACGCACAGCAAGCACTCGCCCAAATCGACCAGTGGTGCGAAACCGCCCTCTCCGAACCGGCAGGCGAATTCCTGCTGCGCGAGTCGATGCGGTTGCGACCGCACACAGATACGCCCGAGTCATTCCGGGAGTGGATCGGTGAAGTGCGATCGCTGCTGGTTCGGTTGCTCGGCAGCGACGAGTCGGATGACGAAGCGGTGCTCACCAGTGACCCCGGTCTGTTGGCACCGGTCCTCCTGAAACGACAACACGAACATCTGGAGGCCAAGGTCGCGCCGGTGGTCGCTCGAATCGTGCAGGCGGCTACTGATCCCGACTGCCGCGTGGCGGGAGCCGACGCAATGCTGCGGGAGCTTCGTCAGATGCTGCGACAAACAGCCGACACGTTGCGGCGCGATCTGGCCCGAATCGAGACTCACTTGACCGGCTCACAAACCGCCATCGCTCAAGAGTGCGACGCCGGCGGCGGCCATCTCCGAACCAAGAGCAAGAACAAGTCGAAGCCCGGCGAAGAGGACGGTTCGCAGACTCGGATTCGACAGTGGGTGGCTCTGCGGTGGGGATCTTTTCGGCTTCGGCAGGCGCTGGCACTTCTCGCCGGAGCGGAGCGGATTCTGTCCAACACCCACGAGGAACTCGTGAATATCTCTCGCGAACTTCGAATCATCCACGATTCGGTCAGCAAACCTCCCGGCGATCGAGACTGCGGGCCGGACGAGCGGCCGAGCAACGGTTACGAAAAGGCGGCCCGAGGCGTGATTGAAGAGCGGACGGTCGAGCTGCTGGAGCGGCTCGATCGAGCCGTGGCCGAGAGCCTGCAGCGACACACCGAGCACGAAAACTGGATCGACGTCCTGCGGGACGGAACCGAGGGGAGAACGCTGCTGCCGGAGTGCCTGCTGCGGGAAGCTCTCGCTCTGGTCGGCGAGGCCGTGGCCCAATGCGACGTGATCACGCACGCGGCTCCCGGCGATCGGACCGCGCTCGCCGCTCAGCTCTGCGATTGGTTCGAACTCGCTGGAACGGCGCCGGAGCAATGGGGAGGTACGCGCCACCGCTATCTGCTGGTGCCCGACCCGGCACGCGTGGCCCCGTGGCTCGATGCCTACTACTCGACCGAGCACAATCTACCCACCATTTTGGCCGGCCGACCTGCCGAGGTCGTTTTCGGTGTGGAAGTGGACGATATTTCCATCACGCGAGCAGCCGTTTCGCTGATCGAAGCCAGGTCGGATCGCGTCGAATACGCCTACCGCCTGCTCAGCCGCAGTGACGTCGAATACGAGGCGCTGCCCGACGATGCGGTCGACACTTGAGTGAGCTGACACGCAGGGGCTTGTTCCTCTCCCCGGATGATCTTACCATGCGCCGGCGCGATCTGATCTGCCGGTTCATGGGGACGTTCGATGGAACTTTTGTTGTTCAGCGATTTGCACCGAGACCGAGAAGCCGCCCAACATCTTCTGGAAATGGCGCAGAGCCAGCCGGTCGACGTGGCCGTCGGTGCGGGCGACTTCGCCAGCGTCCGCGAAGGCCTCGAGGATGTATTGGACATCCTGCGCGAGCTTCCCTGCCCGGCCGTGTTGGTCGCCGGAAACGCCGAAACCGACGACGAGTTGAAGCAGGCGACAGACAACTGGCCCGATGCTCATGTACTGCATGGCCAGAGTGTGCAAATCGACGGCGTGACGTTTTTCGGGCTGGGAGGAGCCGTGCCGGTGACGCCTTTCGGCTCCTGGAGCTTCGATTTGGACGAGGCGACCGCAGCGGCCATGCTGGGCGACTGTCCCGACCACGCCGTACTGGTTACCCACTCGCCTCCCCGAGGAGTCGTCGATACCAATCGCAACGGTACACATTTGGGAAGCCTCGCTATTCGGGAGGCGATCGAGCACCACCAGCTTCGTTTGGCCGTATGCGGTCACATCCACGACTGCTGGGAAACAGAGGGCCGTGTGGGAAGCACGCCGGTCGTCAATGCCGGACCGCGCGGCATGCGCTGGTCGTTGAACATGTGACCACACGTAGTGTCTCGGAAAAGAGACGGGGGACGACGCGGCCTCGATGATTCTCTACCTGCTGACCCTGTTCGTGGTGGTGCCTTTGGTCGAGCTGGCCCTGCTGCTCTGGCTGGCCGAGCAGATCAGTTGGCAAGCCACTATCTTGCTGGTGCTGATCACCGGGATCGTCGGGTCGATCGCCGCGCGACGGCAAGGACTGGGAATCTGGCTGCAGGTTCAGCGGCAGCTTCAAGCCGGCGAACTGCCCGGGGCATCGATTGTGGACGGCGTGCTGGTGCTGGTGGCCGGAGCTTTGCTGATTACGCCGGGAATACTCACCGACATGGTGGGCTTCGCTCTGCTGGTTCCGCTGGTCCGTCGCCAGATTCGGCGACGATTGATGCGGGCACTCATCCGGCGCACCGAATGGCGCGTGCGAGTAATGGAATCGGACCGTGCATTCACTCCGGGGGAGACTTTCGATTCCCCTGCCGTTCGGCCTGACGGCGATGACGAGTCCGGGGACGACTGATCGAACCGTCCCGCCGACAGATCCCCCGCAGCGACCGACCGAATTGCGGCGCTTCGCCTCCGCGCGGTGTGCACAACGGCACGGGACACGGCGCGACGATCTGTCTCTTCGGCAACCGGCATGCGCCCCACTCGCTGCGTGATGGATCGAAAAAGCGTTGAACCGAACCGAAATCCGCTTGCCGCGCGACGGCCGGCCGAGTTTGGCGTGAAGTTTGCTACAACCTGGAAAGCAGCCTGGAAAACCGTGATGGGGGAAGGGGAGCGTTGAAATGACCGCAGCCGAAGTGCGCGTAGCCAGTGGCTGCCCAGGATGATCGGTCCGCCGTTCGACATGGCTGGAACGTCGGCAACCAAGCCGCCCGGTCTGCGATGAGAAGGGCGCCGAGTCACCTTGACAGAGGGGAGTGTGGCGAGGATGGAAGCGAATCGACGCGAATTCGTACAGTTGTTGGGAATGTCGGCGGTGGCGGCAACCGCGGGATGCACGCGCAACGCTCCCACCGACGTGGATTTGGACGAGGCTTCGCTGGAGTGGCACAAGTCGGTCTGCCGCTATTGTGGCACGGGTTGTGGCGTGAGGCTGGGAGTGGATGCGGGACGCCTGGTGGCCCTGCGGGGCGACCCGGAACATCCGACGACCAAGGGGCTGGTCTGCGCCAAAGCTCTCTTCCTGCCCAAAGTGGTTCACTCGAAGGATCGGCTCACAACGCCGCTGGTCCGCAAGAACGGAAAACTGGTCGAAGCGACGTGGGACGAGGCGATGGGACTGGTCGCCAAGCGGTTCGCCGACGACATTCGCCAACACGGGCCTGACAGCGTCGCCTACTACGGTTCGGGGCAGTGCCTTTCCGAAGAAAGCTATCTGGCGAATCGGTTGTTCAAAGGGGGCATCGGAACGAACAACGTGGAGGGGAACCCTCGGCTTTGCATGGCCAGCGCGGTCGGAGGATATGTTTCGACTTACGGCAAGGATGAGCCGATGGGGTGTTACGACGATATCGAGCACGCCCGGGTCTTCTTTCTGCTCGGTTCGAATACGGCCGAGTGCCATCCCGTGATCTTCGACCAGATTCTGGTCAATCGGCAAAGCGGCAAGAAAGCCCGTGTCATCCTGCTCGATCCTCGCAAATCGCCGGTACGCGATCTGGCCGACGTCCATCTCGATCCCATCCCCGGTTTCGATCTGGCCGTCCTGCACGCCATGGCCTACATCATCATCCAGGAAAAACTGTATGATGCCGACTTCTTGAAGAACCACGTTGCTTTCAAGACCGTGGAAAACGGTGATCCGAAAGTGGTGGACCTCGATGCCTACACCAAATTCCTCGAGGCATTCACGCCGGAAAAAGCGAGTGCCGTCAGCGGCGTGCCGGCCAAGGAGATCGTCCGCGCGGCAAGAATGTTCGCCGAAGGACCCACCATGTCTTTTTGGACGATGGGACTCAATCAGCGCACCAGCGGCGTATTCGCCAACAATCTCGTGCACAACTTGCACCTGCTCACCGGACAAATCGGAAAGCCGGGAGCCACTCCGTTCTCCCTCACCGGTCAGCCCAATGCTTGCGGCGGTGTCCGCGACACCGGCTCGCTGTGCCATATCCTGCCCTACGGTCGCGTCGTAAAGAATCCCGAGCACCGCAAGGAAATGGAACAACTGTGGGGCGCCGACGAGGGCAAAATCCAACCCAAACCGGGACTCAACACCATCGAGTTGTTCCGGGCGCTCGCGGAAAACAAAGTGCGATCGTTGTTCGTCACCACCACCAATCCCGGCCACTCGCTGCCCAATCTGACTCCCTACCGCGATGCGATGGGGAAACCGCGCCCCGACAAACCGTTTATCGTCGTGGCCGACATCTTTCCGACTCGCACGACCGAACTGGCGGACGTCGTGTTGCCGGCGGCCATGTGGTCGGAAAAGGAAGGCGTGTTCGGCATGTCCGAGCGGCGGTACCAATTGGCCGAAAAGCTGGTCGACCCGCCGGGAAAAGCTCGCGCGGACTTCGATATCCTGCTCGACTTGGCTACTCGCCTGGAAAAGGCCGGCGTGGTCAAACAAGGGTACATCAGCGAGAAGTTTTCGACGCCGGCCGACGTGTGGGATGAAATGCGGCTGGCGTCCAAGGGAACGCCCTATGATTTCATGGGAATGACCCGCGAGCGTCTGAAGAAGGAGCGTGGCCTGCGATGGCCCTGCCCCACCGAAGACCATCCGGGGACGGCTCGCCGCTTCGTCAAGGGCGAAGATCCTCTGCTCGATCAGGGACCCTTTGCCGATGCCGAGGCGAAACCAGGCGAAATCCGGTTTTATGCTCAACCGGACAAGCGAGCCGTGATTTGGCTGCGGCCCGCCAAGCCGCCGGCGGAACCGGCCGACGATCAGTACCCGTATGTGCTGTCGACCGGCCGAGTGCTCGAACATTGGCACACCGGAACGATGACCCGCCGCGCACCCGAACTGGACCGGGCCCAGCCCGAGGCGTACGTGGAAATCCATCCCGACGACGCAAAGACACTTGGCGTGTCCAACGGCGATCAAGTGCGCATCACGTCCCGCCGCGGGACCGCCGAAATCAAGGCGCGAGTCATCGACACGCCTCGGCCGGGAATGGTGTTCGTGCCGTTCCACTGGGACGATCCGAAGTCGCTGATCAACAAGGTGACCATTGACGCTTACGACCCGGGATCGAAGCAGCCCGAATTCAAGATCTGCGCGGTCAAGCTGGAAAAGGTGTAGCGGGTAGATTGAAGCGAGGAGCCGGTTATGCGGTGGATCATTTGCAGTGTCGCACTGGCCACGTTGGCGGTACTCTGCACGCTGGCCGCGTGCCAAAAGTCGCAGTCGGCCGACGCGGATTATGCGCCGGGCGCCTTCCCGCCGACGCTGTCGGCGACCGAGTACCACCAGCGTGCGTGGAGTCGGACCGATTGCATGACCTGTCACGAAACGGGAGTCCAGAACGCTCCGAAAGTGAAGCACGTGTCCGTCCCCGACATCGCTAAGAATTCGAAATGCCGCACGTGTCATGTGGTGACACAGGCATCGCCCTGACGCGGGCGGCGCCCGCAAGGCTGGAGGCGGGAGACCGGAGGCTGCAAGGGTCGTAGTGACAACCGAAAGCCGGTGCCCGATGCGCGCACGGCGCGCATTTTTGTTGAACAGCAGAGGTCGCGGAGAACGCCGAGGAGATGAGAGTCTGTTGGATGTCTGATCGTTTCTACTCGGAGTTCTTCTCTGCGTCCTCCGCGTGCTCTGCGTTTCCTTCTTGAGTTGCGGGCACAGCCCGCGTTGGGAAAGAGACGAGGCAATGGATCGTCGCAGCTTCCTGGCGGCGGCATCGACTGTCGGTGTCGCTGGACTCACGGGAACAGCCGCTCGTCGGCAGATCGGCCAAGCGGCTCACTTGAGACCTCCAGGATCACGAAGCGAACACCAGTTCCTCAGTCAGTGCATTCGCTGCCATCATTGCGTCACATCCTGCCCAGTGGACGCATTGGTCATCCTGCCAGGCGTCGGGCCCGGTGCGGCCGCAACACCCGCCATCGACGCGAGGCGACAACCCTGTGACTTGTGCGCAGGGCAACCGGCCATGCACTGCATCGACGCCTGCCCCACCGGGGCGCTGCGTCCGGGCACGACTCGCCGGCAAGTCGCCATCGGCGTGGCCCGTATCGACCAGCGAACCTGCCTGCCCTTTCAAGGCGTGGTCTGCCGAGCCTGTTGGCGAGCCTGCCCCTTCTCCGGCGAGGCGATCCGCCATGACGCGTTAGGGCGTCCCTACGTCGACCCGCCTCACTGCGTCGGCTGCGGGCTGTGTGTCCACGCCTGTCTGACCGAGCCTCCGTCGATTCACGTCGAACCGTTCGGTTCGAAAAGACGGTTTCCCAGGGAGACCCCGCCATGAGCCGGACGGTTTCCGCTTCGCTCCCGATCGTCGAACCGGCTGAATCCGACTGCCCGCATCGCCGCCCCCGCGGAGCCCGACCGGGGTTTCCCTTTTGGACCTGGGCTCATCGACTCACGGCCCTGGCCCTGCTCCTGGTGTTCCTCTGCGAACCCTGGATCCCGCCCCGTCTGTTCCATGGCAACTGGAACGGCGCTGTCTGGTTCGGAGCCTGGACCATTCTCGATCCACTTGCCGGACTGGAGACGATCGTCGCTTCGCGGACCCTCTCCCGGGAACTCGTCGCCGGCATGGCGACGACGGTGGTGGCCGCACTCCTGCTGGGCCGCGTGTTCTGTGGCTGGGTCTGTCCTTTGGGGCTGGTGTTGGAACTCCATCAGAGCGTACGGCAGCGCGTACAAAAGACGCACCCTCCCCCACTCCAATCGCGTCGCACCGCGGCACACGGCGTCAAGTTCTATGTGCTGGCAGGCTGTCTGGTCGGATCGGCCGTCGCCACCGTTCCCCTGTTCGCCACCTGGTCCCCCATCAATCTGCCTTTCGCTTGGCGGGGAGAGGACCGACTGTGGGCATTGGCGCCGCTGGCCGTGCTGCTCCTCATCGAATGGTGGTGGCCTCGCGTGTTCTGTCGGTCCCTTTGTCCGCTGGGAGCGTTCTACAGTCTGCTGGGACGGTGGAGCCTGCTGCGAGTGCGCATCACGGGCGAAGAACGGCTGGCCTGTCGCCGCTGCTCCCGAGATTGCCCCATGGGAATCGCGGTGATGGAGGACTACGTCTGCCGCGGCGCTGCGGCCATCGATGATCCCGACTGCACACGCTGCGGGATTTGCACCGACCGCTGCCTGGGACACATCCTTCGGCTGGGATGGTCGCGTTCTCGTAGCTGACCGCCGTCGACGCTTCCCTTGCAAACGCCCATCGAATCCGCCACCATGAGAAAAATCACGTGCTGAGAGGGTTGCGACGCGTCTTGTTGGGAGGGTTCTTGTTATGGCAAGGAGCGGTACCGGTTGGTCCATTCGGCGTTGGGCGTGCGTCTTGGCGGGAGTGGTGCTGTGGTTGGCGCCGGTCGCTCGCGGCGAGGTTCACATTGAAACCGATGTGGTATACGGGCACAAGTTCGGCATGGCGCTGACGATGGACGTGTTTCAGCCGGAGCAAGCCAACGGCGCCGGGGTGCTGTTCATGGTCAGCGGTGGATGGTTTTCTCGCTGGATGCCGGCCGATCGGGAGATGGCTCTGTTCAAACCGCTGCTCGATCGCGGATTCACCGTGTTCGCCGTCCGCCACGGCAGCAGTCCCAAATTCGTGATCCCGGAGATCGTGGAAGATGTTCGCCGGAGTGTGCGGTTTGTGAGGAAACACGCCGCAAGATGGAAGATCGATCCGGAGCGGTTGGGAGTCAGTGGCGGCAGTGCGGGAGGGCATCTCTCCTTGATGTTGGGAACGACGGCGGACGCGGGCAAACCGGATGCCAAGGATCCGGTGCTGCGCGAGAGTAGCCGGGTGGCCGCGGTAGCCGTCTACTTCCCCCCGACCGATCTTCGACCCTACGTCACCAGCGACGACTTCCCCAAACGGTTTCCTGCGCTGCAGTTCGCCCCGGAGCTCGCCGAGGACTACTCTCCGCTGCTGCAAGTGACCGACGATGATGCACCGACGTTGCTCGTGCACGGCGATCAAGACACGCTGGTGCCCCCGTGGCACAGCGAGAAGATCCACCAGGCACTCCAAAAGCACGGTGTCGACTCGAAGCTGGTGATCATCGAAGGCGCCGGACACGGTTTCAGGGGTGACGGAGCGACTCGAGCCGCCAAGGAATGGGTGAACTGGTTCGAACGGCATTTACTGAAGAAGAAAACACTCGTCGAATCGAACGGACCGTGAGAAAACGTTTCGATTTCCAAGTCGTGTTCCAGTATCTGGAAAACGGCCTGATTCTGGCAACCGTCCTGGAACTGCCTCATCTGATCCTGATCGGTGATTCGCTCCGGACTCTGGAAAGGGATCTCGTCGTTCGTCTGCGGCAGGAAGTGGAGACGAGTTCGGCGTTCGCAGCATGGTACCGGTCGCTCCCGCTCGAGTGGGAAATCGTCGATGTCGATTTCCAAATCGCACCTCCCCAACGAACGCAGTTTTGGCGCGACCCGATCACGGTCCGCTGGCCCGTTCTGATTCAGGCGGCCGGTTCGGCTGAGCTGATGCACGTCTCGGGGCTCGGGCTGGACGCCGTCATCGCGGCGGGTCGTAACCGGGCCACGGCCGTGCGCACGCATGCCCGACTCCACCGGCACCGGGTTACTCGCTGCGAGCGACTGCAGGACGTCATGCTATTGATCCGCTGCTGCCGGGTCGAGCGACGGTTGCTGCGGGTCGAAGCCGAGTGGGAGACACTGCCGGAGAAAGCACGGCAGCGGGAAGAGGCAGAATCTTGCTCGGTCTTGTCAACGGTGGCCACGCGGATGCGGCCGCAAGACATGGCGACCGCCTATTGTCTCGACGACGTCGTGCTGGCAATCGCCACAGAGTGGACATCCGGGGCGCCGCGCAGTGTGCTGCTGGTCGGCCCTGCGGGTGTCGGAAAAACGGCGGCCCTGCACGAAGTCGTTCGTTTAAGTGGCGAGTTGGGATTGGCCCATCGACCGTTCTGGAGTACCACCGGAGCGAGGCTGGTCGCCGGGATGTCCGGATTCGGACAATGGCAGGAGCGATGTCTGAATCTGTGCGCCGAGGCGGAAAGAACTCGAGCCATCCTCCACCTGGGCCACCTGGTCGACTTGGCCACCGTCGGGCAGCACTCGCAGAACGAGCAGAGCATCGCCGATTTTCTCCGCCCGTATGTGTCTCGAGGACAACTGACCGCCGTCTTCGAATGTACTCCCGAGCAGTTTTCCTGGCTCGAGACACATCATGGAGAATTGCTGCAATTCCTCCGTCGCGTGGAGATCTCCGAACCGACATCGGCGGTGGGAAAGAAGATTCTGGAACGGGTTGCCGGAGAGTTGTCCAAGAAACAGGGGGTAAAGTTCGAGCCGGCGGCGGTGGACACGGCGGACCGACTCCATCGACGTTATGCTGTCTATTCCAGTTATCCGTCACGGCCCATTCGCTTCCTCAGTCACCTGCTGGCTCATCGGAAGGACGAGGCTGCGGTCAGCTCCGCCGATGTCGTTGCCGCATTCGCTCGAGAAACCGGATTGCCTCGTTTCCTGCTGGATGACACACCCTTGGATCTCGAGCAGACTCGAGACCGACTGGCCCGCCGCGTGATCGGCCAACCGCTGGCGGTCGACACCGTGGTGGAGTTGCTCGCATCGCTCAAAGCCGGAATGACCCGCCCCGGACGTCCCATCGCCTCGCTACTGCTGATCGGTCCCACGGGGGTGGGCAAGACCGAGATGGCCAAGGCGCTGGCCCGACTGCTCTATAGCAGTGCGGAGCGGATGGTGCGGATCGACATGAGTGAATACTCGGACGCACTGGCTGTCGAACGGCTGATCGGAAGTGAACGTGGGCGCGAAGGCATCTTGACCTCGCGCGTGCGCGAGCAGCCCTTCGGCGTCGTGTTGCTGGACGAATTCGAGAAAGCGCATCCTCGCTTTCACGACTTGCTTTTGCAAGTCCTGGGCGAGGGACGACTGACCGACACGGCAGGCAGAACCGCCGATTTTTGCAACTCGGTGATCATCATGACGTCCAATCTGGGCGCTGAGACGTTCGGTCGCTCGCTGAGTGGCTTTGCTGGTGAGGAAGCCGGTAGCCGGCGGGCCGATGAGCATTTTCTCCGAGCGGTCCAGGATCAGGTGCGGCCCGAGTTCCTCAATCGGATCGACCGAGTGATCCCGTTCCTGCCACTGAGTCGCGAACACCTGGCAGCCATCGCCCGCCGGGAATTGGACCGGGTCGGTCATCGAGACGGTTTTCGCGATTTCGAGATTGGCTGGCGGTTCTCCGACGCGGTGGTGAATCGGATCGTGCAGCGTGGCCACGCGCCGCAGTACGGAGCTCGTGCTCTCAAGCGAGTGATCGAACGGGACGTCCTGGTGCCGGTCGCCGATGCACTGACCTCTTCGCTCGCCACCCCCCCGAAAGTCGCCTGTGCGGATGTCTGCAACGGTCGCATCGTCGTTCGTGTCTCAGAAGCGAGTCCCCACGATCGGGAAGACGCGGAAAGTACGACGACAGCGCGCGAATCGAAATCGGCTGTGGAACAGTGGATGGATTTGAGGCGTTCGGTGGTAGCACTCGAGGAAAGTTCGGCGCTACTTGCCGTGCGCAATGAAATCGAATGGATGGTCCGCAAGCGGAATCGGATGGTCCGTCGCGGAAATTCGCAGCACATGGCTCGTCGTTCGGAGGCCTTGGAAACGCTCCGGAACCTCGAGCAACGCGTCTCGAGTTTGCTGGCACGTGTGTGTCACCGAGAAAACGACTTGGTCGCCGACTTCGGCGAGCGAAGGTGCATCGATGCCGGCCGAGTGAACCTCGAGTGTGCGGATTTGCAGCGAGAACGGAACGCGATCGCAGAATTGCTGTATTGGCGTGAGTTCGAACGTCCTCATCAGGCGGCGCTGGTGATCCTGGGAAAACACTATGCTGCCATGGTGGAATTGGCGAAAGCCTATGAAACAGTCGCCCAACAGTGTCCGTGGGAAGCTACCGCCTACCGTATCGTGCGCCACCAGTTCGCCGGCGAACAAGGCGAACCGATTCGGGCATCCGCCCGCTGGATATCCGGGGGCGAGACCGGATTTCGCGCCGTGCAAATGGCATCGTTGCCGGAACAACCGGAAGAGGAGCTACCTCAAGGCCTGGTCGGACTGGCAATCGTGCTGCACGGCGAAGCAGCCTGGCCCAAGTTGGAGCCGGAAACGGGCGTCCACCGGTTCATGACGGATCGCCGCAAACAAAAGGGGGGCGAATCGGACTGCTGCGTAACGGTAACACCGTCCCTCGACGAATATGTTCTTTCCCTCAACCCCTTGACGGGGACTGACCAGACCGGCGAGGTGGTTCGAACGTATGTCTGCTCGAGACGGTCGCGCGTTGGCTACCGGAAGATCGCCTACCGCGCGGGCGGGCTGGGGGAAGCGCTGGCCGACTGCATCAACGGATCGTACTGGGGGCGAATCGAAAGTTTCATCGACAGATGAGAGTGGATATTCCGATCGTCGTCTATCGCAAGTCATCGGATTCCGGTTCCGGACCGCCGTATTGCGCGTTTCCCTTGTTCTTCGAACTGGACGAGCGGAGCCATCCGCGTTTCGCTCGTGCCGTTGATAATCTGAGGACGGACATTCGCGATCACCTGCGAGCGGCGGCGCAGCGCGGCGACTCGCAGCGGCTTATCGACCTGACGTTTTGTCCCGATACAAGGCTACATCGGTTCAATCTGGTTCTCGATTTTCGGCGAACGCGGGTACGTGAATCCTTCCATGTCGTGACGTTCGACGCGTGCGATCGGACGATTGCCATGACGCCCTTGGTCCCCGACGTCTGGTTCGAAGTGGCGAAGGGAGAATCATTGCAACAACGGACGGTCGAAACTCTGGAATCGCACTTTTCGAAACTGCATAAGGAATCACCTGAGCAACTCGACGCGCAACTGGAGCGCTGCCGCGCCGTTTCCAAGTTGTGGCTGACGGAAGTGACGATCGACGTCGATCCCAATGCGAGTACCGACGACGAAACAGACTTGCTCACGTTGTTCGATGCTACCGAGACACTCGACGGGGCCGTGGAGTTGCGTGAGATCGGCCGCTGCCTGGATGATCTGTACCCCGATGGACTTTCTCGCTCGCTCGGTCAGGCGGGTCCCTTGCAGCAGTTGCAACGAGCCTTGGAGGATCCCGCCCGCTGGCCCGTGATGGTCGTGGGACCATCCAAAGCCGGAAAAACGGCCTTGATCGAGGAGTGGGTGTATCGACATTGTCGCCAACGGGCAGAACGTGGCGAACCAAGGGGGGTGGAACGCGAACAGATGTGGGCGATCGCGCCGGGACGTCTGATTTCGGGCATGAAATATGTCGGACAATGGGAAAACCGGCTCCTGGCGATCCTGAAGACGGTGCACGAGAGAGACCATTGGCTGTATCTCGACGACTTGCTGGGGATGTACAGCGCGGGCGTGACCGAGCGCAGCCGGCTCAGTGCGGCAACCGTTCTCAAGGCAGCCGTGGACAACCGAGAATTGCGATTGGTGTCCGAGATGACCCCCGAGGAATGGCGATTGTTCCGGGAAAAGGACCGGGGCTTCGCCGACCGCTTCGTGGTGATCGAAGTGGCGGAACCTTCAAAAGAAAACCTGTGGCGGATTCTGGCCGCCGCCGTGCGCCGCGCCGAATCGCGTTGCCGCGTGCGGTTTGGCGCCGATGTGATTCCCGCCATCGTGGAGACGACTCGCCGGTTCCAGCCGGATTGCTCGTTTCCCGGAAAGGCGATCCACTGGATCGATTCCCTGGCCGTCCGTTTCCGCGGAATGAACGTGGGAGTCGACGACTTTCATTGTGAGTTCGAGCGAAAGACGGGGTTGGACGCATCGCTGGTGAGGACATCCCAGGCGCCCTCGAGAGCCGAAGCCGCATTCCACCTGGCGAAGCACGTCGTGGGGCAGAGGGCGGCCATCGAAGCCATGGCGGATGTGGTGGTCGCGGCGGCCGCACGCATGAACGATCCCCACCGCCCTCTGGGCAGCCTGCTATTCCTGGGACCGACCGGCGTGGGGAAGACATTCTGCGCCAAGGCATTGGCGACTTACCTGTACGGGAGCGAGGACCGCCTGCTGCGCTTCGACATGAATGAATACCCGTCGGCGGACGCGGCCTCCCGCCTGATCGGCACCTTCGGCCGACCCGACGGCGTGCTGACGGCGGCCGTCCGCAACCAGCCCTATTGCGTGGTGCTGCTGGACGAGATCGAGAAGGCACCTCGGGATGTCCATGACCTGCTGCTGCAGATACTGGACGACGCCAGACTGACCGACGCTCGAGGCAGAATCGTCAACTTCAGCAATACCGTGATCGTGCTCACCTCCAACCTGGGCTCGCGCGCCGCCTCGAAGAGGATGGGATTCCAGGATGACGATGGGCATTCGGAACAGGAAGTCTATCTACGAGCAGTCCGGGAGTTCTTCCGTCCGGAGTTCGTCAACCGGCTGGATCGCATTGTTCCGTTCACCCGCCTGTCACCCGATGAGATTCGGCAGATTGCATCGCAACTGACGGCCGAGTTGACCGAACGGGAGGGCTTGAAACGACGCAAGTGCGCCATCGACATCACACCTTCGGCTTTCGAGTGGATCATCGAGCAGGGATACGACCGCCAGATGGGAGCGCGAGCCGTACGGAGGTTGTTGGAGCGTCACTTGACGCAACGGATTTCGCGTAAGCTGGCCGCCGAACCGATCGATCGGATTTCGGTGTTGACCATCGAACGTCGCGGCCATGAGCTGGACGCCCGATTTGTACCGCTGAAAGAAGCCGAGGCCATTCCGGAAGCGGCGCCGTGCGACAAGGGCTGGAACCCTCTTCGCCGCGCACGCCAAATTCGGCAATTCGCCGAACGGATTCGACAGGAGAGTCGTCGGTACGCCCCTACCGGACATTTCGACTACCGGAACGTATCGCTCGAACAGGAGGCGAACAGCCGGCTCCAATGCTGGATCGGCGAATTGCTCAGCGTGGCTCACAGCATGGAAGAGGACTTCAAGGATTCTCAAAGCCCACCTTCACCACCGGTGCTGGCGCCTCGCCCGCCGAGAAGAACGACAGCCGCACTTCGCAAGGAGCGCAGTCCAGGGGGAGCACGTCACGTACTCAAAGAAATGTACTCCGCCTATGACGTTGCCGCATATGTGGCGCAATTGGCAGATCAGCCGGAAATCTCATGCATCCACGAGAACCGTCTGAATTTCTGGTTCAGCACACTGGAGCCTCGATGCGGGCTCTTGAACGACTATCTGCCCGGGCCGGAAGGCTGGATGCGAGAACGATTCATTCTGTTCGCGCTCGACCGAGCCCTCGGCACGCTTCCATCATCCGACGTGTCGGTCGCGATCCAACAAGTGCGAATTCAGCTCGACAAGGCGATGGGATCTCTCCCCAGCGCACTTCATCTGGGGCCGCACCAGATCTGGCTGGAATCGCGCTGGAAAACCGCCGACCAACGCGGCTGGGCGGACCTGATCGAGGACACGACCTTGAGAGAACGGCTGGCACAGCAGTATGGCTGCCGTCTCCAGATCGCCTTTGGTCACGGCCATCGCGCTTACCGGCAGATGCGCATCCACGAGGGAACCTATCTGGTCGTGGCAGGCGATCGGTGCATCCATCCCATCCAGATAGTGGTCGTGCCGGTGCAGGAAGATGAGGAGTTCGAGCGACGGATGGTTGAGCTGTTGCGTTCCACGCTGCCCGCCCCTTCATCCAATTCCCGCGATTCCCGCGAGCCGCTGTTCGCCTGGAAACCCGTGAATGCCGTGATCACGGATGCCGGCAACATCGATCTGCGGCTTGGCTGCAGTGTGTCCGGTCGGCGGAGTTTGTGGCCGCTCCCTCCCGAACTGCAAGGCTCCGGAGGAGACGACTGACGTGCGCGTATCGGTATTGGTTGCCAAGAACTCGCATGGCCTGTACGCCGCCATGCCGATCACCTGGGACGCCTCGACGGCCGATGTCGCCGTCTCTTCCTCGCGGCGCGATTGCCTGAACGAACTCGAATCGTTCCTGAGACACACCGCCCGCCAGAATTCGCTCGAGTATCCGGAGCTGCATGAGGCCAGGTTGCAGAATATCGACGTCCGCGTGCAGCCAAGCCACTACGATGAGCACGGCATGCTGCAGCTTCATCCGGACACCATCGAGCTGAACATTCCGTGTGTCCTCGCTCGCTCGGATGACGGCACCGGACTCCTCTTTGCGCCGCTGTTGGGATTGAGCTTGCGAGTCGACGATGCCAAGAGGTTGCCAAAGATCGCCCGGGAACACGTCCGCGATGAAGTGGCCAAGGCCCCGGTCTCCGAGTTGCGGCAGTGGCTCACCATCCGCGATGTCGAACTGCGACAGATCACGGTTCCGGTCCCGCGAAAAAAGAAACAGGGCCACGCCGGTTCTGCTCTCCTGGAAAACCCGGACGTGCTGTCACAAATCGCCCAACCACTCAGCGACAAGGAGTTCCGCAGACGACTGGGAGCATCGTGGCAGCGGGAGCAAGAACGGAATGACTTGCAACACCGGCTCCTCACGGAAGAAAGCAATATCTTGCTGCTGGGCGACCACGGCAGCGGACGAACGACGCTGTTGACCAACGCGGTGCGTGCGATCGAGCGGGAAAGTGGCGGCGGCCAGGGAGGGCGAGGAAAACGTCGCGTATCCCGGTTTTGGCTGACCGGCGCCGCGCGTCTGGTGGCCGGCATGCAGTACCTGGGCGAGTGGCAGCAACAGTGCGAACTCGTGGTGCGGAAGCTGGCAGCCATCGACGGAGTACTCTGTGTCGAAAGCCTCATCGAATTGGTGCAACAGGGCGGCGCCTCGCCCGCGGACAGCATCGCCGCCTTCCTGCTGCCGTTCCTGGAGCAAGGCCAACTGAGAATGGTGGCTGAGGCAACCGACCGCGAGTGGGACGCGTGTCGGCGATTGCTTCCCTCGTTGGCCGATGCGTTTGAAGTTCTCCGCGTCCACAACATGTCGGCCGCCGAAAGTCGCAGTGCGCTGAAGCAATCCGTCGAGATCCGTTGCCGCAATCACAAGATCGAAGTGGAAGAGGAAACGGTCGAGATGGCCTGTGAACTGTTTCGGCGGTTCCTTCCCTACCGGGCACTGCCGGGCGCGGCCGTTCCTCTGCTGAACCAGTTGTTTGAACAGGCCGAATCGACCGGCGACCGTCGCTTCGGACCCGACGACGTGATCCGTCAGTTCGTCAAAGAAACCGGTGTCCCCGAGACATTCCTTCGCGATGAAATCACCGTCGACGTCAACGACCTCGTGCGGGAACTCGAGCAAAGTGTCTTGGGGCAAACCGAGGCGTGTGTTCTGGTGGCCGATATCCTGGCTACCTTCAAATCAGGGATGAATGATCCCGGCCGGCCCTTGGGGACGCTGCTGTGGACCGGCCCAACCGGTGTGGGAAAGACCGAGCTGGCGAAAGCCACCGCCCGGCTGCTGTTCGGCCCCGACGCCCCGCGCACCTCCCTCGTGCGGCTCGACATGAGCGAATACGGCGGATGGTGGGGAGCCGAACGATTGTTGATGCATGAAGACGGCTCGCCCAGCCCACTGATCCGTCAGGTTCGCCGGCGACCGTTCTCGGTGGTCCTGCTCGACGAAATCGAAAAGGCGTCTCCAGAGGTTTTTGACGTGCTGCTGAGTCTGCTCGATGAAGGACGACTCACCGATCGTTTCGGCCGCACCACCAACTTCTGCAGCAGCCTGATCATCATGACGTCCAATCTGGGCACGAGCCTGCGATCGTCGGTCGGGTTCGACCGGTCGCCGGTCTCAAGTGGCACCAAAGACGTCCAGACGTTTTTCCGACCCGAGTTCTTCAACCGGATCGACGCGCACGTGGAATTCCAGCCGCTGTCAAAAGAGACCTGTCTGGAAATCGTCCGCAAGGAAATCCGCGACTTGAGCCGGCGCGAAGGCCTGAAAGTCCGCAACCTCGCGCTGGACCCCTCGGATCGCCTCGCCGCCTTCCTGGCCGAGGTGGGAATCGATGTCCGCTTCGGAGCTCGACCGCTCCAGCGTGTGCTGGAGTCGCGCGTTGTTTCCGTGATCTCACGATTCCTGATCGAACATCGGCAACTAGAGAACACCACGTTGCGGCTGGACGTCGACGATCGCCAAACGGTGGTCGTGTCCCTATCGCAATGAACGCGCGCGGGGTGTCCCAACCGCTTGGGAACGGCATCCAAGAGACGGCAGAAAAGCCAACCAACTGATCGTGGTTGCCTGTTCCCTGCTCGATCGGCAGGTCGCGCTGCAGGCTTGCAACGCCCCCTGCGATGTGGTAGACAGAGACTCGCGAGCAGCGGGGTTGCCTTCGAAGAGGTCGCTTCGGCTGCTCGAACCGCGCGTTCCAGGGCTCGCCAAAGCCCTCTCCCATTGAAAGGTATCTCCGTGACTCGAACGAAACCACGCCCCGATTTTCCAGATCGCAAGATCTCCGAAACGTTCCTGCATTTCGCAGAGCCATTGCTCGATGCGATCGGATCGCACGCGACGCCTCCTCAGGTGAACCAGGCACTCAAGGTGGCATTCACCGTCTGGAACGCTGTCGTCTTCGAAGACGCCAATGGAGATTCCTGGGCCATGGACATGTTGCACAGTACAATCGGCGAGAATCGCGAACTGGCGGCATTTGTCGGCCAGTTGATCGCCCGAAAGCGCAACTTGTTCGGGGATGATCACCGGTTGGTCGGCAAATTCGAGTTGATACAGGAAGGGGAGGAATGGCGTCTCCGGGTAGACGCGTGCGATCCCCATTCAGTCAAGTGACGTCAGCAGGTCACAGACACCCTTCGTCCACAACGCCGCGCCGGCTTGGAGGAGACCCCCTGCCTCATCGCTGCGCGTGTGCAGCAGCGATCGTGAAAAAGTTTCTTCCCATCCCTTGCGAAGCCGCTCATTCCCGCTCGGGGAGTCCGCGCAGCCGTGTTTCAATGGCCGTCTGCTCCTCCTGTAACAAATCGACGTCCACGAGTTTCCACGAGCCATCGCGGGGCGCTATCGAGAAAAGCGC
>JALSIV010000047.1 GCA_026989685.1 Pirellulaceae bacterium | reverse complement strand
AGGGGTGAGGTGTGAGGTGTGAGGTGTGAGGTGTGAGGGGTGAGGGGTGAGGTGTGAGGTGTGAGGGGTGAGGGGTGAGGGGTGAGGGGACATGATGGTGGCTGGAGAGGGCGGCGCCGGCAACATGCGCGCACGGCGCGTCGATGTTGCGAAGTAAGAGCCCAATGCCGCCACGCGTCAACTTGCCATTTCTTCCGCCAGCTTCGCCTCGAGCAGCGACCAGGCCTGGCGCTCGCGCGGACCCCCGGTCTTCTCGACCCAAGGGCGAACGAAATCGATCTGCGATCTGATTTCGTTTTTCGGTAGCAGGTGGGCTCGCGTGAAGAGGATGGCCAACTCGAGGACCGCATGCTGGGCCCGGTTCCATCCGCACCATGTCCGGCCTCCGCTGCGGTTGACGATCTCGCACTCAAGCTGGACGCGAGGCGACGATGCCACTCGGTCTACGACATCGAACGCACACCACCACACCGATTCGGCCAGCCGAGGATACTCGCCCTCCCAGAGGCATCCCCGTGCATTCGAGTCCGCCGTACCGGTGACGATCTCGGCGATCAGCAGCGCATCGTCGAGGACGTGAAACGTGCCTTTGGGGTGCGATGTCAGATTGGCCAGGGTTTGCGAGTCGGCGAAGGGGGCCAGCCAAAGGATGGACCACTCTTCGCAGGGAGCGGTCGGTACACGGGGGCCCATAGCGGCGAAGTGCGGTGTGCCATCGGGATCGAGACTTCCCACGATCCCTTCGATGACTCGCCAGTCGTCGCTGTTGCTGGATGGCATTGCCACGAGAGCTCCGAGATTGCGTGTTCGCGAAGACAGCCGGCCCGTCAGAACGTCAGGGGCCGCGTGAGTTGGGGCAGAGGGCGTTTATTCGGCGCGGTGTACTCGTCGGCGAATGATGGAATGTTCTCAGGTAGGCCGATTCCTGCCCACCGGAGCACATTCGCCAGGATCGAATAGCCGCAGGGGGTGAGGATCGATTCGGGATGGAATTGGACGCCCGCGACTCGGTGACGCTGGTGCTCGATCGCCATCACCGTCCCGTCATCGGTGGTGGCCGTGCAGCGCAGTTCGGTCGGCAGGGTGTCTTCGGCAACGGCCAGTGAGTGATAGCGGGCGGCGGCAAACGGAGAGGGGAGCCCTTGCAGGATTTTCGAATCACGGTGGCAGATCGGTGAGGATCGGCCATGAACCGGAGGGCAGCGAACGATCGATCCACCGAAGGCAGCGGCGATGACTTGATGACCCAGGCACACACCGAAGATGGGAGTCCGGCTGTGGAATCGTTCTACGAGTTCCCAGCACACGCCCGCGTCTTCCGGACGTTTGGGGCCGGGAGAGAGAACAATCAAATCGGGCCGTAGTGAACCGATGTGATCGACCTGTGCTGCATCGTTGCGACTCACCACGACATCACCGTGCAGACGCCGAAAGTATCGGGCGAGATTGTGAGCGAAGCTGTCGTAGTTGTCGATCAGCAGGATCATCGGCGGTTCATCGGTCGGTCGGAAAGTGCCCACGTGTCCGCTGGCGTAGATCGTAGCGATCCCCCGCTGCCCCGACAACACGCACCAAATTCAGGACGAACCACTTGGGCCCACCGACGCTCCACTCGGTCCGCTCGGTCCACTTGGTCCACTACACCGATACCACTTCCACCAGTCCTCGAGCCTTGTGCCGCGTTTCCTCATATTCGTCGCGCGGTCGCGATGGTGCCACCACTCCACCCCCCACGGGAATCTGGCACCATCCCCGACCCGCAGTGATGGTGCGGATGAGGATGTTCGAATCCATCTGGCCGTCGAATCCGAGATAGGCCAGGCTTCCGCAATAGGCGCCGCGCACCGTCGGTTCGAGTTCGGCGATGATTTCCATGGCCCGGATCTTGGGGGCTCCCGTGATCGAGCCGCCGGGGAACGTGGCGGCGAGCAGATCCAAAGGTCCGGCCGACGGGTTGAGTTCGGCGCGGATGATCGACACGAGGTGTTGCACGAATTGGTAGCGTTCCAGGCCGCACAGTTTTTCCACCGCGATGGAATCATCCCGGCAGACTCGAGACAGGTCGTTTCGCAACAGGTCCACGATCATCGTGTTTTCCGCTCGGTCTTTTTCACTGGCCAGCAGGTCGTCGGCGGCGAACAGATCGGCCTCGACATGGGGCGAACGGTAGCGAGTTCCCTTGATCGGATGCGTATGCACCGTGCGACCGCGGAGCTGGAGGAAGCGTTCCGGGGAGGCACTCAAGATCTGGAACTCGCCGAGATCGAAGTACCCCGCAAAAGGTGCCGGGTTGCGGCGGCGCAGTTCGAGATAGAGCTGTCTACTGGGGCGTACCTGAGGCGCCAGCAACCGCTGGGAGAGATTGACTTGAAACACATCGCCGGCACGGATGTACTCGATCACTTGGGCGACGGCTGCCTCATAGGCGGAACGACGGAACGTACTGGTAATGCGGCGCCCCAATTCGGTGGCGTACTGCGGTGCCAGCTCGTTTGGTGCTACTGGGCGGCTCGGCTTGACACAAATGTCGGTCCCGACGGGGCCGTTGTCTTCGACGATGGCTTTCCAGATGAATTCGAGCCGCTTGACAGCACGCTCCCGTCTGGCAGCCGGATCGGTTTGGGGGAATCCTTGGGAAATGAGCCATCCTTGCTTGAGCCGATGGTCGAAGGCGGCGACGACGTCGTAGCAGCCAATGACGGCCAGTGGCAACTGAAACTCATCGATGCGTGCGGCGGGAACGTCCTCGAAAGAGCGTCCCCACTCGTACGTGAATAGCCCGGCCAGTCCGCCTTGAAAGGGTGGAAGTCCCTCGATGGTGGCGGCAGAAAACCGGTCGAGCGTTTCTTGCAGGGATTCGGTTGGCTGTCTCGTCGACGTCTGAACAACAACGTCGAACGGGTCGGCGGCAACGAACGAGTAGCGGCCTCGCTGCGGATGGCACAGCGCGCTGTCCAAGAACAGGCAGTAGGGCAGGGCACTGAGCCGCTCGAAGACGAGATCAGCGGAAAGTCCTACCGGCAGTTCGCGGACCTGGACGATCGGAGTCGGGTCAGGTGTTGGGGCCATCGTCGGTCGGAGCATTTTGGCGTTGGTCGTCGGCGCGGCAGTTGGCAACGTGGCCCGATGCGGGCGCGGTCAGCAGTCCCCAGTCGAGCGGTTCGTCCTGAGTGTATTGCTTGCCGAGTGTCATGGCCGTGGCCGCTTTGGCCATTTCATAGCCGAGATAGAACGCGTGGGCCGCATCGAGTTGGCGTGGGTAGGCGTCGGCAAACTTCGCGAACAGGGAGAACGGATCGCGGCCCTGGCAATGGAGTCCTGCACTGATCATGTGGAGCGACTCCGTGTCGCCGACGATACGGACATGATGGTCGCGGAGATTGGATGCAAGCTGCTGGACGAAGTGATGATCGACGCGCGTGACTTGGGCGTCGCGGAGCAGCACGAGTCGGGGTTCGAGGTGCTTGGGTGGAACGCCTCGGGCGACGGCGTAATGCACGAGTCGCCGAGCCAGGTCGCATTCTCGTACACTCGAACGCGCCCAGTTGATCACCTGAGTCGTCAACACGGAGCGGATGCCCAATTCTTGGCAGAACCCGAGCAGTAGCGTGTTGATGGGGGCCGAGTCGGCGTCGGTCATTTCGGTAAGGTTGCCGATGCCCATCATGATTTCGGCGTCAGGGTAACGGCGGCGGACGTCGAGGTAGCGACCGAGGCTGGCGGCGAATCCGCATCCGATCGGCTCGAGGATCGGATCGATGCGGAGAGGAATGTCTCGACAGGCCAGGAATTCGACCGTTTCGTCGAGTGTCGCCAGGTCGTCCGGGCGGTCGGGAATGGCGACGACGGGAGTTCCCCAGTCGACTGCGAGCTGGCGGTTGCGGCTGTTGACCGAGAGAACGAGTTCGGCTCCCGCTTTGATCGCCTGCCGGACTTCGACAGCGTCGAAACTGTCGATGGAGACTCGCAGACCGGCGTCGCGCAAGGCTCTTACCGCGTCCCCCACGTCGCGCCAACCGCCTCCCGGTTCGCAACCGACATCGATGACATCGGCTCCATCGTCGGAGAGTTGTCGGGCTCGGCGGAGCAACTCCTCGAGTTCCAGCTTCGGGGCGTGGTTGATCTCCGCGATGATCTCGATATCCCAACTGCCGAGCTCACCTCTTCGAGATGGCTGCCCGAAAAACTCGGGCAGGCGCTGCATGTCGCGAGGGCCGAGTTCGAGTGGAACGTTGGTCACGGCACTCAGCTCGTCCAGCGGTTGGCCGCAATATCCCGGAATCAGAATGCGGGTGGTTCCGTCGGGTACTTCGAGTTTTCTCGCGATCCAGCGGGGGGTCATCAGAGCGGCGACGGTGATCGGCAGAACCTGAATCGTGTACCGGAAGCCGAGTTTGTCAGACAACTCTTGTACGATCCGGCGCAGGGCCGGTGCCGCCAGCCGACCGGTGATGAAGTGGATCTGCTCGTTTGGCAGGTCGGTGGTGGAAGCGGAGGACGCGGCTGTCATGCGTGGTTCCCCGGGTAGGTGCAAAACCCGCCATTGACATGCAGAACCTGCCCGCTGACGAAGTCGGCTCGAGGGGACGAGACGAATGCGACGACCTTGGCCACATCCTCGGGGGATCCCCAGCGCCGTGCCAGCGACTGCTGGGCAGCACGGTGGTGCCAGATGCTCTCTGCCGTTTCTCCCCAGGCCGTGCGAATCCAACCGGGCGAGACGCAGTTGACGCGAACTCGAGGCGCCAGGGACTGCGCCAGGCTGCGACTGAAAGCGGCGACGGCTCCCTTGATGGCCGCGAACATCTCGCCGGAGTCTCCTTCCATCCCGTGGTCGGCCTGGTCCCAACCCAGAGTCGTGATCGAGGGGCGGGGAGAGAGGGGAGTGTCCGCCATCAGGCGTCCGGCGCGGCGACAGCAGTCGATCGTGCCGCGAACGTCGACTTGCCAGAGATAGTCGATTTTGCGAGAGAAGTGCCAGTCTCGAGCCGGTCCGGTGAGCACGTCGGCTCCGGCGGCATGTACCCACCGGTCGATGCGTCCCTGCCAGTCCCAGGCTGCGTCGACCAGGTGTTGGCGAGCGTCCGGGTCGGAGAGGTCGGCTTGGACGATGTGGAGTCGGGCGCCGGTCGCGGACACGGCGGCCTCGGTGGCAGCCATCGCGTCTCGGCGAGAACAGAAATGGAGCACCAAATTGGCGCACTGCGAGGCCAACTCGACGGCGATGGCACGGCCGATGCCGCCGGACGCCCCGGTGACGACGGCAACGGCTTGTTGGGAGTCGGCGGGAGCTGTCATGATGGGGCCAACACTCGATTCGCAGCAGAGGTGACTGGATGGGAGAGGATGTCGGGATGCTGACGGAATCGCTGGACCGCACCGTACTGGCCTTTCGTGGCTACAATGTGACCAATCTCGGCAGGACGGGTGAGTTGTTGCGGGACCGTCGCTATGAACCCATTGTGGCGGAGACGCTGCGAGAAGCAAGCGAGGTGTGCGCGGAAGTGACGGGCAAGCCGGTGCGGCTGGTCGACCGCGTGCGCCGCGGACGGGAAACGACGTTGCGAAGCTATGCTCAAGCGATCGCCCTGGTGGTGGGAACGGAGATCGCTCAGATACGGATCTTGGAGGCTGTTCACGGGATCGACTACCGGCAGGTACGGGCCTTGATGGGGTACAGCCTGGGGGAGATCACGGCGCTGGCGGTCGGTGGTGTGGTCGACTGGCGCGAGGCGCTGGCGCTGCCGCTGGAACTGGCCTCCGACTGTGTCGATCTGGCCAAGGGAGTGACGTTGGCGGTCGTGTTCACTCGGCAGCGGAAGCTCGAAGAAAGCGACATTCAGCGACTTTGTTTGCAGGTGAATGAGCGAGGCCGGGGAGGC
>JALSIV010000046.1 GCA_026989685.1 Pirellulaceae bacterium | reverse complement strand
TCTCTGGAAAAACGCCGTCGCCTGTTCGACTTCCCGCACGTCGCGTTCCAGTAGGGCCTCGAAGAAGTGAGAATGAGCCGGATAGAACGACTCGAAGGGGGAAATCTCGGGTAGTTGGTACAGCGGCGCCAACCGCCGACCATATTCACTCAGTTCCCAACCCATTTCCCAACCCGGGGCGTCGTCCAGCAAACGAGCGAACCGGACGACGGCGGCCAAGTGCGAGGTGTCGATGTGGTAGGCGTTTTCCTCGAACAACTCGTCGTGCCCGGCAATCAAGTCGATCAGCCGTTGGGATTCGGGGCGGCGTCCCTCGCGCTGCGCTCGATCGTGAGCCACATTCTCGGTCAAGTCCCGGTAGAGCTGCTCCACCAGTTGCCGGGCGGCCCGTTCGCGCTCGCGCGGAGAACGGTCTTGCATCACCTGTTCGAACGTGGTGATGGCGTTGCAGATCCCGTATTGTTCCAAGAGCAGCCGAAAACCGTACTCCAGATCGACGCCCTCATAGACGGCCACTTGAATCAGCTCGTCGATCCGATCCTCCGTAACCTCGATTTGCCGCAGTAGCCCGCCGGCCAGTTCCCGGTCGCCGACCGCCCGCAAGTACATCCACCCTTCGGTCGCCTTCGATTGGCCGAACAACAGCGTCCCCACTTCGCGGCACGCTTCCAGCAGCCCTCGATCCAGCGCTTCACTCGTCGAACGGTCCAGTTTCGAGCCCGAGTCGTCGTAGAGCAGGGGAAGCCCCAGCCGGTGACGCAGTTCCATCTTCCGTACTTCGAACAGCTCGTGATACTGCCCGTTGCCTCGCAACACGTCGGCCAAGCGGCTCAGGTAGTCCGCCAACGGCAGATCGGTGGCGAGGTCCTGGAGTCGGCGATAAACATCGGGTTGTTCAGACATGAAAGATGACCGCTCCCATTTCGTCGAACAGAAGTTCCGCTCACCCGGCCGGGAACCGGCACCCCGTGGCCGCGACTTGTCCAGTGTGGCGGCCCGGCCCCGCCGGTACAAGTCGTGCCCGCCCCCGGCTATGGCGGCCGATTGCTGCGGCCGATACGATGGAGCGACGGGGCAAAGGCGGATAAAAGGCGGTAGGAACCCCGGGAGTCGATCATGAGGGAACACCCATGTCCGGTTTGAAAGGATGGCGCGTCGCCGCACTGGAAAGTCGGCGCGGTGCCGAGTTGGAACGGCTCCTGTCGCGTCAGGGAGCCGAGCCGCACGTGGTGGCCGCGCTGCGGGAAGCACCGGTGGCCGACCCCCGTCCGATCATCGACTTCGCTCATCAGTTGCTCGTCGGCCAGATCGATGTCGTCGTTTTTCTCACCGGCGTAGGATGCCGAGCCCTGCTGGAAACGGCGGCCGGTCACGTCGATCGGGAAAAACTCCTCAACGCGCTGCGAGACATCCCCACCATCGCTCGCGGCCCCAAACCGACTGCCGCCCTGCGAGACGCCGGCATCGAACCGACCTATCGAACCGAGCCGCCCGATACCTGGCGGGAAATCCTCACCCTGGTCGATACGCACCTCCCGGTCGCCAATGCCACCGTTGCCATCCAGGAGTATGGACAGCCCAACACGAGCCTGATTGCCGGATTGGAGGCCCGCGGCGCCACCGTGGTGCCGGTGCCCGTCTACCGCTACGCCTTGCCCGAGGACACCGGTCCGCTCGAACAACTGGTCCGCGATTTGACCGAGGGCCGTTACGACGCCATCTTGTTCACCGCGGCGCAGCAAGCGGTCCACCTGAGACAGATCGCCGAGCGAGTCGGCTGCGTCGATGCGATCAAAAATGCCGATCGACAGTTGCTGGTGGCGTCGATCGGTCCGAGTACGACGGCGGCCGTCGAAACGCAACTCGACTGGCCCGTCGATTTCGAACCCGATCCGCCCAAGATGGGACACTTGGTGAGCCGACTGGCGGAGGCGGCCGAAGAGCTGCGCCGCCGCAAGCGGCGCGTGCAAAGCCGACTCGAAGCCACCAGCCGACTGCGGCCCGACCCCGCGGCTCCCTGGTACGACAGCCCGTTCCTCAAGGCATGCCGAGGCGAGCCGACACCCTACACTCCCGTCTGGCTGATGCGGCAGGCGGGGCGGTACATGGCCGAGTACCAGGCGGTGCGCGCCAAGGTGTCGTTTCTCGAGCTGTGCCGCAATCCGCAGTTGGCCAGTGAAGTGATGTGTACGGCCGTCGCCAAACTGAATGTCGACGCCGCCATCATTTTTTCCGACCTGCTTCCGATTCTCGAGCCGATGGGGTTGGAACTCGAGTTCGAACCGGGAGGTGGGCCCGTGATCCACAATCCGGTTCGTGAGGGCGGGGATGTGGACCGCGTGCGCGAGCTCGAGACGGTCGAAGCACTCGACTATGTCATGCAGGTGGTCCGCCAGACCCGCAGCGACTTGCCCGACACGATCCCGCTGATTGGATTTGCCGGGGCCCCATTCACGCTGGCCAGTTACTTGATCGAAGGGGGATCGAGTCGCCACTACCTCCACACCAAGACTCTGATGTACCGCGACCGAGGCGCCTGGGATGCACTGATGCAGCGGCTGGCCCGGTCGGTCACCCGCTATCTCAACGGCCAGATCGCTGCCGGCGCTCAGTGTGTCCAACTGTTCGATTCCTGGGTTGGCTGTCTCTCTCCGCACGACTATCGCCAATACGTCCTGCCATATGTGCGTCAGATCGTGCAAGCGATCGTCGCCGACGTCCCGTTGATCTATTTCGGTACCGGCAATCCGGCCCTGATTCCGGCAATGGCCGAGGCGGGAAGTCGTGTGGTGGGAGTCGATTGGCGCATCGATCTGGGGGATGCCTGGCGCTGGGTCGGCTGGGACCGCTCGATCCAGGGGAACCTCGATCCGGCCGTGCTACTGGCCGACCGTTCGACGATCGTGGCGGCGGTTTCCGAGGTGCTCCGGCAAGCCGAAAACCGTCCCGGCCACATCTTCAATCTGGGCCACGGCGTGTTGCCACAAACCCCGGTCGAACACGCTCAAGAAGTGGTTCGCGCCGTCCACGAGCTCAGCGCCCGCACCTGACGTGACCGCAGTTGATCGAATCGATCAACTGGCGCAACCGCCCCAGACTGCGTCGGTTGAAGTGGAACACGAGTCGAGGCAGCTCGACCAGTTCCGGCTCATCATGTTCTTCCGGCAGCGGTGGACTCAGACGGAACTCGCCACTGGCCAGAATGTCGGCAAACTCGTTGTTGATCTCGGCCAGCAATGCTTCGCTCAGGTTCTGGTTGAGACGCAGCACCAGCTTCTTGCGCACGTACCGCATGCTGTGGTAGATGCGATAAAAGCCGATCACTTCATCGACGGCCGCTTGCAAATCGTCGGTGACCAGATAGAGGCTGAGGTCTTCGGGCGAGATCATCCGGCCATCCAAAAGCTGCCGGCGGATGAACGCGTCGAACGCCGGCCAGTAATGACCGCCGGGTGGATCGAGCAGCACGACCGGCACCATGTCCCGTTTGCCGGTTTGCAACAGTGTGAGCACTTCGAGGGCCTCGTCGAGCGTTCCGAACCCACCGGGCAGACAAACGACCGCGTCGCACTCCTTCACAAACATCAGCTTGCGAGTGAAGAAGTACTTCATGTGGACGAGCTTCGAGTCGCCGGCGATGACCGGATTGGCCTCCTGCTCGAAGGGAAGCATGATGTTGAGTCCCATCGAGTGCTTCCTCCCGGCGCCCCGATGTCCGGCTTCCATGATGCCGCTGGCGGCTCCCGTCACGACCAGCCAGTCATGGTCGGCCATCGCCTTGCCCAGCGCCATCGCCTGCTGGTAGGCCGGATCGTCGGCCGGCGTACGAGCCGAACCGAACACGGTGACTTTGCGGTGCCGACGGTACGGCTGAAAGACCTTGAACGCATACCGCAGCTCACGCAGGGCCCGACTCAAGATCTTCAAGTCGCCGCGCGATGTCTGATCGGCCGCCAATTTGTCGGCCGACTCCTTGATCCGCTGGATCAGTTGATCGATCTGCTCCCGCCGGCGACTTTCCATCTCCGGCGGCAGCGACAGCGCGCGCGGATGCCGCGAGCCGGCAGCCGATTCCGTGTTGTCGTTGGTTGATGACACCAGACCGTTGGCTCCTCGCCCCGGAAAAGGCAGTTTTCTCCCTACAAGCCCCGCAGACAGCGGACATATCAATCATAGCTTGTCGGGCAAGAGGACAGGCAAGAGAGCAACAGTGCGGCGGCCGCTTGAAGGGGGGCGTCCGAGCCTCAGTCGCGGCGTTTTCGATAAAAGCGATACGCCATCAGCACGTCATACAGGTCGGCCGAAATCGTTACTTCGTCGTCGGCGAAGTCGGATATCCAGGCGCGACCCGATGTGTGAGCCTCCGCGAGTAGCTCACAGATGTCGCCCAACGGAACCGTGACCCGCTCGTCGGCGGGTGCCACAGGTGCGTCGGCCGAGGGGCCGTAGAAAACTCGCATGCGCATATTGCCCATTTTCACAGTTTCCCCAATAGCAACGAATCCCCCCGTCGTTGGCTTTGTATCGGCAGTGACCCCTGGGAGGGTTTGACAAAAGTCGGAAAAAAGCCGCCGTTTCTCCGGTATCCCGGGCGGTTCGCGGAATCTACGATGATGGTGGAAACTGCGTGTTTTCCGGTGACCGAGTCCAACGCCGGCTATCGAACCTTGGAAAGCCCGGACCGCACGCTCCATCATCTGTATCTGTTGCGAGAAGATCATTCGAAGGAAGAAACACGCTCACCTGACGAAGGGACGACTCTATGATCCGGGTGTTTGCCATTGCCATGCTGTTGTTTTGTGGATCGGCGTGTGCGGGGGGCCAGGCCGCTGACGGCCGCATGAACGTGCTGTTCATCGCGGCGGATGACCTGCGACCCGAGCTGCACTGCTACGGCAAGTCACATATCAAGAGTCCTCATATCGACCGCCTTGCCAGACGAGGCATGGTTTTCGAGCGGGCTTATTGTCAAGCCGCCATTTGCCGCGCCAGCCGGGTTTCTCTTTTGACCGGCCTGCGACCCGACCGTACGGAAATCTGGTCGAACGGGTCGCGCCATCGACATTTTCGCGATCACCTCCCCGACATCGTTACCCTTCCTCAACAGTTCAAGAACCACGGTTACCACACCCAAGATTTCGGTAAGATTTTCCACGGTGCCTTCACCGTGCGCAACAAATGGAACGATCCCGTTTCCTGGTCGGTTCCGACGTGGTTGCCGGAACCGCGTTACTACTACACCGAGAAAGGCGTGCGCGTTGCTCGAGAGGTGTTCGCAAGAAAGACGAAAGCGACGGGCTCAGACATCGACGATTGGGTGAATCACTTCGTCCTCGGTCTTTCCCATGAAGCGCCGGATGTTGACGACGACGTCTTGCAAGACGGACAGATCGCCACTCGCGGCATCCAGGCGCTCCGCAAGATCAAAGACAGACCCTTTTTCCTCGCCCTCGGTTTTCTGAAACCCCATCTCCCTTTTGTCGCACCGAAGAAATACTGGGATCTGTACCCCTCGGAAGAGGTCCAGGTGGCACCGAACCGCTACGCGCCCAAAGATGCCCCGCCTTTCGCGTCGACTGGTTGGGGCCACCCGCGCGCCTACACCGATTTTCCCAACAGGGGTGATCCGCCCGAGGAACTGGTCCGCGAACTCACCCGCGGTTATGCGGCCTGCGTCAGCTACGTCGACGCCCAAGTTGGGCGCGTCCTTGATGAGCTCGACCGTCTCGGCCTGCGCGAGAAGACGATCGTCGTGCTATGGGGTGATCACGGCTGGCACCTCGGCGAAAACCACATCTGGGGCAAAGCCACCAACTTCGAACTCTCCACCCGCTCACTGCTCATCGTCAGCGATCCGCGCATGAAAGCCGCGGGCAAGAAGACGAAGGCGCTCGTGGAATTCGTC
>JALSIV010000045.1 GCA_026989685.1 Pirellulaceae bacterium | reverse complement strand
TTTCCAAACGCCGCTCGAAATCAGCCAGCTCCGCAGGCGGAAGTTCGCCCGTGACATAGAGCCAGGCTTGCCAGGCAGCGTCACCAGCCGATCCGGATCGGTCGTCGTGATGCGAGGTGTGAGATGTCATTTCGGTTGGTAGTGGTCTGTGGATTGTAGCCTGTGTCAACTCTCGGTTCCCTGCCCGCCGACTCCCAACTTACGGCTCGCCGAGGATCTTGCGGAGTCGTTTGAGGGCGGACCGCATCCGTCCGAGCACGGTTCCGAGGGGGGCGTCGAGTTCTTGGGCGATTTGAGCGAAGGTCATGCCTTGGTAGATTCTAAGCTGAACGACTTGTCGCTCCCGCAGCGGGAGTTCCTGCAATGCGTTTCGGACGCGAGCTACTTCCTCGGCACGGTTGGCAGCTCCATCGGGGCGTTCCGGAGCGGCCCGTGGTCGCTGCCAGAATGCCTGGCGCGTGGCCCGCGTTCCGCTCGCCTGACGCCGCCGCCATTGGAGCGCCTCGCGGTAGGCGACCTGGAACAGCCACGCTTTTCGTCGTGCCGGGTGGATCTCGTCGCCGTGTTCGACGAACTTCACAAACACCGACTGGACAATGTCTTGCGCCAAGACGCCATCCTTCAGGACACCGGTCAGAAAACGCCGCAGCGGTTCGCAATGCTCTTGGTAGCACGCCGCGAGTTCGTCGCTCGGCAACGGGCTGGTCGCCGCATCGTGTTCACGCGGGGCATCGTTTTCCATGGGTGTTCTGGAGGGTAAGATGCTTGAGCGGCTTCGATTATTGCGCGGCGGCTTGGCAATTCGGGAAGAAACGGGAAATGGCCGGTTCGGCCGGCCGATCGTCCCGCGGTTCGGCGCCGTCTATAATAGTCGAACGTGCCGGCCGGACCGGGCGTAGGCAAGTATCGACCTGTTCGAAGTGGCACACGAGGAGGGTATAAGGCATTGGTTTGGGGGCCGGTTTTCGTTCGAGAGGTGATGACGGCGCCGCGCCGTCCGCGGCTGTATCTCTACCGGGCGCTGTACGTGACGGCCCTGTTCGTGCTGATGGGGACCGGATGGCTCGTGTTGGCCGGCACGCAACCGATCCGCAATGTGGGGGATTTGAGTCGTTACGGCGGCGCCATGTTTCAGGTCCTGGCTCCCCTGCAGCTTGCCGTACTGACCTTCTTCGCGGCGCTCGGAGCCGCCGCTGGCGTGAGTCAGGAGAAGGACCGCCGGACACTCGTGCTGCTCCTGCTCACCCGGCTGACCAACGCCGAGCTGGTGGTGGGCAAGTTGAGTGCGGCGCTGTTGTCGGTCTGTTCGATGTTGTTGGCCGGGATACCCGCCTTCTTGTTGGTGACCCTGTTCGGGGGGGTGAGTCTGGATCAGGTGATCACGGCCTATGCGGTGACGGCGGCCACCGTGTTGGCGGCGGGCGCCGTCGGATGCACCATGGCCTTGTGGCGTGAAAAGACATTTCAGTCATTGGCCTTGACCGTTCTGTTGCTGGTGCTGTGGGCCACGGTGTGGGAGGTGGGTGCTGTCGCTTCGGCCGGCAGCCCTGCGGGTTGGTGGATCGGTCTGCATCGCGTGTGCGAGATGCTCAGTCCATTGCGAGCTCTCTCGGCGGCGGTCTTTCCCGATGTTCGCTATGCGGCCTGGTGGCAGACGCCGGCCTGGTGGTACGTCGGCACCACGACGCTGGTGGGGCTCGCCGTTCTCGGACTGGGCGTGGCCCGTGTCCGTCGTTGGAACCCGTCGCGCGAGGTGCGTCCGGCGATCTCGGAGGAGGAGGGGGAGCTGTCGACGATCTGGAGCATGGAGGAGGCGGCGTTGGCGGAGCGCGTCGAGGCGGCCCGCGCCGATCATGTCGACGCCGAACGGGACCGCGAAGACGTGCGGCATCGTCGCGTGTGGGACTGGCCCATCTTGTGGCGGGAGGTCTGCACGTGGGCGTACGGCCGCAAGATCGTCGTCGTCCGCTTGGCCTATCTCTGTCTCGCCGCACTTGCCTGGATCGCCCTGCGCTACGCGGCGCAGCCGGCGGTAGGGGAGGACGCCAGGTCGCTCGTCGAAATGATTCCCCCCGCAGCGCGTGTCCTCGGGCCGTTCTTCCTCATCAGCCTGGTCATCATCAATTCGCTCGCCGTCACGTCGATCACCAACGAGCGGGACGGGCAATCGCTCGATCTGCTCCTGGCCACCGATCTTTCACCGCGCGACTTCGTTCTGGGGAAACTGCTGGGCGTGCTGTGGGTTACCAAGGAGATGGTGGCGGCGCCCCTCGTGCTCGTCGCCTATCTCGGCTTTACCGGCCAACTTTCGCCGGAGAACACATTATTCGTCGAAGTGGCCCTGGTGGTACTGACGGTCTTTTCGGCCATGCTGGGGATTCACTACGGGATGCACTATGCCGGATCGCGCACCGCCGTGCTGGTCAGTTTGGGGACGGTCTTTTTCCTTTTCCTCGGCGTCGTCACCTGCATGGTGATCATGGTTTCGTTCCAAGGCAGTTTTCAGCAGCAACTGGCTCCCTTCCTGGCCTTCATCGGCGGGGGGGGCATCGGACTCTACGTGGCCTTGGGCATTCGCAATCCGTCGGCCGCCATCGCCCTTGCTTCGATCCTTCTTCCCTTCGCTACCTTCTTTGCCATCACCGGCTTCTTGCTTGGCCATCAGGAGCTGTCGGTCTTTTCGGTCGTCACGGCGGCCTACGGTTTTACGATTGCGGCACTACTGGTTCCCGCGATCTATGCTTTCGACATCGCCATGGGACGGACCAAGGGAGGCGAAGAGGAATCATAGTCGACCCGCACCCCAAACCCCGCCAACTCCGATAACTCCGATGACCCCGATAAGCGACGCCTTTGAGGAGGAACATCGACGGCCGTGCTAGCTCAGTTCGCTCCCTGGTTGATCGCCATGGGGGTCTTGATCGTCGGTTCCGGGTTCTTTTCCGCCAGTGAAGCGGCCCTGTTCTACTTGAGTCGCTCGGAGCGTCGTCGCTTGCGGCGGCAGTCATCGGCGGGGGCGATCGCCGACGGTCTGGTGGTCGATGCCGACCGGTTGTTGTCAGCGGTCTTGTTCTGGAATCTGGTGATCAACATCGCCTACTTCGCTCTGGCGTCGAAGTTGTCGATCGACTGGAACCGGGCCGGGGGGAGCTCTTCCGGCGCGGTGGTGCTGGGCGTGGCGGCGTTGGTCGTGCTGATCATCTTCAGCGAGATGCTTCCCAAGAGTCTGGCGGTGTTGGCGGCTCGCCGCGTGGCCGTGCTGGTGGCCTATCCGTTGGCGGTTGCCGTCCGCCTGCTCGATCCGTTGATGCCGGTCCTGCGGACCGTGCAGCTTCTTTCGCGGCGGCTCATCGACCCCCGTTTCACTTCCGAAGCGGCGCTCGATCTGGGCGATCTGGAGCGGGCCATCGAGTTTTCGCGTGCCGACGCGCGGCTTTCGGAGCATGAACGGATGGCGTTGGCCAATCTGGTGATGTTGTCCCAGATTCGCGTCGACGAATGGATGCGTCCCCGAACGCTGTTCCGGTCCTTTCGGCCGCCGGTCGGCTGGTCGGACTTGGGGGGCCGGATTCCGCCCAGCGAGTACGTTCTGGTGACGGAACCGGACAGTGAGGAGGTGCGTGCTGCGATCGATCTCAAGGGGTTGTATGACGTGAACGTCGAGCCGCTCGACCGGCTCGCTCGACCGGTCATCTGCATTCCGTGGTGCACGACGGTGGCCGACGCGCTGGACGAACTGGTGGCTCGTGAGCGGCGCGTGGCGGCCGTGGTCAACGAGTATGGCGAGACGATCGGCATCCTTACACTCGATGACATCCTCGACACGGTCTTCCTCGAGGTCGATCCGGCAGAGGAGCCGCTGTGGAGCCGCACGTTCGTACAGCAGCGTGGGGAGGGCGTTTGGCACGTCAGCGGCTTGACGAGCCTGCGGTACTTGGCGCGCGAGTTCGGCGTCGACGTGCCGCCGATGAAGAGTGTCACAGTCACCGGCTGCATCTGGGAGCAGTTGCAGCGGATCGCCCGCGTGGGGGACGAAGTCGACTGCGGCGCGTTTCATTTCCGGGTTCTCGAAGTGCCCGCCCGAGGCTTGCTCCTGGTCGAATTGACGGTGCGCAGCGAGGAGGGCCGATGAACCTCTGGCTGACCGCCATCCTGTTCTTTTGCGGCATGCTGCTGAGTGCGTTGTTCAGCGGGTCGGAGACCGGTTTCTATCGAGTCAACCGCACGCGTCTGTTGCTCGACAGCCGCTCCGGGGACCGCGTGTCGCGGTTCCTGTTGTGGCTCACGCACCAGCCGACCCTCTTCGTGGCCACCGCCCTGGTAGGGAACAACGTGGCCAACCAGCTCGTCTCCTTGTCGATCGTCCTGGCCGCGGCGCACCTGGCACACGCCACGCCGATGTGGGAGACGATGCTGCCGGTCCTCGCGTCACCGGTGGTCTTCATCTACGGTGAGCTTCTTCCGAAGCACATTTTCTACCAGGCGCCGAACCGGTTGCTGCGGCTGGCAGGTCCCCTCTTCGCGCTCTTCACGGTCCTCTTCACCCCGCTCACCATGACCTTATGGCTGATCGGCCGGCTGATCGAGAAATGGATCGGGCACACGCCGTTGCGGCTGGCCATGACGCTGGCGCGCAAAGAGCTGACACGAATCTTTCGCGAGAGCGAGGACTTGGGGCTGTTGGAACCGACGCAGGCCAGACTGGCTCATGCGATCATCGAAGCAGGGCCGCAACCGGTTCGCCGTTATGTTACGCCTTTGTCACGCGTGGTGGCCGTTCCGGAAGGGACCGATGTGGAGGAGATCGAGCGCGTTGCACGACGCAACCGGACGTCGGTGGTCGGCATCCGCAGCCGCTCGAACCGCGACTTGCTGGGTTACATTCGCCTGGTCGAGCTGCGACTGGAACGCGATCGCGGCGCGCCGACGATCCACTCGCTTCCGCGACTTCCGGCGGACGCGTCGATCGTCTCCGCCATTTCCCGGCTGCGGCGGGAGGACGCTGATTGGGGGCTGGCGGTCGACCAGAATGGTCGTCCTGTAGGGATCGTGCGGATCGAGCAGGTTCTCGATCGGATCATCCCCGGGAACTGACGAGCGGGAGCCGCTGCGGGGTGTTCCCACGAGCTACCCTTGATTGGACCGGAAGAACGCCAGCCCTCTGAGAAAGGACCAGTGCCATGACGCCCTCGACGCCACCGTTGCCGACGTCGGACGACCCTGCCAGCACGTTCTTCATCGATCGGCGCCGTGGAAGCGGTGCGGAGGCGGCGCCGGGGGTCGAGCGTCGTCAGTTCGCCAACTCGCATGACGACCTGTCCCCCGAAGCACGCGAATTGGCCCGTGCCGTCGATGCCTACAAAGTGCGTCATCGCCGGCGGTTCATCACCTTCGAGGAATTGCTCCAAGTGGTCACCGATCTCGGGTATACTCGTTCGCAGTGAGCGGATCGGCGGAGTCCTGCCGGGCAGGGCGACCATGGCAAGGTTCGGTTCAGCGGAGCCGCTTGGGGAGGCTTGCCAGTTCGGCGTGCAGTGCTCGCCCCGGTTCATAATCGGGAAAGCTGCGTGCCAGCTCCTCCGCCGCCATCCATGCGCGACGGTATCTCCCGGCTCGATACCAGGCATCGGCCTCGCGGTAGAGGACTTCGGCCGAGGCGTTCCCGGAGCCGGCGACGCGGGAGAAGCGTTCGGCTGCTTCGGCGAAACGTTCGAGATCGTGCAGGGCGAGTCCTTCGAGCCAGTCGACCTGCCACGGGATGCGACCCTGTGGGTAGTCTTCTTTGAGTGCCGACAGGGTGGCCAGGCAGCGTTGGTACTGGCCGCGCCGATGGGCGATCTCGGCCAGGGCCAACTTCACCTGCGGGTAATCGGGTTGCCGGCGCAATGCCTGGTGGTAGATCGACATGGCTTCATCGTACGCTCCCTGTT
>JALSIV010000044.1 GCA_026989685.1 Pirellulaceae bacterium | reverse complement strand
TCCAACTCCGCGGGGACCGCATCGTCGATTTCTCGTGGTGCCGGTGGGTCCACCGAGACGACCTGGTGCAGCACTTCATTGACCGTGCTGCCGGAAAATGGCCGCTTTCCGGTCAGTAGTTCATAGAAAACGACCCCTAACGAAAAGACATCACTTCGGCCGTCGAGTCGATGGCCTTCCCCTCGCGCCTGTTCGGGACTCATGTAAGCGGGCGTCCCGGCGACGGCACCGGCTGACAAATAATCCTCCTCGCGGATCGCCAGACCGAAGTCGGCGATGTAAGCCGTGCCGCTGCGGTCTTCGAGCAGGATGTTGTCGGGCTTGACATCCCGGTGGATCAGGTGCCGGTCGTGGGCGTGCTGAAGGGCTCGCGCGATCGTCGCCAGTAGCGTGGCCGCGGCGTCGAAGGCCGGTCGGTCCTGTCGGATCTGTTCCGCAAGCGTTACGCCCTCGATGAACTTGGAAACCACGAAGACCGAACCGTCGTCAGTCCGGCCCATGTCGTAGACCGGCACGATATTGGGGTGGTCGAGACTGGCGACCGTGCGCGCTTCGGAAAGGTACGCTTCGGCATCTTCCGGTCCCTCGAACCGCTCGGCGGTGGGAACCTTGATCGCCACCTGCCGCCGCAACTCGTCGTCGTGCGCCAGATAGACTCGTCCAAACGCACCTTCACCCAGGATTCGAATCAAACGATAACGGCCAAGCTGTCCCTGGCGGTCAGGGGAACCCAATGAGAAGGTTCGCTTCTCGACTTCGAGCTTCTCGACTTCGATCGTCTCGTCTTCGATGTCGTTCCCGTCGGGCGATTGGTCGGAAGCCAATTCGGCCAGCTTGCGACGCAAGGCGCCGGAGATTTCGCCGAACCGGGCCGTGAATTCTCCAATGTCGGGCAGGGTATCACCGTCGATTCGCGCCTGGAATTCTCCCGCGGCCAGTTGCAACTTGAGATCATCGTCGCTGTCCAGATGCGGCAGGCGGGCGAGATAGTCTTCAACCTTCAACGGATGTTCCGTCTTCCAACGGTGCCGCTGGTCGACCAGGATCACCTCGACCAGTACATCGGATGGGACGCTGTTGTGCTGTTCCAGGAATCCAAACAGGTCGGGAGCCTCGTCGCCCGACAGCCAAAGCTCGTTGTACTGTTCATGCAACGCCGTTGGCATCGTCAATCCTCTCGGTACCTCAAGATTCGTCGTAGCCGTACAAACCTATTATTGTGATGCGCGCCGCATCCAAATGCCACCGGGGGGTGTTGGTGGATTCCCAAGGAGACGGGACTCCGCCTTGCTGGGCTGGTCTCGTTGGGTGGTCGTCGAGCGTGGGACCCGTCGAGCCGGCTACTTCGGTTTTCGCTTCGGCGAGGGCGGTTTCTCGATCCGGAGCGGAAACGCATCCAGGTCCAATCCGGTTCGATGGAGGTGAAGAGATGGAAACACGAAGCGATGGAAACATGAAGAGATGGAAACACAGAGTCACAGAGGACACGGAGCCTTGACAGCAGCCGCTTCCTCCGTGCTCTCTGTGCCTCCGTGTTTCAAGCTGCAAACAAGAAAGACACAAGAAAGAAGAGATGGAAACACAGAGTCACAGAGGACACGGAGCCTTGACAGCAGCCGCTTCCTCCGTGCTCTCTGTGGCTCCGTGTTTCATGCTGAAAAAAGAGAAAGACACAAGAAAGAAGAGATGGAAACACAGAGTCACAGAGGACACGGAGTCTTGATAGCAGCCGCTTCCTCCGTGCTCTCTGTGCCTCCGTGTTTCATACTGCAAACAAGACAGGACAGGCATCGTCCTGGAGGGCCGTTTCTGGAAAGGGGCCAAGACGTGCCGGCGCATGCCTGTCCTTTTGCGTCTTTGGAGATGCTCGGTGATGGAGGCGAAGAGCTGGAAACACGAAGGGCTGGAAACACGAAGCGATGGAAACACAGAGTCACAGAGGACACGGAGTCTTGATAGCAGCCGCTTCCTCCGTGCTCTCTGTGCCTCCGTGTTTCATACTTCAAACAAGACAGGACAGGCATCGTCCTGGAGGGCCGTTTCCGGAAAGGGGCCAAGACGTGCCGGCGCATGCCTGTCCTTTTGCGTCTTTGGAGATGCTCGGTGATGGAGGCGAAGAGCTGGAAACACGAAGAGCTGGAAACACAGAGGCACAGAGGACACGGAGTCTTGACATCGGCCGTTGCCTCTGGTCGATCTTGTTGTGTCCGTAAATGCGGTTCTTATGGCTGGTCGCCGGCGGCAGGTCACGCACTCCGGCATCCTTGCGCAGGCGACTCACCAATACCAACCCGAGATCCATGGCGGGATGCAGGAAGGGACGGTTGGCGTACAGACCATCGACGTCACACAACTCGGCGCATTCCCTGCATCCGAACGTCCCCAGGTTGTCGACGCCGGGAACCCAGTGGGTTTCTATCGTCGCTTTCTTGTCCTGGGCATCCTCGCGGCGATAGCCTCTGAATTCGACCACGAGGTTACATAATGTGGTGACCCGAGCATGGCGGTTGCCGTTACGGCCTGCGGAACACGCCTGAGCGCAACGGCGATCTCGCTCGCACGATCATCTCGGGCGACCGTTTCGCGTCAATCGGTTGGGCTTCGACCAGCGGATCCGAGCCAGCAGCAGGTCGCCTCGCGCGCCGCCGCGTGGCAGCCATTCGCCGACCGTCACCCACGACTCGTAAGGACCGACATTCGTCACATGAAAGTTGCCCATCAAGGCCACCTTGTCGGGATGCTTCACTCCGTCGCCTACGAGCGGCAAAACGACTCGCTCCGTATCACGCACCAGACAAAGCCGCTCTGGATCGACTTGCGCCACCCACAGCGGACTCCTCCAACGGATGACATTCACGTTGGTTTCGTCCTTCCGCGTATAGACCAGAAACAGGCCGTCCGAATGCGTCAGCCAGTGTTGCTGAGTCGTCGACATCTCGATCGGCGTTCCATCCTCCCACGCCCAGGCCTTCATGCGACCGTAGCGGACCCCGTCGTCGCTGACCGCAACATAGCCGTGTCCGTCTTCGGCGCGAATCGTCATGTAGAAACGCTTGCGGAAGAGAGTCACCGACGGCTCGAGCAGCCCGCGCCCCACCGGATTGCTCAAGGCCGGTCCGACCTCCTTTACCGCGAGCCGAGCCCCGTCAAACGAACAACGGACTCCCGCCACCATCCGCTTTTCGGCTCGAGGACCAAACGTAAAGGCCATCATGATGTCGCCGTCGGGCATCACGACACGTTGGCCGCAGTTATTGGAATAGATGTAGGCTCCCCGCGGATCGTCCCATTCCAGAATCCTCCGCTGCGACCATTTCCCGTCCTTCGTCCGCACGGCGTAGACAGGGTAGCGAGCGAGCTGGTCGCCACGGGAAAACCGCGTCCCTCGATAGAAAACGACGTGGCCCAGTGCCAGCACGGTGCCGGTTGGGGCGTGGTATTGCGGGACGACGTCGCACACGCCCGCTTGAAGTCCATCGTGCCCGGGAACCGGATCACGCCCCAGCGACAAAATCGGACGAGGCTCGGTCCAGGTCTTCCCCAAGTCATCCGACTCGGTCCAGTGAACCGGCCCGAAATAATCCGATCCGCCGATTTCCTGCATCGTCATCAAGATCACCGGCTGCCCCCCCTTCGCCGGAACGACGCACGCTCGCGGATGAAACCACGTCACGCCCGATCCGTCTCGATTGCGTCGAATCGTCTCCTGCGAGATCGAGTCGATCAACCCGCTGCGACTTTGCGCATCGAGCACCGGAATCCCCGGAAACACGATGGCCCCCCAGAGCCACAGCACCATTCGAAGACACCGCCAATTCGCCATGCTACACGCCCTTACATACCTTGCTGTCAGCTCTTATTTCGGTATTCCCTGGAGCACGTCCATCGGTTGCCACCCGCGTAGTGGGAAAGAGCATTCTCATCGAATGACCGCTTTATTGCAAGCGTTCCGATCCCCTGCCAACGCACGGCGATCATGAAGCCGTCAATCGGGCAACGCGCTCCGGGTGCCGGCGGATTCTCGCTGGGGCGCGGACGGATCAGAGGTTGCGAGGTTGCCCATGTCGAGCTGGACGACAAGCGTTTTGGGCGGCGTGGATTCGGGAAGGGCGAGCGGCGGGTGGTTCCAGTCGAGATTCATGGCCTTCAACTGTCGGCGAACGCGGCGCAAGTCCCACACATCGATCGACGCGTCCTGGCCGGACGATGCGACGAGCCGTGATCCGTCGGGACTGAAGACGAGCGCGTCAAGCGCCTCGCCCGTGGGAAAGGCGGCGATTTCGTGGAAGTCGGCCGTGTCGAGCAAGGTAACGGCACCGGGCCGGCCCTTCAGCGCCAGCAAACGGCCGTCAGGCGAAAACGCAATGGGAGGCGGAACGCTGCGATGTTTCCTCACGACAAATCGACACAACGGCTTCCACGTCGCGGTATTCCACACCGAGTACCGCGCTCCTTCGTCCACGACCAGCATGGTTCCGTCGGGGCTGAATCGCACTCGAGCACTGGCGCACGGGATCGTCTGGACCAACCTCCCCGACTTCAAGTCCCAAACCTTGGCATCGGTGCCGTGCCAAGTGCTGGTGGCCAAGAGTCGTCCGTCAGTGGTCATGTCGAGCCACTTGGCACCACGGTGTGGCTCGGTCAGCGGGACCATCGCCTTCTCTTGCGTGTCAAAGACTTCCACTCGGTAGTAACGGTAACGATCGGCCCACGCGATCATCTTGCCGTTACGGCTCATCGCCAGATATCCGAGGGCGCCGCTGGACGCCAGTTGTTCGGGTGGACCAATCCGGCATAGGGTGCGGTCGTCGGTCTCTCGGAAATGAACGGGGAGTCGAAACAGGCCGCCGCGCGTCTTGACCACGAGGTGCTCTCCCGTCGCATCGAACTGGGCAAAACCGGGAAGCCGTGTCGATGCAACGGGCCGCATCGCGTCCAGGTCCCACAAAACGAGTTGCCGTTTGGTTGCAGCCAGGATCCGTCCCCGCGGGTGAATGCTGATCCGTTCCGGCCGATTGGACTCACCTGCGGCGACCACCGGCGAGTGCAGCACTCGATGTTCTTCCGGTTGAACGACGCGATAGCGTCCAACCGGCTTGCCCGACCACTTGCCGTTGCGACTGAAACCGATGAAGTCATTGCCGACGAGCAGTTGCCGGCCGGTTGCAACATCCCACAGCCGCGTCTTGCTGTCATGGCCACTGGTGCTCAACAGCTTGCCATCTGGATGGAAGGCCGCCGAGGTGATTTGAACCGGGAGTTGCGAGCCGATCACGCTGTGCAGGGCTCCGGTTTTCGTATCCCACAGCCGGACCGGTTGTTTCAAGGAAGTCGTCGCCAGCAGGGTGCCGTCGCCGCTCCATGCAATCGCATAAATGCTCGCGATGTGTTCGATCGAGCAGCCCACTTTCCCCGTCGCCGTGTCGACGATTTCGACACGACCTTGGCGCACGACCGCCAGGCGCGAGCCTTCGGGCGCAAACCTCACGATGGTCGCTGTGTGCTTGCCGACAATGGCACGCTCCGCCTCGAACGATTCGGTCGAGAGCAACTCGACCGTTCCGCCGCGGCGCGCAACTGCGAGCAGGCGGCCATCCGCGCTGAAATCGAATGCACTTGTCTTCCACGTCGGCACATGGGATACATGGACCGTCGCCGAATCGCTCAGTCGCCAGACTTGGAGTTCGACCGCGTGGTCGACTTTGGCGACGGCGGCGAGGAACCTGGCATTGGGACTGAGGCGAATCTTTCGATACAAGACGTCCGGGCCGCCGGCGGTAACGCGGGCCCATTCTCTATTGTCCGACATGCGGCGAACCACAATCGTGTTCCGGGTCACACTGGCCGCGTAATGATTCATATCCGCGTCCTTACTGGCACGGAAGAAGGGAGTCCACAAGTAGGGCCACTCCTTTTCAAGTTCCAGGTCCACCAGCGTCATACAGGCGATCGCTTCA
>JALSIV010000043.1 GCA_026989685.1 Pirellulaceae bacterium | reverse complement strand
TCATCACCGACGGCGTGTCCGAGCGTATCGTTGACGACCTTGAAGTTGTCCAGGTCGAGGAACAATACCCCGTCCAACGGATTTCCCTTGCGGCCGGCAGAGGCGTCGATCCTCTCCTGCAACGCTCTCAGGAACACCTCGCGGTTGCACAGTCCGGTGAGGCGGTCGGTTTCGGCCTGGAACTGCAGCGCCGCGGTTCGCTCACGCACGCGTTCTTCCAGGCGGGCCATTTGGGCGCGAGCGGCGGAGATCCAGCGGCGTTTCTCCGAAAGGGCCATTCCCATCAACAGGACTTCAATCCGGTCGAACGGTTTCTTCAGTAGCAGCAATCGATCCGTGGTTCCCAGTTGCTCCAGCAGTTCCGACCAACTGTAGTCCGAGAAAGCCGTGCACAGCACGACTTGCAGATCCCGATCGATCTTCCACATCTCCCGGATGGTCTGGATGCCGTTCCAGCCCGGGGGCATACGCATGTCGACAAACGCTGCGCCGAACGGCCGGTGTTCTTCGATCGACTCAGTGATGCGTTGGACGGCGTCCTCTCCTTGATGCGCGGAGATGATTTCGAAGGAGACCTGCGGGGCATCGTCGGAGCAGTCGCCGAAGAGTTCGGCTTCGGCGGTTCGGAGATTCGCGTCGGGACGTTCATCCTGGAAGACGCGACGAAAGTCCTCGTGGATCGACGGATTGTCGTCCACCACCAAGATTCGATACGGACCGTCGCTTACACTCCGCATTCGGCCAGCTCCTCGACCTGCAAGGGAAGTCGCAGAGTGAAGCACGCTCCCTGTCCGGGCCCGTCGCTTTCGGCGCGAATGGTTCCTCCGAGCTCTTGTGCGGCGATGGCGGCCGAGTGCAGCCCAAAACCATGTCCATCCTTTCTCGTGGTGAATCCGTACTGAAACACCTTGACGAGATGATCGTCGGCGATCCCTTCGCCATTGTCGACTACCTGCACCACCACGTGGTTGTCTTCTCGCCGCAATCGGACATCGATGCAGCGTTCCCGTCCCACCACGCTGCGCAGTGCTGTTGTCGCATTGCCCAGCAGGTTGACGAGGATTTGCATCACCTTGTGGCGATCCGTCATCAGGGGGACGTCTCCCGCTGCATAGTCTCGAGTCAACTGAATCCGATGTCGTTCCAAGGAGGGCGCGTTGATTTGGATCGCTTCGTCCACAATCGTCGCCAGTTCGCACGGCTGCCGGGCACCGTTGCCTCCCGTAAATGCGTTCTGCATCTGGACGATCTGTTTGATATGCTCGATGTGGTCCTTCAGTCGCTTCAATTCCGAGGCGGTGCGCTGCCGCTCCTGCTCGAGTTGCTGAGAGAGTTCCGTCAGATAGCGTCGCAGAGCGTGTCCCTTGGGCGAATTCATGAACGCGGCGAGATCATCCGCATGCTCTTCGAGCAGCTCGGCGGTTCGCCTCACCATGCAGACCTTGGACTTCCGGTTCTCTTCATCCAGCAGATCGATGGCAATGTTGACACTATTGAGGACGTTGCCTACGTTGTGGAGCACCGTCGTTGCGACTTCCGACATGCCGGCGAGTCGTGAAGACTCCAGCAGCGCCTTCTGAGCGCGCTGGAGTTCCAATTCAGCCGCCTTTCGTTGAGACACATCGCGGACGGCGTAAATGTGCTCCTCACGATTGCCGAAACGGACGGTGCTGACCGTATACTCGACGTCTCGATGTCGGCCGTCGAACGACCGGAACCGCCCCTCGTGCAGAACGGGAGTGGTTGTGTCAGCGGGGATGGCCAGTGGCGACATCCATTCATCCAAACAGGAGTCGAGCAGTCGTTCCGCCGCCACTCCGGACATGTTCACGGCCTGTGGGTTCACGGAAAGGATCCGGCCACGCGCATCGGTGACAAAGACACCGTCCTGGATTTGAGCTTCCAAAACGCCGTAGCGAAGACGGTGGGCTCCCGCGACTCGGCGAAGCGGCCCCAACAGCAGCAGCCACAAGGGAATGAAGCTGAGCACGGCCAGCGAGACTCCGTCGACGATGGCCACCACCAACGACGACGTTTCCGCCGGCAGAACACGCGGCAAGATCAGCATGATCACCACTTCCACTACGGAAATCGTGGCAATCACGATCAGCAGACACCGCATTCCCGAACAGAACTTCGAGTTGCCGTAATATCGTCCCAGCATGGCGTCCCAGCGCCTCTGCGCACGGTCAATCGACAACGCCCCAGCCATTTTGCCCCTTCCTCTCGGTGATACCGCCGCGACGATCCACACTGCCCGGAAACGGGAATCGGGCGGTCCCTACTGCAGAGATAGGTCACACGGCGGACCCCAACACCGCTTTCTTTGGTGGAACCCGGCAACGGACCGCCAAGTGCGCCGGTTGGCGCGATTGCACGGCTCGAATCAGCGGCTTGAGCATGGTACGATTCGGTTCGAATTGGCCCGACCATCGACCAGCCCGCCGTTTGTGTGATGACTGTGTTGCAACTCGCCTTTCTGTCGCTCCTACCGATCGTGACGGTCGGCGTCTTGCTGGTCGGCTTGCGTTGGCCGGCTCGCCGTGCCATGCCGGCTTCCTACCTGGTGGCGGTGGCCCTTGCCTCCCTGGTGTGGCAGGTTCCCGGTGTTCAGATCGCGGCGGCGTCGGTCCGAGGCATCGTGGTGGCCTGCGAACTGTTGTTCATTGTGTTTGGAGCCATCTTGCTGCTGAACACGCTCGAAGAGAGTGGCGCTCTGCACACGATTCGCAACTCGTTTCGCGACATCACTCCCGACCGCCGGATTCAAGCCATCATCATCGCTTGGTTGTTCGGCTCGTTTATCGAGGGGTCCGCGGGGTTCGGCACTCCCGCCGCCGTCGCCGTCCCACTGCTGGTCGGACTCGGTTTTCCGCCGTTGGCGGCGGTGATGTGTGGGATGATTATTCAGAGTACGCCGGTCTCGTTCGGCGCAGCCGGTACGCCCATCTTGGTCGGAGTCAACAACGGGTTGGCGGCCGACCGGGACGTGTTGCTCTACGGCCGGGCCCACGGTCTTGGCGTGTGGTCCGACTTGCTGGCGTCGATCGGTCTGCGGGTGGCCATCCTTCATGCGGTGGCCGGACTGCTGATTCCCCTGGCCATGGTGTGCCTGCTCACTCGCTTTTTCGGTCCCCGCCGCTCGATCCGTGACGGTCTGCGCGTGTGGCGTTTTGCCCTGTTTGCTTCTCTGGCGATGACCGTGCCGTATGTCTCGGCAGCCTGGTTATTGGGGCCGGAGTTTCCGTCTCTCGTTGGCGGTCTGGTCGGACTGGGACTTGTCGTCACGGCTGCTCGTCGAGGATGGCTGCTCCCGCGGTCCGAACCGCCTTGGGAGTTTGCTCCTCGCGAAGAATGGGAATCCGGCTGGACGGGAAGCATGGCGGCTCGCGAACTGCCACCGTTGCGTCCGATCGGGTTGTTTCGTGCTTGGTCTCCGTACGTGCTGGTCGCGCTGCTCCTGCTGGCCACCCGGCTCACACAACTTCCTCTGAAGAACTGGCTGACAGGCGTTTCGTTTACATGGCCTGGCGTGTTCGGTACGTCGATCGACATCACCACCAAGCCGCTCTATTTGCCCGGAACGGTCTTCGTACTCGTGTCGTGTGCCGTCGTTGCCATGCACCGTATGTCCGGCCGTTCCGTCTGCGTGGCGTGGCGCCGATCGGCGAAGACCACACTCGGAGCATCAGTCGCATTGATCTTCACGGTGCCGATGGTGCAGGTGTTCATCCAGAGCGACGGGGGAGCTGCCGGATATGGCAAGATGCCTCTCGAATTGGCTCGCGGCGTTGAACTTTTGGCGGGGGCGGCGTGGCCGCTGCTGGCTCCCACGATCGGCGGAATCGGGGCGGCCGTTGCCGGCAGTAACACCATGAGCAACATGATGTTCTCGCTCTTTCAATTCGAGGTCGGCCAACGAATTGGTGTCGATCCGCTGTGGATTGTCGCACTTCAAGCCGTGGGGGGGGCGGCGGGGAATACGATCTGTGTCCACAATGTCGTGGCGGCCTCGGCCGTCGTGGGACTGTGGGGGCAGGAAGGAGTCGTCATTCGTAAGACACTGGCCGTCTTCCTCTATTATGTGACGATTGCCGGCGCGTTGGGAAGCGCCGTCGTCTGGACACTCCAATACGGCTGGATGAACACGGGATCCTTTCTGACACTTGCCCTGGTCTTGTTTTTGATCACTTCACTGGTCATTGCAGGCCGACGCACGGACTACTTGCCGATGGATTCCTCCTGACGCGGGCTTCGCCTGCAAGGCAGGAGGCTGGAGACGGGAGGCTGTAGGGGTGGTGGTGACACCGAAAACCAGTGCAACACGCGCGCACGGCGCGCAGATGTTACGAAGGACGACCCTGTCACAAAACTCCACGCTGCAGGCAACACGCCCGAGGCCGGAAAGCGGCGCGGCGGGTTTTGTTACAGGCTTTAAGAGGCTGTCACAAAACTCCATGCTGCAAGCAACACGCCCGAGGCCGGAAGCCGGTGCGGCCGGTTTTGTTACAGGCTTTAAGACTCTACCAAACAGGAAATGCAAGTCGCCTAATGCACGAAAGCAACCACGAAGATCACGAAGAAAACAAGAGGAAGAACACATGGAGGAGACGGTCGCTGTCGTGATGTCACTCCGAAACCCGACCATTGATTCGAATTCAAACAATCCTGTCCTTCGTGGTCAAATTCCTTTACAGTTTGAGGACTCTAGCAAAAGGACGAGTGACCTGCGATGAACGCCTCGGATTCCACGGAAAAACCGCGAATTCTGTTCGTTTGTGTCGAGAACTCCAATCGCAGTCAGATGGCCGAAGCGTTCGCCCGAATGCTGGGGGGCGATCGGCTGGAGGCTTTCAGTGCCGGATCGCGGCCGTCGGGCCGGGTCAATCCCAAGGCCATCGATGCGATGGCCGAACTCGGGTACGACCTATCACAACATCGATCCGAATCGATCGAGCGGCTTCCCGACGTTTCGTTCACCGCCGTGATTTCGATGGGATGCGGCGAAGCGTGCCCCCAGATTCCTGCCGATATTCGTGAAGACTGGCGGATCCCCGATCCCAAGGCGTTGCCGGCCGACGAGTTCCGCGTGATCCGTGATACCATCCGCGAGAAAGTCCGCGATCTGCTAGATCGGCTCGGCATTAAGACCGATGAATAAACCCGACACATCTCCCTCAGCGCCGGTTCGCGACTTGGTCGTAATCGCCACGTACAACGAGCGCGAGAACCTTCCTCGGTTGCTACCCGAAATCTGGGCGATCCGTCCCGAGATGGACGTCCTGGTGATCGACGATGCTTCTCCCGATGGTACCGGCAAGTGGGTCGAATCGCAGCTCGAGTCGGAGCCGCGATTGCGCTACCTACCGCGTGAGAAGAAGCTGGGGTTGGGGACGGCGGCCATCGCCGCCATGCGGTTCGCCATCGAGCACGGCTACCGGTTCCTGGTCAATATGGATGCGGACTTCAGCCACGATCCCGATGTTCTGCCGGAATTGCTCGGGGCAATGGAGCCGCCCGATGCTCCCCCGGTCGACGTGGCCATCGGCTCCCGGTATGTACCGGGCGGAAGGACTCATGGCTGGCCCTGGTACCGGAAACTGATGAGCCGGGCGATCAACGGCTACGCCCGGTTCGCCTTGTCCCTTCCGGTGCGAGACTGCAGCAGCGGGTACCGCTGTTTTCGAGTCTCGACGCTGCAGCGCATCGACTTCTCACAGGTTCGCGCTCGAGGGTACGTGTTCCACGAGGAGATCCTGTGGCATTTGAAGCGAGCCGGCGGCTCTTTTCGCGAAGTGCCGATCCTCTTTGCGGATCGGCGTTTCGGGGAGTCGAAAATCCGTGCGGCCGATGCCGTGGGAGCACTGTGGCGCATTTTTCTATTGGGACTGCGCGAGCTGGGCGGACGCACCGCCCGATCGTGACCTAAGCTTGTGACATCGCGGAGTGATACACCGCGCGCGGTCCGGAAGCGCGGGCATAACCGCCGACATCGCCACCTCCCGCCGTGCTGCGGTCGTCCCATCGTTACAACCGTCAGAAAGGTCGATTTCATAATGTCAGCCACCAGGAAGCGCATCGGCATCCTTACGTCGGGCGGTGAT
>JALSIV010000042.1 GCA_026989685.1 Pirellulaceae bacterium | reverse complement strand
CGAACGGGGTCGATATCGACGCGTTCCGAAAACTCCGGAAACCCCGCGACGAACTCTGCCGCGCCGCGATGCTCGATTCGACACGGCGCTACGTACTTTGTGTTGCCCGGTTCCACCCGGTGAAGGGTCATCATACGCTGGTGGCCGCCTTCGCACGCGTTTCCCGGCAGTTTCCCGATGTCGACCTGCTTTTGGCCGGTGAAGGACCGGAGCGAGCCGCACTCGAGCGTCGCGTCCGCGATACCGGCTTGTCCCAACGCGTCCATTTCCTCGGAGTACGAAAAGACGTCACGCGGTTGATGAGCCTTTCCCAGGCGTTCTGTATGACGTCGGTCAATGAAGCTGCATCGCTGACGGTCCTCGAGGCGATGGCGTGCGAACTGCCCGTCGTGCTGACCGACGTCGGCGGGAACGGCGAAATCGTCCGCCACAACATCGACGGCCTCCTTGTGCCGCGGAGCGACGTAGAGGCGTGTGCCCGATCGCTTGGCCATCTGCTGGAACATTCTCGGCAGGCACGTGAGATGGGGCTTTCCGGGCGGCAGCGAGTGGCAACCGAGTTCAGTTTCGACACCATGGTATCTCGCTACCGTGAGTTGTACACGCGACTATCTTCGTCCGGGAACATCGGTTGATGGTACGGTCAACCTTGAAGTCGATCACCTTGTTTGCGGGGCGAGTCGCCGTGGCGCCGGTGTTGGCGGCCTTTGCACTTTGCAGTGTCGTTGTCGGACGCAATCGGGCTATCCAGGGCCCCTCTCAGTTTCTCTCATTGGCCCCGGGCATCGTCGGCGTGATCCTGCGCCGTGCCTTCTACAGCGTCTCACTTGCCAACTGTCACTCGTCGGTCACGATCGGCTTTGGAACGCTCTTTTCCAAAGCCGACATATCGATCGGCCGTCATGTTTACATCGGGGCCATGTGCCACCTGGGGTGGGTCGACCTTGCCGACGACGTACTGCTCGCGAGCGGCGTTCATATTCCGAGCGGTCCGAACACCCATGGCACGGACAGGATCGACGTAGCGATTCGCGAGCAGCCCGGACGATTGCGCCGCATTCACATCGGCAAAGGGACTTGGATCGGCAGCAATGCAGTCATCCTCGCCGATGTGGGGCGAGACTGCGTGATCGCAGCAGGAGCTGTCGTTACGCGTCCTATTCCGGACTACAGTATTGCCGCCGGCGTGCCTGCTCGCGTACTGCGGGATCGTCGCGAATCGACAGCCGAATCGACCGACTCCAATCTCCCATTTCCTCGAGCATGAACCACGCTTTCCACCCGACGACCGACTCCCACGATCTTGCCAACGGGACGCCTCGACGTCTTCGTCTGGCCTCATCGACGAGGCAACTCGAGCCGCCGTTTCCGGTGTCCATCGGCATCCCTTTTGCCCGAGGGACCGTGCATGACCCCTCTCATCTGAAGATGGTCTCCCCATGTGGGGAAGATATTGCCTTTCAGACGCGGGTCACATCGCGCTGGTCAGACGGTTCCGTTCGCTGGCTGCTCTGCACATGGATCCACTCGTCCAAGGAGAACCACGAATACCGCCTTATCGTGCCGAGAGGAATTCGATCGGCGCCTCGCTTCGCAGAAATGAATGGTGCCGCGACAATGCGTCTCGCACTCCACTCGAATCGGCTCCACTTTCGTTCCGACATCCAGACGCTGCCGCTCAGTTTGGATGTCGCGGTCGCCGGCAAGACTCTGCACCCGGTATTCACCGAAGGGCAGACGCTTGATTCTGGCCCGATCTATGAATCGGTTGTTTACGAATTCACTCTGCGCGACGCAGCCGGCGCGCTCGTCCTTAGCGGGGAACTTGAAGCGGACATCTTTCCAGGTTTGCGCGCTGCCCGCTGCTTACTCACGATACGAAACCCCCATCGGGCTGCACATCCCGGAGGGATCTGGGTGCTGGGAGACGCAGGATCGATCATGTTGGACCGGTTGCATCTGGGAATTGCAATTCGTGATGTCCGATCGATTGACCTCAGTCCAGAACCACACCTGCCGCCACTTCGCGCGCAGAAGAAAGCAGCCCTCTATCAAGAATCGAGTGGAGGAGCCAACTGGCGCAGCCGGAACCACGTGTCGCGTGACGGCACGGTTCCCATGACGTTTTGCGGCTACCGCTGTGACATCGACGGTGAGGCAACTGATGGCAAGCGTGCGGCGCCCCTCGTCATTGCCCACTCCTCTCTCGATACCGAGATTGCCATTGGACATCCCGTCTTTTGGCAGGAGTTTCCCAGAGGAATCGAAGTCGACGCTCAGGGCATTACGCTGCAACTCCTTCCCGACGTTTTTCCATGTCCCCATGAGTTGCAAGGCGGAGAACAAAAAACGTTTGAATGGTGGCTCTCTGTCTCCAGCGAACTCCGCTCACTCGCCGCCTGCGAGTGGCAACGATCTTCCCGAGTCGTGACCCTGGATCCGACGGAGATTCTCGACACATGCGCCGTCCCGTACTTCATCGGTCGCGACGAGGAGAGTGATGAACGGTACGAGCAGCTCGTGGACAGTGCAATCGAGGGACCACGCAGCTTCGCCTGCAAGCGAGAACAGGTTGACGAGTACGGCTGGCGGCACTTCGGGGACATCTATGGCGATCACGAAGCCGCATTCTCCGCTCCCGACCCTCCTCTCCTTTCCCATTACAACAACCAATATGATGCCGTCGCCGGATTCGCCATCCAGTTTCTTCGCACAGCGGACGAACGATGGTGGCACGAACTTCAGGCGCTTGCACGGCACGTTGTCGATATTGACATCTATCATACGGACGAAGACAAGAGTGCCTACAATCACGGCCAATTCTGGCATACGGTACACTATGTGGACGCCGGTGCGTCGACGCACCGGTCCTATCCTCGACATCCGTCGGTATGCGGCGGAGGCCCGAGTGCCGAGCAGGCGTATGCCCACGGGCTTTGCCTGCACTACTACCTGACCGGCAGTCGCCAGTCCTACCGTGCCGTGCTCGAGCTCGCCGACTGGATCATGGCGATGGAGGACGGCCGCAGGACGGTCTTCCGTTTCCTTGCACGGGGCGACACCGGCCTCTCGACATGTTCCGGCAATCCCGACTACCACGGTCCGGGGCGAGGTTCTGCGAATTCCGTGCAAGTCCTCTGCGACGCGTTTCTACTCTCCCGGGACCGCCAGTACCTCGCGCGGGCCACGCAACTCATCCGCAGAGTCGTTCATCCTGACGACGACGTCGCCGTCCATAATTTGCTCGATGTCGAGCGCAAGTGGTTTTACACGATGTTCCTGCAAAGCCTCGGCAGTTACCTGGACATCAAAACGGAACTCGGAGAAGACTCGGATCACGACTATTGGTACGCTCGACTGAGCTTGCTACGCTATGTCACTTGGATGGTCGAAAACGAAGCGCCGTATCTGCACAATCCGGACATCTTGGAATACCCTACGGAGACGTGGGTCGCCCAGGACATGCGAAAAGTCGAGGCCTTCCTGTTCGGAGCCAAATATGCGCTGGGCCCTGAACGCGACCGGTTTCTGGAGCGTGCCCAATACTTCTACGAGTATTGCTTGAGCACTCTCCCGTCTTTGCCCACGCACCATTTCTGCAGGCCGACCGTTCTGATGCTGCGGCATGGGTACATGTACAACGCGGTCCGTCGCCTCGGCCTGCCATCCGCTGATAGCGTATCGCTCCATACGGTATTCCCTCCCAAACGACCATTCGTACCCCAGAAAAGAGTTGCCATTCGCCGCGCGCGATCGGTCGCGTCTGTTTTGGTCGCTACTATCGCCTTTGCCGCCGTCTGCGGCTTGTCGTATTGGATCGTTGGCCACTAATCCGAACCATCGCGTACTTCCTTTTCGACTCCGGCTCCTGCGTTTCTTTTGCCGAATGGGGATTCCGACCCCCTAGCCAGCCATCGTGACAGAGACGATGCCGACAACTCACGACACTCCCGAGTTGCGCGACCGGCATCGCGCGCCGATCCGTGTGGGGATAACCTTTCGACACGGAAAAACGCTGGAGGAGTATGAACATCCTCCCGACGGCATCGAGTACGTGCTCCTGTCGCCAACAGGCCGATCGTCTCTTCTCCGCAGTCCGATCAAAGGAGCTCTGAGAACGTATGACGATCGCGATGTCGATCTCGTTGAAACATCCATCGGACTGACTTGCACTCGGAGTCCGTGGATCTGTTCTCTGGAATCGCTTCCCCCTCTCGCGGCGTTCTCGTTGCTGGGAATGCCGATCCCACGCTCGCTTCGACTGCGTTACATCGCGCGCCTTCTCGCAAATGACCGCTGCCGCAAGATCGTTTTTTGGAGCGAAGCCGGCCTTCGCACTCTCGAGCATTACGGGCGTCTTACATGTCGCGACATCCACAGGAAAGCGACCGTCGTCTATCCGGCGATTCGCCGGTTTCCGGATCGCTCCGCTCATACTGGAACGGACGAACTGCGCGTTGTGTTTTCCGGAGAATTCTTTCGGAAGGGCGGGCCCTATGTCGTTCAGGCGTTCGAGCAACTCAGGGCGGAATTTCCGAAATGCACGCTGCGGCTTTGCTGCGCCCCGGATCGGGATTTCGTCACCACCGACAATCGCTTGCGACGGCTTTGGCTTGCCCGCGTGCGCTCGAATCCGGGGATCACTTTGGGCCGAGTCCCACGGGAAGTGATGCTGCATGAGATCCTTCCACGAGCCGACGTGTATGTTCTGCCTAGCAACGAAGAGGCCTTCGGTTTTGCCATTCTGGAGGCGATGGCCGCGGGTACGCCCGTCATTGCCAGTGACACATTCGCCATTCCGGAGATGATTACTCATGGTACGAATGGTTTTCTCGTCTCGGTCCGAGAGGCTGCAGAGGCGCGAGTCGTGCGAGGCTATGTTGTAAGGCGTCTTCCTCGGGAGATCCTCGATCCAATCAGTGAGCGGGTCTATCGGTACCTGCGCGAGTTGGCGTTGTCGCCGGCGTTGCGGACAACGTTCGCACGCGAAGGCCAGGCCGTCGCACGGACGAAGTTCTCACATGCGGTGCGCAACAACGCGATGTCACGGATCTACCGAGACGCAGTCCGTTAGCAACGAGCCCGTTTCGCTATATGCGTTGCCATAGCTCATTGGATAGCCGCACGACTTTGCCCAACGCGCGATCGATTCCGACCCGCGAGAACCGCATGCAACATTCTACTGCCCCGCCTAACCCCCGTTCGGCCGTTGTCTTTGCCGACGATTGGGGGCGACACCCGTCGAGTTGTCAGCACTTGATGGCGCAGCTTGCAAAAAAGTACTCCATCACGTGGGTCAACACGATCGGCATGCGCACTCCCGGATTCGACTTGCTGACTCTTCGTCGCGCCCTCGGCAAGCTGGCAGAATGGCTCCCATGCCATCCGACCGCACCGCCAGCAACAACCGATGCACAAGTCGCCGTGATAGCGCCCCGCATGTGGCCATGGTTTACACGCCCTCACGACCGCTGGATCAATCAACGCCTACTTACCCGAACATGCTCCAGAATTATCGATCAGATGCCGGATCCCGTCATCGCAGTCACGACGATTCCGATTGTCGCCGACCTTGTCGGACGCCTCAATGTGCGCCGCTGGGTCTACTACTGCGTCGACGATTTCAGCATGTGGCCCGGCCTGGACGGAAAGACCATGGCGGCGATGGAAACAGATCTCGTGAAGAGAGTCGATACGATCATCGCCGCCAGCGACGTGCTACGGCAACGAATCCAGGCACTCGGACGAGATTCCACGGTAGTAACTCATGGCGTTGATCTGTCGTTCTGGAAATCGACGCCCTCGCCTTCCGTAGTGCCTCCTATCGCGAACCCCCACTCCCCTCGCGTCGTTTTTTGGGGCGTTGTCGACGCCCGACTGAGCGTCCCTCACCTGGAAGCGCTTTCGCAAGAACTCGGCAGCGGATCGATCCTGTTGATTGGACCGCAACAGAACCCCCCTTCCGAACTCGGCCGAATTCCCCGCGTGACTCTTGCGGGACCGGTTCCATTCGACGAGTTGCCGGCCGTCGCGGCGGCCGCCGACGTCCTTATCATGCCCTATGCCGACTTGCCGGTGACTCGGGCAATGCAGCCACTCAAACTCAAGGAATACCTCGCCACTGGAAAGC
>JALSIV010000041.1 GCA_026989685.1 Pirellulaceae bacterium | reverse complement strand
CACGTGGTTTTCAATCACTCCGTTGTGCACGACGGCCACCACGCCGTCACCACCCAGATGCGGATGTGCGTTGTTCTCGGTCGGCGCGCCGTGCGTCGCCCACCGCGTGTGCCCGATACCTGTCGTCCCCTGCGGCGCTCCTGCCGCCACCACCTCGGCCAACGCGTCGATTCGCCCGGTGCGCCTGGCAACCCACATCCGTCGCTGCGCGTCGATCGTGGCGATCCCGGCGCTGTCGTAGCCGCGATATTCCAGCCGCCGCAGGCCTTCCAACAGAAAGTCGCTCGCCGGAGCGGCCCCCACGTATCCCACGATCCCACACATGACTCTGTCGCCTCGTCCAAGTAGTCACCGACCGACAAACCATCGCCCGCACCACCAGAAGAGTGGGGCATCGGGCTGGTTCGTTCTACCACAACGGGTCGCCGATGGCAAAACCGATTTACGGCACAAGCGGCCCGGTCCGGCCACACACCGAACACACTCCAAGCCTAGCTCATACGACCAGGGGCCTTCCCAATCGCAAAGACGCGGCCGACTGGGACGACCGACAGGCAAACCGCGACCCCACGCTAGCTCCCGTGGCCGCGTCCCGTCTGCCGGCGAAGTTCCAGAATGACGCTTTCCGATTCCGTCCCCAACATCGGGTACACTTTCAACTTGCGCAATTGCACGCCGTGCATCAGCCCCAGGTGGCGGGCCTCCCCTCGTTCGCTCACCCAGCGCGGGCCTTTGATCGCCAGCAGCCTCCCGAAGTTGTGCCACCGTTCTTGAAACCACTTGGCCAGTTTGGGAAGCGGCCCCACCGCCCGGGCTACCAGCGAATCGAATCGGAATTCTTCCACCAATTCCTCGGCTCGCGCCGCGTATACCGGGATCGGCAGGTGCAGGTGCGATACGAGGTCGTCGAGAACGGACGCTTTCTTTCCGACCGAATCGCAGACAGCTACCTCCAAATCGGGCCGTAAAATGGCCAGCAACAAGCCGGGGACTCCTCCGCCACTGCCGACGTCGAGGATCTCCTCGCTGGGCCCCAAACACTCGGACAACTGCCAGCTATCCCACACGTCGCGACAGACGAACGACTCCACGTCCGTATGCCGGGTCAAGTTGACTCGCCGATTCCACCGCCACAGCCGATTCACGTAGCGGGCCAGCAGCTCGATCCGGACCGTGTCGAAGTCCATCCCGTGACGTTTCAGGACATCGGCCAGTTGGTCGGGCGATATGATCGCTTCGCTGGATAACTCGGACATGTTGAAATCACCTGCTTCAAAGGACGCCGGTGGTCGGCCACTACCCGTGCCTCAGCATATGAGTACGCATGTGCTCTCGCGAGCCGAGGCGGTGGGAAAGTGGGAAAGTTCTACGGATTTTCTCGATTGTAGGAATTGTCATGCCGATATCCACCAACAGCGGATCTTGGCCGCCGATCGTGCGGGCGGTTCGCCGGTACAGCCGTTTCCCTGATCACCAACGGTCCAACCATGAACTTCACGCTGCCTCGAATACTGTTGTTCGCACTTCCCGTGCTCCTTACGGGATGCCAGGCATGGGAGCAGACGTACGATCCGATGCCCTTGTCCGAGATGCCGATCCTGGAAGACGGTGCCCCGATCGCCGGCGCCGAATGCAGCTCGTGTACCGACGGGCCGGCCTGGAAACGCTACACGCTCTGGGGGCGCATCCGATACGCGGCGACCTGCGGAAGCGGTTGTGGCGAATGGTATTGGGGAGAGTGGTTGTATGATCCGCCTCCGGCCAAGGGCTGTGACAAGTGCGACATGGACGGCAACTATGTCGGCGCCCAACTGTGCAACGACTGCCGCGGCCGGTTTTCCTGGCTCCGCGGTTTCCGGAACGGCAATGGTTGCCCCTCGTGCGGCCGACTGGGCGAGCATGACTGCGCCGTGCCGATTCCCGAAGAGGAATGGGAGCCGGCTCAGCGAACCGACTCCAACTGAAAATGCAAGTTGCCAAAGGCACGAAGAGGCGGATACAAAACTCGATGCCGCAAGCAACACTCCCGAGGCCGGGAAGCGGCGCGGCGGGTTTTGTTACAGACTCCAAAGAAACCACGAAGATCACGAAGAAAACAAGAGGAAGAACACCTAGAGGAGACGGTCGCTGTCGCAATGTTACTCCGAAACTTGGCCACGGATTCGACTTCAAACAATCCTATTCTTCGTGGTCAAATTCCTTTTCAGTGTGAGCAACCTATTGACCCACGCTTCCATCACGTCGGGGAACGCTCGGAAAACTCGACGGGACGAGTGTGCCATTTTCGCGGACCGCTGACATGAGGCGACCCATCCAGGAAGAATCGAAGATGCAGGTCGTGAGCCGAAGTGACGCCGATGCGAGGCGAGACAGCGATACAGTCGTCGGCAATCGGTTCCTGATCGCCGCCAACCACCCACAGTCGAGTCGGCCGGTCGACCGGCCATCGGTTCAGCCGTTTGTCGATGGCCAAGGCCTGGCAAAGGCGCGAGGGGCCGCGCAACCAGTCTCGCTCGCGGCAGCCGCCGCGCAGTCGAGCCATTATGGCGTGTCCGGCAACGGGCCTGGCCGCACGAATGAGAACCGCGGCCGGCTCGCCGCGAGACTGGCAGACGATGTTGAAGCACCACCGCGAATGAATGGCGTACACGTAGGCCCGGCCGGGAGGTCCGAACATGGCCTTGTTGCGGGGCGTCATCCCGCGAGCCGCATGGCAAGCCGGATCCCCCGTGGCGAGATAGGCCTCGGTCTCCACGATCTCCACCACACACTCACCGTGACGGGATCGGCGCACCAGCCACTTTCCCAGAAGTTCCCGCGCGACCACGCGCACGTCCCGATCGTAAAACGTTCGCGGTACGACCGCCGACCGCCGCAACCGTCCCCGCGTTAGGAGTTCCGACATGTCCGTTTCGCCCTTGATCATGCTGGCCGGAATCGGTGCCACGGCGAATGTTGTGCAGACGGGGATCCGTAGCCTCCAACAGACTTTCGGCCAACTCTTCTCATCGGAAACGAACTCCGCGGCAAATGCAGGCTCCCAACAGCCAATCTTGACCGGCGGGGATGCCGCCGGCCGACTTCAAGGTACACCCACCAGTCGGCGACTGGCAATATGGGCCCGCCGACAGGCCGTCGACAACCAACTGGCCAGGTTGACTGAGCAGATCACGCAGTTGCTCAGGCAGGCCGACGTCCCCTTCGAATCGCCCATCGAGCTGGAGTATGACGGCAACCGTGTGGCCGTCGATGCCGGCGACAATCCCCTTTCCGGACAACTCGAGGCGCGCTTGCTGAATTCCAATGACCTCTCCCAGCAGTTGAGTGCGCTGCGCCGTGCGCTGGGAGCCGACACATCGATACGCCTAACCATCGCACCGGGCGAGTCGGCTCGGCTGCTTTGAGGCTCGGGTCGCGCGGCTACCGCTCTCCTCACGCCCCGAACTCCTCGTCCACCCATCGATCCTCGCACAAGAACGGATATTCGCGGCAGACCCGGTCGATTTCCTCGGCCTGTCCCGGACTGAGCTGCTCGGCGGGGTCCAGGCACCACGTTCCCTCCAGCAAGCCCTGCCGGCGCAACACTTCATGAATGCCGGGGATACAACCGGCGAAATGGTTGGCCACATCGAAGATGGCGGCGTTGGCATCCGTCAGTCCCACGATCCACTTCTGAAACTCGCCGAAGTCGCATTCTCCCCGGTGAAAGGCATGGCAACGCCGAAGCAACTCCACGGCTCGCCCCGTCCAGCACGCCCATTGCCCCAGCAGTCCACCGACGAACCTGCAGCGGCGGATCTCGCCGTTGCGGACAAACTCGTAGACCTGCAACAAGTCCGGCACGATGTTGTCATCGTTGCCCGTGTACAACGCGACATCGGTGCGTCCCGAATCGATGACCGCTCGCACGACATCGAGCGTCCGGTAGCGGTCGAAGGCAGCCACTTTGATTGCCGCCACCGGCTCGAGTTCCAGCAGCGCTCGCCAGAACCGGTACGGGAGCTCGATGCCTCCCACCGCCGGTTGCAAGTAAAACCCGAAAACGGGAAGCACCTCGCCGACTCGCCGGCAATGCTCGACACACTCTTCGAGTGTCGCGCCTTGCCACGCCGACAGGCTGACCAGTCCGTAATGAAAACCGTTCCGGGCGGCCCAGTCCGCCTCCTCGATGGCCTGCGGCGCGCGGCCGCAGATTCCGGCCACGCGAACGAGCGGATGGGTGCGGCTCTGGTCGAGCCGGTCCAGTTCGTCACGCGCCAACTCCAATAACGGACGATACAAGCCGACGTCGCGAATGGCGAACTGCGTGGTATGCACGCCGATGGCGATGCCACCTGCTTGGCTCTGCGAGTAATATCGCCACAGCCTCCTCTGCCGCGCGACATCCCACCGACGCTCGGAATCGAGTGCCAACGGCGAGGCGGGGATAACGCATCCTTGTCGCAGCGTGTCGGTGATGGTCTCAAAAGCATTCATGGCTGAAGGGAAATGCAAGGTGGAACGGTACGCGGCCAAAAGAGCAGGACCGTCTGCGTATTCGACTACCGCTTCTCTGCGTGGCTCTGAGTTTCCGTGAGATTCTCTCGCCCTTGTATGCGTTCCCCTCCCGCCGCATGGTTCGGCGTGACCGACGCATCGGCCGAACCATGCCGGCCCTGCCAGCAAACGGCTGGCGTCGGCTCTTCGTTTACGATCAAACGAAAAATGTCCGGTCGGGCATAGTGTCCGGTTACGTCGAAGTCGAACTTGCCTCGGACGATCTGATCCAGGTCCAGTTCCGCCAACAAAAGCGTCTCTCCGTCGTCACACGGTCCGGCGAGGATTTCACCCGCCGGATCGACGATCACACTGCGGCCGGGGCAGAGGATGGTCTCTGGATCGTCGCCGAAGCAGGTGGGAAAGTCGTCGGGGAAATCGCTGCGCCGCAGGAACTGGCAAGCCGAAAGCACAAAGCAGCGGCCTTCCAACGCGACGTGACGCATCGAGGCGACCCAGCGCGGACGGCTGTCGGCCGTGGGAGCACAGTAAAGCTGGATCCCCTTGGCATACATGGCCATCCGCAGCAGCGGCATGTAGTTTTCCCAGCAGATCACAGCCCCCAGCTTTCCCACCGCCGTATCGAAAACCGGTAGCGTCGAACCGTCTCCGAATCCCCACACCAGCCGCTCGGCCGCCGTGGGCATCACTTTCCGATGTTTGCCCAAGTACCCGCGAGGCGAAAAAAACAGCACGGTGCAATAGAGTGTTCCCCCGTCCCGCTCGATGACACCCACGACGAGGTGGATGGCATGATCGCGAGCCATTCCCGCCATGCGATCGACGGCCGGACCGGGAACGTCCACCGCGCTGGCATGGTAGCGGCGATACCACTCGTGCCCTTCGGGAGTCCGTCGTCCCACCGAAGCACCGAAACGGGCACCCCACGGATAGCCGGAGACGAACGCTTCGGGAAAGACGACTAATCGGGCTCCTTCCGCGGCGGCTCGGGCCGCCCACGTGCCGACCTTTTCCAAGGTGGCTTCTCGATCAAAGGGGACACAGGCTGCCTGGACGACGGCTGCTTTCAGTACGGTCATCACGGGCTCTCCCGCCGGATCGTCGCCGCTTCACGCCCGTGATCGAGCTCGAAATCGTCGGCATAAGGATCTCCCAACCGTTTCATCTGACGATGGAGCAATCGCTCCATCTGCCGCAGCTTGCCGGCCATTTGCTCTTCTTCCGCCAGATCGGTTTGCTCGGCCGTAGGGGCAATTCCCAGTTGCTTCCGTAAAGCCGGCTGGTGATGTTGGGGAAGAAACTCGCGCGGATTCGAGTTCAAGTTGAAAAGTTGTTTCTCCTTCACACTTCCCTCGAGCACGTCATAGACGATCAGTTTCCAGCCGTCCTTCTTTATCGCTCTCATCCCAGGCTTGGTGCCGCCGCAATACGCCCCGTAGACCACGTCACGAATCCGCTCCGCTTTTCCTTCCAGAACCGGCCGAAAACTCTTGCCCTCCACCTGCTCGGGGATCGGGATCCCCGCCAGATCGCACAGTGTGGGGAAGACGTCGAGCAGGTAGACATAGCCCGACGCACGGCTGCCGGGGCGGATTCCCGGGCCACGGACGATCAGCGGGACCTTCCAACTGTGCTCGTACAGGTTCTGCTTCCCCATCAGCCCGT
>JALSIV010000040.1 GCA_026989685.1 Pirellulaceae bacterium | reverse complement strand
CTGCCGCTGACGCTGATAGTTCTGGTAACTGTACGATTGAACAATTCGGCCTGGATCCAGGTTCATACGCGCGGGTTCCTTTGTGCTGAGCTTCACTAGCGAGGCTGCAACAGAAGTCCGGCCGCAACCGCCACGTCCGTGGACAGGTCGCGAGACGGCGGGCTTTGTTAGCAGACTCTCAGAGTGCGATTATTCCGTTCTTTGCCGAATTCGTCCAGGCCGGTCTGCGAAAGCGGAGAAATCGGGCATCTCTTTCCGTCTTTGGGACTGGCACACCGGCCCGCGAACGGGTACTCGCAAGATCACCGTTCCCCCATAACCCCCACTCATCCCATTTCCCATCGGCCCCCGGCCCGGCAATCCAGCAAGTCTCGGGAGCCTGCGGCGAAACAGCGGAATTTGACGGTCGATCAAAATCTGCGGATTGCTCAAAGTTTGCCGCCCGGCGGTCCGATAATCACCGTGCCGACGATTTGTTCCGCAAGCGTGCGCTGCGCGGTCAGGCAGTCGGCCCGGGGGGATTGGTTTGAGGCCGAAGTCGCCACGCGTCTTGGGTCTTGAAGGCTGTTGAACTTCGCCAGTCCACAAGTGTGAGATCTTTCCAATGATGACGGGCCGACTGCAACGAGCCGTTGTGCTGGTGGCTTTGGGACTGATGGTGGCCAGCGGATGCCACCCGACGCAACCCTTCTATTACCACGAAGATGGCGATCTGTCCCACTACATCGACCGGGCCACTCAGTTGGAGTACCCGGATGTCGAGGAGACTCCCTTGGAGGAGGTCACCCACGCCGCTCGCCCACTCACCGTCCTTCAACCCACCTTCCGCGAATTCTGGGATTTGACATTGGAAGACGCCGTGCAGATCGCGCTGCAAAACAGCAAGGTGATCCGCAATCTGGGCTCGCTGACTCAGTTCACCATTTCGGACGGCCTGGTCGGCCGCACGGCACTCACCTCGACCGTCTACGACCCGGCCGTCTTCGAGACCGACCCGCAGTTCGGCGTGGAGGCCGCGTTGGCGGATTTCGACGCCCAGTTCACCACATCGGTCTTCTGGCAAAAGACGGACCGGCCTCAAAACGTCCGGCCGAACTTCATTTTCACACCGATCACGTTCAACCAGGATCTGGGCCAGTTCGACGCGTCGATCACCAAGAAGTCGGCGGTCGGCACCACGTTCAGTTTCACCAACCAGACGATCTACGACCTGAACAACCGAGGATTCGGGCGAAACGTGGCTAGCGACTGGTTTCTCTCATTCGGCGTCTCGGCGACCCAGCCGCTCTTGCGAGGATTCGGCACGCAAGTCAACCGGGCCCCCGTGATCATCGCCCGCATCCGCACCGACATATCGCTGTACGACTTCCGGGCCTCGGTACGCAACATGCTGATGGACCTGGAATCCGCTTACTGGGACCTGCACTTCGCCTACCGAGCCCTGCAGGCGGCTCAGATCGGACGTGACAGCGCGCTGGTGACGTGGCAGATCGTCAACACCAAGCGACTGGGTGGATCGGCGGCCAAAGGCGAAGAGTCGCAGGCTCGCGAACAGTACTTTTTCTTCCGGGCGGTCACCGAGCAGGCACTCAAGGACGTGTTCAACTTCGAGACCCGACTGCGATGGCTGATGGGACTGGCTCCTTCCGACGGCCGCCTGATCCGCCCGATCGACGAACCGACGGTGGCTCGAGTCGAGTTCTCCTGGGAGGAAATCCACGCCGAAGCGCAGATGCGATACGAGGAACTGAACCGCCAGCGGTGGGTGATCAAGCAACGCGAACAAGAATTGATTGTGGCCCGCAACCAACTGCTGCCTCAGCTTGATCTGCGACTCGACTACACCTGGCTGGGCATGGGCGATGAACTGGCCCGCGCGAGCCGCACCGGCATTCTGTTTCCCTTCGACGGCTCGACCGCCTGGGAATCGTTGACTCGCGGAAACTACCAGGAATCGCGGCTCTCGCTGCAGTTCACTCCGCCCCGTTTCGGCGCCCGGCGTGAATTGGCCGGCATCCAGAACGCCAAACTCAACCTGCTGCGAGAAAAAGCCCGACTGGAGGACATGGAGCTCAACGTCTCGCATGTGCTCACGACCGCCATTCAGAACCTCGACTTCAACTACCAAGTCGCCACCACGCAACTCAACCGCTTCAAGGCGGCCGACGACGAGGTCCAGGCGATGGACGCCCTGTATCGAGGCGATAAGGTCACGCTCGACCGAGTCCTGGAGGCCCAGCGGCGGCGGTCTCAGGCCATGATCGACTACTATCGGTCGATCGTCGACTACAACAAGGCGATCGCCGACGTGCATTTCCGCAAGGGCTCGCTGCTGGAACACAATAACATCAAGTTGGCCGAGGGACCGTGGTCGGACAAGGCCTACTGGGACGCTCTGGAAAAGGCCCGCGAGCGTGACGCCAGCTACTACTGGGAATATGGCTACACTCGTCCGGGCGTGGTCAGCCAAGGAGCCGCCGACGACGCGATCCCGGGCGGAGAGCTGCTCGAACAGGTTCCGCTGCCGACAGCCGCCCCGAACGGACCAGCGGACGCCCTCCCCGCGCCGCGGCCGCTGCGGACCAGCGACCGCCGAGCCCTCGAGAGCCGCCTGGTCGAAGAATCGCTCGACGAGGCACTCCAAGCCAGGATTCCATTGACCGAACTGCGGATGGAGGCGGTTTCGTCGCAGCGGTAAGTCGGGCTTTCCAGTCGGACCACATTGGAGTTTGACGGACACCGTCGGTCGGACCTTCGAGCCTCACCCACGCACGGGTATCCGAAGCCAAACGTGGCGCGGGCGTCCCGCCTGTGGAACACGAATCTGGGCCGAGACGGCCATGGCACGAAGTTCGTCCAGGAACGCCTGCCTGCAATTGACCGATCCGCTGCCGACTCGCTAAACTGAGCCGACTTCCTCGGGACAACCTCGAGGGAGTCGTTTTTTTCATGCCCCCCGTCCGTACCTGACCTTGCCGTAGCCGGCCCGTTGGGTGAAGGGTTCGACCCTGTGGCGACGCCCCTGTGGTGACTGCCATGACCCGGCCGACTACCTGTCGCTTGAGGAGACCATCGTGTCGAAATCATTGGTGGAAGAACTGATCGAAGCCGGCGTGCACTACGGGCACCGCGCGAGCCGTTGGAATCCCAAGATGGCTCCGTTTATTTACGCCCGGAACAACCTGATTCATCTGATCGATATCCGCGAAACCGTGCGTGGCCTGCTGCGAGCCCGCAAGTATCTCCGCGAAGTGGCCGCCAAAGGCAGCTTGGTGCTATTGGTGGGAACCAAGCGACAGGCCAGCGCCACGATCGAGCGGGAAGCCAGTCGCTGCGGCATGCCCTACGTCAGCGAACGCTGGCTGGGCGGCTGTCTCACGAATTTCCGCACCATTCGCAGCCGTCTGGGCCGCCTGGAGGAACTCGAGTCGATCATCAACGGCGACGAAATGGGGACCTACTCCAAGAAAATGCAAGCCGCTCTCATGCGGGAATACCGCAAGATGTATCGCAATCTCAACGGTATCCGCCATATGGAACGCTTGCCGGAAGTGGTCGTGGTGGTCGACCCCAATCGCGAACGCAACGCCGTGCGGGAAGCCCGCAAACTCAACATCACCACCATCGCGCTGATCGATACCGACTGCGATCCCGACGAAGTCGATCTGCCCATCCCCGGCAACGACGACGGTATCCGTTCCATCGAAGTCATTGTTCGCCATCTGGCCGACGCCATCCTGGAAGGAAAAGCCAGGATCCAGGCGCAGCATAAGGCGGAAGAGGCCGAGCCGGCGGCGGCCGAGCCGGCGGCGCCTTCCGAGCCGGCGGCCGAGACTGCCCCCAAGGCTTGAGTCGGCAACGCCGAAGGACTCGAAGCCCCCTTGTTCCCAAAACACCGTCACGCCCCCTTTCCGGCGTGCTCCCGAACTGTTTCGATTTTCGCGGGCCCGGCCCGCTTGAGGAGACTCCGATCATGGCAGAAATCACTGCTGAAGCTGTCAAACGTTTTCGAGCCCGCACCGGTCTGCCGCTGATGGCGTGCAAGCAGGCGTTGCAGGAAGCGGGGGGCGATGAGGAGGTCGCGATTCAGAAGCTGCGCGAGCGCGGCGAGAAACTGGCCGTCAAACGGGGCGACCGGGAAACCGCGTTCGGCCGATTCGGAATCTCCTTCGGTCTCGATCAGCCGGCCGGCGCCATCGTCGAACTCAAGTGTGAAAGTGCCCCGGTAACTCAAAACGAAGAGTTCATCCAACTCGCCAACGATTTGGCTCGAGCACTAGCCGCCAGCAGCGGCGTGGAAACCAGCGAACAACTGCTCGAGTTGCCTTCGCCTTCCAAAGAGGGCATGACGCTGGGTGAGCACAAGCAGGACCTGTTCCAGCGAATGGGTGAAGTCTTCAACGTCGGTCGGTTCGCCCGACTGGAAGGTCCCACGGCCGGCTACAGCCATAACGCGGCCACGGTCGCGGGAGTGCTGGTGCGAGTCGAAGGAGACGATCCAGCGGTGGCGCATGACGTCTGTCTCCACATCGCCGCCATGCGTCCTGCGGTACTGAGCATCGAAGACCTCGACCCGGAAGTCGTGGAGAAGGAACGAGCCATCTTGACGCAAGCGGTCGTCCAGGAAGGCAAACCCGAACATATCGCTCAAAAGATCGTCGAAGGCCGCCTCCGCAGCGGTCTGTTTGCCGAGCAAGTATTGCTGGAACAGCCCTTCGTGAAGGAAAGCAAGCAGACCGTGGGCAAGTTTCTCGAGGCCAACAAAATGAAAGTCCTCGAGTTCATCCACTGGGAACTGGGCCAAAAATAGCCGCGGTTGGCTGAACTTGCCGGCACGCCGCCGAATCGGTGTCCGCCGTGGCGGGCGGCATGAATCCGCCCTCCAGCGGCGCACTAGGGAGACCGCTCTGGCCATATCAGGCGTCGCGCGGCGAATCCCCGGCACACCCCAATCAAATCGGCCAATTCTGGCTGCCCCTGTTTGTACGCCCCGTTTTTTTGTGCTACCGTTGCATGTCGCCGCTGATGGCGATATATTTTACCCAGCTTTACTGGATTGTGCATGTTGCCGATTTTGATTCCGGGCACACGGCGGCGGCATCGGGAGCGGGACCCGGAAGGGTGTCGACGTTCCGGTGATCGGGATTCAGACGGCTGTTGTTGCTGTGGTTTTGCAGGATGCATGGGTATCGGACAGGGAGGTTGACCTGTGGCGAGAGCCGTAGCGGGCCCGCTGGTGGTTAAGTCTGTTTTGAGGAGGTATCGCACAAATGAATCGAGTCGTATTGTTTGGCGTGGCCGTCTTCGTGGCGGTTTTGGGTCTGGCTCTGGTGGGATCGAACTCCACGGCCAAGGCCGGTTTGTTCAATCGTGGCTGCGGCGGATACGCCTGCCACGGCGGTGACTGTGGTGGAAAGACCTTCTGTGGCGGTAGCTGCCACGGCTGGAAGCGCTGCCACGGCCGCACTCGCTGCCACGGATGCCACGGTCGCACCCGCTGTCACGGCCGCACTCGCTGCCACGGCTGTTGCGGTGGTAAAAGCTGCTGTGGCGGCAAAAGCTGCTGTGGTGGCAAGAGCTGCTGCGGTGGTTTCCGAGGGTTCCGTCGCTGTCATGGCCGCTGTCATGGCCGATGCCATGGTGGATGCTACGGCGGATGCCATGGTGGTTGCCACGGCAAGTAAGCGCGAGCCGCACACCGCGAACCATCGACCGCTTTCCTGGTAAAATCCCGGGAGAGCGGTTTTTTTGTGGTGTCGTCGGCGAGTCGGGCATTGTGGGTTAACGGGCGCTTGTTTAGGCTTGAGGAGTCGTCGGCCGTGCCGGATTGGCGGCCGTTCTTGGTATCTCACCCTATCCATCAAAGGAACTGCCGACTCGTGGATGCATCGTCCCCAGCGGCGCCGCGTTACGGCCGCGTCATTTTGAAACTGTCAGGTGAGAGCTTTGCCTGCAGCGGCGAGCGGGGCATCTCGATGTCCGAGGTGACCCACATTGCCCGCGAGATCAACCAGGCCGCCGAACTGGGGTGCCAAATCGCAGTGGTGATCGGGGGCGGCAACATCATTCGCGGCAGTCAGTTCGTGAAAGCCAATCAGTCATCGGTGCAAGAGGCCACGGCGCACTACATGGGAATGTTGGCGACCGTGATCAACGCACTGGCTCTGCAAGACGCGCTGGAGCGACTCGGTCGGGAA
>JALSIV010000039.1 GCA_026989685.1 Pirellulaceae bacterium | reverse complement strand
ACGCTCCGCTGTGCCTACAGTCCTGTCTCCTCGTGCCGTGTTGCGAATTATGTCGATTGCTCTTTTGGTTTTTTTCTCACGCTGGCGCTCAAAAGTCCTCAAATACTGCCTCTTTTTTGGATCGTCCAAGAACCCTGGCGGAAACGGGACGCCGTCATCAAGAAACCGTTGCACGGCATGTCTCTCAGACTGACTGAGACCCCTCGCCCACTCAGATAAGCCACTCGGATCGATGTTCCCCACCACCCTATTCCCCACATACCTCGCCGTGTTCACATCCCCCGCCGCAAACCCCAGCGGGTCTTCGCTCAACCAGCGGCCGGTGGCGGCGTCATACCAGCGGGCACGGTTGTATTGCAAACCCGTGTCGGCGTCGAACTCGCGCGAGGTGAAGAGGTAGCGGGTGAGCGACGTATCGCCCGCGACGATCCCGCCGAAGGCGTCGAAGACAAACTTGGTCGCCGCGGTTCCGTCCTGCTTCACCAGAGCGCGGACCGTGCCGAGGTGATCGACCACCTGCCAAAGAACTCGATCGGCGGCGCTGGTCGATTTGGTGACGTCTTCTTGGGCCAACAACTCGTCGACCCCTTCGCCCCACAGGTAACGCTTCGAAAGCGTGATGGCTCCCGAGCCGCCGGGGCCGTCGCTGCCGACGAAGTCGAGCACTACATTGCCGCCGTCGAGTGACGCCATGCCATTGCGAATATCATCGTACACAAACCGCTCGATCGCCGCGTCCTGCATGTCGAACGGACTCGTCGTGTCGATCTCCTTCGCAATGCGGCGATTGAACACGTCATACGTGTACTCGACAACCTTCTTCACCGTTTGTCGCTGCCGGCCGGCCCCGCCACGACTCGAAGCGTTCCACTGGGCCCCGCATGGCGCATGGCACCGTTGCCGATAGCCGTCTCGATTCGATACTCACCGGGCGTCAACTTCGAAACATCCAAAACCGCGATGTTCGCTGAAGCCGGGTCACATTCGACGCGAGTCATCGGTTCACGGTAACTACCGAAAACGGCGATCACAACACGATGGCTTCCCGGCCGAATGTTCGGTTTCCCCATCAGCTCGAATGAGACCGGGAGATAGCGGCGAGGAGACAACATCACTCGAGGCAGACCGATGTCGGTAATTGCCGGATGGCGAAACCGCAGCAATCGGACTCGCGAGATGTCGAACTGAAGATGCGTCCCGTGACTGTAGTTGGCCTCGGAAATGAAAAACTGAAGATAGGCCAGCGATTTCCACGGCGCTTCCCCTTTGCCCGAAGCACGCATCAACTCGGCAATCGGGAACAGCAGTCGAATCGCTTCACCTTGCCGATCCCCCAAATCCCGCTGCAACTCATACAAGCGGCGCTCCTCATGAGACGAAAACGAGATACCCAGCATGGTCACGTCGTCCTCGACCTCGTCCCGGTCGGATTCCACGCGCACGATCACTTCCAAGAAATCGTATCGCGTCACATCGACCTTGCCTCGAGGAAACGCGCGACGCACGCGAGGCCAACCGACATTGTATTTGCCGTCTGCTCGGCCCCCCGCCAGATGATCGACGGCGATCTTCCACCGCAGTACGGGAGACGTGGCCGCGCGTGGCTTGACGACTTCAATCGCTGCTTCGGGAGTCTCCGCTCGCCACTCCGTAAAGTCCTCCCCCAAATCAAGTGATTCGATCGTCGAACCTTCGGCCACTCGATTCGCCTCGTCGGCTGTCCGGCCCGTACTCGGGCCAGGATCGACCAGCACCGAAGGAGCCGTTCCCTGGCGAAGAGCCGGGAACTTCAACAATCGGTCGATGCAGGTCGCCAACTCCCAACGCCGCGCGTCAAACTCGCTGGAAGGCCACAGGTGGTCTTGCAGATACCGTTCCTGAACCTCGATGGCGTCCCACGTTTCCTGCAATCGCCGCTTGGCTTCTCGCACCACCGCCTGGCAAGCCGGATCGTCCGACGGTTCCCGTTCCCAGATCGCCTGTTGGAGCGTATAGACGTAACGGCCGTCGTCAAACCCCTCACGAAAACACTCCCAGTAGATCGCGGGGATGACCTCGCCCGATTCGTCGATCCGTTGGCCGCAGCCGGAGCGGCGAGTCCGCAAGTAATCCATCGGGTCGGGTGCCATCGTCCAAGCCCAGTGCCAGGGGATCAGCACGCGGTAGCCGCTCCGCCAAAACCCGAAGCCGTACGTCATCCGGCCGCCCTTGCAGGCGATGACACGGTTCTTCCGTTCTCCCGCGTTGTGATTGGGATAGCTCCAGTATTCGTGCTGCTTGTCGGCCACTACATATTCGTACGACCGAGCAAACGGCTGAGAGCACCACACGTCAACGGCATCACCGTAGGCCACTGCATCGGGAGCCTTGGGATTCTTGGTGGCATACGTGCGAATTCCCGCCGCCTTGACCGCCGCATAGACCTTCGCGCCGAATTTCTTGGAAGAAGCGGCCACCTCATCGAGTGGACAACAAATCAGTTCCGGCCAGCCTCGCGCGGCCGCGTCCTGCTTGAAGCGGCGGAAGAGTTCCGTCAGCCTCGAATAGAACTCGGGAGGCGGCAGCTTGTTGATCTGCCAGTGGCTCCCGCGACGACCACCCGGCGTCGTCTCCCGGTAGACGACGGCAATCACATTGCCACCCAGCACGGGAAGGGGTCCGCTAAATCCCCGCGCCAACATCCGGTCGATTTCCTCGGCTGCGTCCACCACGATGCGACCGGTTTCACGATCGAGTCGCAGATAGAACGTGGGCAGCATGTCGAGCCCATGGTCGGCCATCGACTGATACTCGTTGGCCGTCGCCCGATCCATGAACGATTCGTCTCGGTCGGCGAACATCCACCGGTTCCTCGGGTAGTAGTAGGCCGATAGATGCTTGTTCGGATCACGCCGCAACGTGAAGCCCCACACATGCAGCCTCATGGGAATCACCAGTGGCTCCGAATGTGCGTCGCGCAGCGTGACGGTACCGAGATAGCTGCCTGCCGAGGCGGATGGGGGCACGTGAACCGTGAGCCACCAGCGTTGGCATTCGAAACGAGGCGACGAGTGAACGGTGACGCGTTCCAGCAACTCGGGAATCCGCCGATACGTACCCTCGGAAGCGTAGCGCGGATAGCGTATGTTCCAATAGGTGACCAGCCGAACGTCGATACTCGATGATGGGATGCGTCCGGATTCGGAAACCAGATCCGAACAGCGGACGGAGAAATCCTCGAGGTCGCGAACCGGATAGACGCTGATCGTCGCCGGCTCGAACTCGCCCGGCGTGGCAAAGATCGAAATCCGGTCGGCTCGCTCATAGGAACGAGGATGCGTATTGCGATAGACCGGTTCGGTGATCGGCCGATGAAAAACGAGGTAGCCTCGACGTTGTTCGGCCGGCGTCAGTTTGGGTGCCGGAGCCGTCTCCACAAACGGACGCTCCACCCAACCTTCGGGAACCGATGGCTGCCTGTAGGCTCGTCGTTCTTGAGCTTGCGAAGCGAGGCTGGTGGCGAGGACGATCGACAGCAGAATCAAGAGATGCCGGTTCACGATGCGCGCTGACGGATGTTGGTGGCTCAGTCGAACTCGTAGCGAATCTCGAGGATCTCGAATCTCAAGGTGCCTCGGGGAACCGGAATCTCGACGGTTTCCCCGACTTTCTTGCCGAGCAATCCCTGGCCGACGGGGCTGGTGATCAGATACTTGCCCGCGTCGTAGTCCTCGTCGCCCGCTCCCACCAGGGTCATCTCCTCGACTTCGTCCAGATCGAGATCCTTGACGACAACGGTGGCTCCGAAGGCGACTTCATCTCGAGGAATCTGGTCGGGATCGACGATCCGCGCTCGCGCGAGTTGATCCCGCAGGCGATTGATCTTGGCTTGCAACATCCCCTGCGCTTCTCGCTGCGCGTGGTATTCGGCGTTTTCCTTCAGATCGCCCTCATCGCGAGCGGCCGCGATCTTTTCGGCGATCTTCGCCATCTCCTCGTTCTGCATCTGGTCGAGTTCTCGCTTTTTCCGCTCGTAGGCTTCGCGCGTCATCGGCACGGACTCGTGCATCGCCGTTCCCTCCGTCAACTGCAGGCTTGGTTCGAGTAGACTATTCGCGGACAAACAGGATGGCCCCGCAACTCGGGCAAAAGACGGGTTTCCCGAGGGCGAGTTCGTTCAGCATTTGCGCCGTCAAGGTTTGAAAGCAGACACCGCATGAGTTGCCGGAGACACCGGAGAGGCCGTCACTGCCGCGAGCTCGCACGACGCGCTCGTATTCACGCCGCAGGTCGGGCGGCAAGGCCGTTTCCACGCTCTGCAATTCCTTCTGCGTCTCTTCCAGCTCGGATTGCAAGGCCGCATTCTCCTGTGCCACACGGTCTCGCGTCTCTCCCAGGTGCTGTTCGGCTTCCTTGACTTTCTTCTGTACCTGTTCGACGTCACCCTCCATCCGGTCGATGCGTTCCAGCAACTCCAGGATCTCATCCGTCAGCACGGCGTTCGCCTGCTGGTCGGCTTCGATTTGTTCCTTGAGTGTCTGATACTCCCGGTTGCTGGCCGCCGTATTGAGTTTACCCTTCAGGTCGGCGATCCGATCTTCGCGGCTCTTGAGTTGCAACTGTTTTTCGTCCGCGAGGATGCGGGCACGCTTGAGGGTTTCGCGAGTCTGTTCGAGTTCCTGCCGGACGGTCGCCAGTCGCTGTTCGCAGGCGGCGATCTGCCGGGGGCCTCGAGCCATCCGCTCATGGAGCCCACCGATCTTCACATGGAGCCGGTGCAACTCTCGTAACGCCTCGGCGACACTGCTCATGGGGACCACTCGTCTCGCGTCATTCGTCCGGCCATCCTCTGGGAACTCGAGCCAAGCGGCTCGCGCCCATCAGCATAGCCGATAACGTCTGGCAGCGAAAACCCGGGAGGCCCCGGAGGGGTCACTCGGAGGTGCATGCAGGGACTTGCGCGCCGGTCGAGGCGTACGACCGATGCCGTCGCCCGCGTTGGGCATCAGCCGGCAGCCGGTTGGAGGAACCGCTCGAGCTGCGAGGCGCGGATCGGCTGCTGCAGTTTCTTCACAGCCGCAGCTTCGATCTGCCGCACGCGTTCGCGCGTCACTTTGAAAATGCGCCCCACCTCTTCCAGCGTATAGGAATAGCCGTCTCCCAGGCCGTAGCGCAGGCGGATGATCTGTCGTTCCCGGAAGCTGAGCGACTGGAGCAACCGGTCGATCTTCTCCCTCAGCACGCGGTTGTTGACATTCTTCAGCGGATGATCGGTGACGGCATCCTCCAGGAACTCGCCAAACGAGCAGTCCTCGCCTTCGCCGATCGGCCGGTCCAGACTGGTCGGCTGCCGGCCGATGTCCATCACCCGCAACGCTTCCTCCAGCGGGACGTCCGCCCGCGCCGCCAACTCCTCGATCGTCGGTTCCCGTCCCAATTCCTGCTGCAAGTGCTTTTGCACCTGCCGCAACTTCGAAAGTACATCGATCATGTGGACCGGAATGCGGATCGTTCGTGCCTGATCGGCGATTGCTCGCGTAATCGCCTGGCGAATCCACCAGGTGGCGTACGTGGAGAACTTGAAACCGCGACGATACTCGTACTTGTCGACCGCTCGCATCAACCCCGTATTCCCTTCTTGGATCAGGTCGAGGAAACTGAGTCCACGGTTGCGATACTTCTTGGCAATCGAGACGACCAATCGCAAATTGCCGCTGGAGAGTTGCCGCTTGACGTTTTCATAATCGTTGAATTGCCGCCGAAAACGCTGGCAGCGGATCCGCAGGCTGCGAGGGCTTTCCTGCGTCGAGATCATCAGCTCTCGCAACTCCCTCCGCACCTTGCGGATCGCCTGGATCGGCGCTCGCTGTTCCTTCAACCGCCGGAGTCGCTGTTGCAGCGATTCCATGCGGTCGGCGAACTGCTCGAGCTGCTCCATCAGCGGTTGAACGCGTCGCGTGCGCACGCTGAGTTCTTCCAGCAGTGTAAGGCATTTCTGGCGACGTCGGAGGAATCGCCGGCGAATGGCCGCCCGCTGGTCGGCCGGCGTGCTGACCGCGATCAGCCGGCGAAAGTCGGCCTCGTTCTGTTTGAGCAGGTGCTCGAGTGTCTTGAGATTCGCCGGCATGCGAGCCTGAATCTGTTCTTTGGTCAGTCGCTCCGTCAGTGAAACCTTGATGGTCCGATCAAACGGAAGCTCGCCCGCATGAACGCGCCGCAATG
>JALSIV010000038.1 GCA_026989685.1 Pirellulaceae bacterium | reverse complement strand
ATTTCTTCGACGATCGCTGGGACCGGGGAGACGAGTATCCGGTCCTGCGTGTTCCCGCCGAGGTCGAGCTGCGCACCGAGCAAGTGACGGTGATCCCACCGGCCGAACGGCTGACCCTCGACAAGATCTACGGTCCCAAGTATCGCATCTCCTTCGGAGCTCGGCCCATGTTCCCCAGTTGGATGCCCGAGGGTCACGCGTACAAGGTGACGCGCCACGGGCGCTCCTATACCGTCGATGCCGAGACCGGAACCTATACGCGGGTGACGGGACCGGATGTCAAACAAATCGCTGCCGCGGTCGGCAAACTGACGGGGGTTGCACCCAAGGACGCAAGCCGGATCGCCGATCAGATCGCGAAAAAACTCCCATCAACCAAACCGGTGATGGTCACGCATCACAACGACATCTTGGTGTACTTTTCCGACCGCAATGAGGTGAAGTGGCTTACGGGGACGTCCGAATCGGAAGAGTTGCCCGAGATGAGTCCCGACGGTCGCTGGATCGCTTTCGTACGCAACGATGACCTCTACGTCGTCGATATGTCGGGACGGGAACGGCTGCTGGCCGGGTCGCAGTCTCCGCAGATACTGACCGGCAAACTCGATTGGGTCTACCAGGAAGAGCTCTATGGTCGAGGCAATTACAAGGCGTTCTGGTGGAGCCCCGATTCCCGTTCGATCGCCTTCTTGCAGCTCGACGAGTCGCCGGTCCATCGCTACACGGTCACGGACCACATTCCCGTGCGGCAGACTCATGAAATCACACCCTATCCCAAAGCGGGCGACCCGCTCCCCAAGGTCCGCCTGGGAATCGTCGATACGGCCGGCGGTACGATTCGCTGGGCCGATCTGTACAACTATTCGCTCGAAGATCTGTTGATCTCGCGCGTCGATTGGGCACCCGACAGCAAGCACGTGTTGGCGCAACTGCAAGACCGAGCTCAAACCTGGCTCGATCTGTGTGCCATCGATCGGAGTTCGGGGGCGTTGTCTCGGCTGTTTCGCGAAACGACCAAGGCGTGGGTCAGCGTCCTCGGGCCACCCTACTGGCTCGAGGACGGCTCATTCCTGTGGCTGAGCGAACGGAGCGGCAACCAGCATCTGTATCATTACAACGGTAAGGGCGAACTGCTGCGGGCGGTCACATCCGGCGACTGGTCCGTGCAACGGCTTTATGGCGTCGACGGCAAGCAGCAGTGGGTCTACTTCTCCGGTTTTCGAGAAAACAACATTCAGGCTCACGGTTACCGCGTCGCGCTGACCGGCGGCGATCCCGAGCGACTGACGTCGGATGCCGGGAGCCACTCGCTGCGGTTCAGTCCCGACTTCGAATACTTCGTTGATATCGCCAGCGGTGTTCACCGCCCCATGTCGGTCACACTTTACAAGACCGGCGGACCGCGAGTACGGGAAATCTCGCCCTACATCGATGACCGATTGCGGTATTTCTCGCTGCACGAGCCGGAGTTCCTGCAAGTGCGCGCCAAGGACGGGGAACCTCTCGACGCGATGCTCATTCGGCCCCCCGACTTCGATCCCGCCAAGAAATACCCGGTGCTGATCCACGTCTACAGCGGCCCGCAGGCCCCGACCGTGCGCGACGCGTGGCGCGGTTCGGCCTATCTGTGGCACCAGATGCTGGCACAAGAGGGATACTGTATCTGGATGTGCGACAACCGCTCGGCCAGCATGCGAGGTGCCAAGGCGGCCTGGCCCATTCATGAAGATCTCGGCAAACATGAACTGGAAGACATCGAAGCGGGCATCGATTGGCTGAAGAAACAAGCCTGGGTGGACGCCGACCGCATCGGCATCTGGGGTTGGAGTTACGGCGGCTACATGACCGCCTATGCACTGACTCACTCCCAGTCGTTCCGCATGGGCATTTCCGGTGCGCCGGTGACCGACTGGCGAAACTACGATGCCATTTACACGGAACGCTACATGGGTTTGCCGCAAACCAATGAAAAGGGATATCAGTCCTCGAGTGTTGTGAAAGCGGCCAAGAACCTGCACGGCGAGCTGTTGCTGATCCACGGCACTCAAGATGACAACGTCCACATCGGCAACACGCTGCAACTGGCGTTGGAATTGCAAAAGGCCAACAAACCGTTCTCGCTGATGGTTTATCCCAAGAATCGCCATGGCATCGTCCGCCCCGGCCAGTCGCGACACCTGCGAGAATTGATGACTCGCTTCATCCGGGAAAAACTGTAGCGCCGCTGCCGCCGGTTTACGCGTCGGCTAACGCCTTCACCAGTGCTTCCACCGGCGGACGGTCCAGGGGATTGCGGCTGCGATGAGCCAGCACGATGCGGCCGTTGCCGTCGATCACAAAGTTACCGCCCAGTTGGTACACGTCGTCATGCGGCTTCTTGACTCGAGCCGCCTTGGAGAACATGAGTTTCACGTAGCCGGGCCACAGGTGTGGCCCCAGCACGCTCCAGGTGCTTCCCTGAATCAGACCATACGCCCGATAGACCCGCCGGTCCCGGTCCATCAGCATGGGCCAAGGCCAGCCCGTTTCCTCCAGGTAGGACCGGGCATGTTCCGGCGCTTCGAACGTGAGCGCCACGATCTCGGCCCCCGTCGCCTCCAGCTCCCGTCGGTGCTCTTGCAACTGCAAGAGATGATCCCGGCAGGGGATTCACGCCAGGTGGCGATGAAACACCAGCAACACGGGACGCCCTCGCTGGTCGCTCAGTTTCCATCGGCCGCCGCGCACTCGCGGCAGATCGATGTCGGGCGCCGCATCGCCCCGGTCCGGTAATATCCGACGCTCCGGCATGACTCTCCCGCCTCAAGTTTCTACGTAAATGGATCGTTCGTCCGGTTCGACCACTTCACCGATGCGGGCAGCCGCCAGAGTTCCCGCCTGTTCCAATCGCTCGCGCAGTCCCTCGGCGTCGGCCGCAGGCACGGCGATCAACAGGCCGCCCGACGTCTGGGGGTCATTGATGGCCACGCGCAATGCTTCCTCGATCGCGGCCGACCACTGCACATGATCCTCCGTCCGCTTCCGATTTCGCGACGCACCGCCCGGGTAGACTTTTTCGGCGGCCAGTTCCACTACCTCGGGCAGGATGGGAATCGATCCCACCTGCAAACGGGCGGTCTTCCGCGCGCCATGCATCATCTCCAATAAGTGCCCAAGCAGACCGAAACCGGTCACGTCGGTCATGGCGTGTACTTCGATTCCCGCCAATGCCTCCGCTGCCGACTTGTTGAGCGTCCTCATCACCCGAATGACCTCCGACACTGTTGTGTCGCTCACTCGGTTCTTCTTCATGGCCGTCGTGAGGATTCCCGACCCGAGCGGCTTGGTGAGAAAGAGGACGTCGCCGACTTGAGCACCGGCGTTGGTGATCACCTGATCGGCCGGCGCAATGCCCGTCACGATGAGTCCGTACTTGGGTTCGCTGTCTTCCACCGAGTGCCCGCCGACGATTTCAATGCCGGCTTCGCGAGCCGCATCGACTCCGCCTCGCAAAATCTCGCCGAGTACTTCCAGCGCTACTTGCCTGCTGGGGAAACAGACGATGTTCAACGCGAACAGCGGCCGACCGCCCATGGCGTAGACATCGGAAAGCGAGTTGGCGGCGGCGATGCGTCCGAATTCGAAGGGATCGTCGACGATCGGGGTGATGAAGTCGACCGTCTGGATGATGGCTTGGCCATCATCGAGTCGATAAGCGGCCGCGTCGTCGGCGGTCGATGTTCCGACGAGCACCCGAGAGTCCTCGATGGGCGGCAAGTGGCACAAGACCTGCGCCAGGTCCTCCGGACCGATCTTGCAAGCTCAGCCACCCCCCTTGGTCAATTCGGAAAGCCGTACCGTCTCCGGTCGCTGGTCACTCACCGATTCCTCTCCTTGCGGGCGCAGCCCGCGTTTGAATTTTGCTTTGTAATATCTGCGCGCCGTGCGCATATATTCCATTGGCTTTCGGTTGTCACCACAACCCCTCCAGTCTCCGGCCTCCCGTCTCCAGCCTTGCGGGCGCAGCCCATGTTAGGCGACTTGAGCCAACACGTATGGCCCTTTGGGGATCACGGCGATCGAAGCGTCCGGTCCATATTCAGACAGACAGTCGGCCACCGCCTGTTCCACCGTGGGCGCGCTCTCCACAAACAGGCGATTGATGGTGTCGGCATCGAGTCCGTCGCTGACCAGTTTCACGCGAGCCTTGCGTCGCACCTTGGCCAGCTCCTCCAACTGCCACTGGTCCATCACGAAATAGTCCTGGCCCAAGATTCGCTCCATGAACGTCTCCAGGCTCGAGTTCTCCTCGAACAGACGCTGGAACGGTGGACTGCCGATCCCTTCGGAGAGACTGGCGGCCATGATGATCGTTCCGCCCTGCTTGACAATCGGCAGCGCACCGGTCAGCCCCTTGACGGCCTGGTAGAACGTCGTATCGAGCGGATAACCGGCACAGCTGGTAACCACGATGTCCACCGGACTGGGAACGGTGTCGCGCACCACGCCGCGTACAAACTCGGCTCCCGCATAAAAGGCGACTTCCATGTCACCGACAAAGAACTCCAACGGACGCCGCTGGTCGTCGATCACCACGTTGACAATGAAGTGGCAGCCGGTGTGCTTGGCGATCCAGGTGTTCTCTTCGTGGACCGGGTTTCCTTCCAGAATCCCGCAGTCGGCCCGAGGATCCTCGAGGAACTGAGGAGAATGCCACACCTTGACCGTCTCCAAGGCGGCGATGCCGGGGCAGATCACTTTCCGGCCGCCCGAATAACCCGCCATCAAATGCGGCTCGATCAGGCCGGTGGTGATTTTCAGTTCGGCGTCCACATAGCGGCTGTCGATCCAGATCGGCACGCCGCGAGGACTCTCCCCCAGGTACGTGTGCTCGTCCAATCGCTCGCCATGGTGGTTCTCGATGCGATAGTCTCGAACGATCCGCTCGCCGACCATTTCCACGAGCTCGTCTCCCAGATTGGGACGGTGCAGGCCGGTGGCGATCAAAATCGTGATTCGCTCGCGGTCGATCCCCGACTCCTCCAGGGTCTTCAACAGCGGCGTCAGTATGAGCTCGTTGGGCACCGGCCGAGTGATGTCGCAGATGACGATGCAAGCCGATTTCTTGCCTCGAGCCAATTCGGCCAGGGGCGGAGCGCCTCGCGGCGCGGCCAGCGCCTGCTGCAAGGAGGCCGCTGGGTCGACCAACGGCTCCGCTTCCTTGTAGGCCAAGGTCCGCACCACGCGATCGTCGGGGAGTTCGACTTCGAGGCTGCCCCGGCCATATTCCAAGCGGACGCGCATGGCAGCTTACTTGCTCTCTTCGTCGTCTTGCTTCTTGACCTTCTTCTTTTTCTTCAGCGTCACCTTCTGCACGCGCACCTTCGGCAACCCCAGCACGGGATCACCCTCCTTCCATGCTTCCGTCGACTGCAACTTCTCCAGTCGCTCGGCACGCGTCAGCACGTTGCGGTTGCGAATCATGCCCGCTCGAATTTTCAGACTCTTGTCGATCGTCATCGCCGGTCACCTCAATAAATCGGTATCCCCCACTCCTCACGGGTGGAGCATCCCCCGGGCCGCCTCCGGCCCGCTCAGGGCTTCGTACAATTTGGCAAGTTCCCCAGTATAGGAAGTGCGGCGGACCGCTGCAATTGCAGGAGAGACGCCCTCTTGCCCCTCTTCCAGGGTCATCTGAAGAAGCCCGCATCATGCACCGGCTGCGGCAACCATCCGTGGCCACTCGTCTCCCCGGTTGCCCCCGGATTCCAGAAACCCCAACAATTGCCAAATCGTCGCGGGCGTCAGTGTGTCGAGCAAGCCTTCAGGCATCATGGAGACGCTCGATTTCCAATGAGCTTCAATCTCCGACTTGGGCACGGTCGTCCAGGTCAATGGATGTAGCGGATCGGCGGCGGTTCGACGAGTTCATGCGGATCATCACGCAGGCATGGACGAACGGCTTGGTCGACTTCCACGGGGAGTACTACGACTTCACGGATGTCCCGGTGCGGCCGGCTCCGTTGCAGCAACCTCACCCGCCGTTTTGGATGGCGGCTCTCGCGCCGCAGACATTTGAGTTGGCAGGGAGCAAGGGCGACCATCTGCTTCTGGGATGCACCAGTTGGAACTGATGCAGCAGCGGGTTTTTCCTTAGAGGCTGTAACAAAACCTACGATTCCAGAACTCGAATACAGATCAGTGCAGCGGCCAGAGTAAGGAAGGCATGATGGATGTCCGCTCTGCGTTCATATCGCAAACGAAGTCGTCGA
>JALSIV010000037.1 GCA_026989685.1 Pirellulaceae bacterium | reverse complement strand
TCGATTGGAACTCGATGAGCAGATACACGTAGAGCCAGCGGCCGCGAAACTTGACTCGCCAAACGACGTCGTTTTCCCGCTTCTTGAACTTCTCCGACACGAAGCTGCCGCTCACCAACTCCAGCGTTTCCAGGTCGAGGTCCTTCACCCACGCCTGGCGAATGAATCCCCGGATCAGTTGGGCCATCGTCGCCTTGTCGCTGAACAGCCATCGGTATCCCGCATCGTGTTCGTTCATGGGACTCGATTGTACAGCGTCGGGCCTGCTTCGATAAGCCGCGACCACTCACAGACCGACACCTTTTGTGTCGCGTCACTGAGATCGCCACCTGCTGGGTGTTAGGGTGTTACGACAACGCGGCAGGTTGGTGTCTGTGACTGCCTGCGAAATGAGTTTGCCCTGCCCATTGATCATCTGCGGCTCGCTCGAGAACTCGCTGGGGAGCGGACGCCCCAACCCCGGCCGGCTCGTCCAACGTGCGGATGCCGAGCCGGCACCGCCACGCTTGCCGGGAAGTCGCGCGTTTTCGATAGGCAGATAGATGCCGTAGCGTGGTCAGGCTGGAATGCTCTGGACCCAACCTGGTCAGGCTGGAAAGCCTGACCTACGAGTCATCTGCCGGCCGATCCGTGCCGTGCCGGCCGGTTGTCGGCACGCCGTCACTCGGCCGCGCCGCTTGACGCATAAAACAGAGGCCGCCGCTCGGCGAGCGGCGGCGGACCGGACCGCTCGCTTGCAGTAACCGCACAAATGAGCAAACACTCGCCAAGGTAACCCGCGCCCCGACACGGTTAATGGTCGCTTACCCGATGTCCGCGTGGCCGAGCCGCGCGTGACCGCCGTCGGGCGTATCGGACGCTTGCAATGTTCGAAAGCGGAACTCGTAAAGACGCTACCTCCAGACGCCTTCGCCAGAGTCCCAATCGACGCTTCAAAACCGGCTACCGCCACCTGTCGAACAGCTCGACGATTCTGGCGAGAATGCCGCTGTCTTGTTCGGAGTCGCCGGCTTGCAAAACGCGGTGGTCGATGAGCACGGTTGCCGCGGCGGCCGTGCGGGCGTTGGCGAGATCGCCCACGCGGCGGCAGCGACGCAGACTCCTCAAGTGGAAGCCGCGAAATCCGGTCCCCACCGGCAACTCCGCGTCCCGGGCCGCCTCGAGAACCCGCTGACGAATCTCCGCCGGCCCGCGCGTCTCAGACTCCGGCAACATCACACCGAACTTGTAGAACGCGGGGATGTCTTCCTGTTTCCAATGCCCGGGGCCCACGACGGACGAGGCTTCCTCGAGAAACTCCATCAGCGCCTCCGCGCCGCGCCGCCGCTGCTCGGTCCGCAAGGCGAGTTCGTCTAGCTGGGGCAGTAAGACGGCGGCCTGCAGTTGACTTAGAGGAAACGCATCGTTGCCTCGCTCGGCGAATACGGTCATCCGCTGCGCGATCTCTTCGCTGGAGGTCAGCACGGCGCCGCCTCGTCCGGCCGTCAACAGCTTGCTACCACCGAAGCTGAGTGCCGACGCATCTCCCCAGGCTCCCGCCGGCCGGCCGCCGACTCGGGCACCGGGAACCTGGCAGGCATCTTCCACGAGTGCGACGTTGTGCCGGTCACACCACTGGCGGATGACGTCGATTCGAGCCAGTTGCCCGTGGAGATGCGAGACAATGACGGCTCGAGTCGCCTCACAGTAGGCTGCATCGAGCTGCGCCGGATCGAGTGTCCAGCCGGCAGCGACGACGTCGACCAGCACCGGCCTGGCGCCGATCGCTTCGATGCTTCGGAAGTTGCCGGGGAAATCGTAAGCGGCGAGGATGACCTCATCGCCGGATCGCACACCCACGCCGCGCAGCGCCAACTCGACGGCAAGGGTCCCCGAGCAAGTCAGACGGGCAGTGGTGGCGCCGAAGGTCTTGCAGAGCCGTTCCTGCAGTCGCCGCGTCCACACGCCGCCATACTCGGCCCACGATCCATCCGCCGCCAGTTGCTCGAGAATGGCGGCCACTGGTTCGCGAGGCAGGGAACGATCTGGAGGGTGAGAGTCCGGCACGCCGACTCAATCTCCGACGGGGCGAAGTGCGAACCACGACTTGAGTTGATAACTGCACTGGCAGTGAGTCGAGCCTTCGGGAATCAGCACCAGCCCCCCCGCGGGAATCGCGTTGATATAGCAGCCGGGGCGAAATCCGCCGAACGACCGCGTGCGCTGTTGATCGACAGGGAGACTCAGGTCCCAATATCCAAGCGTTGCCGAGCGGTAGAGCAGCACATGAGCTCCTGCGGCGATCTGACCGCAGCCGTAGGAACGCTGGAACGGGAAGGGCCGCGGCTCGCCACTGCGCAGGTCCCAGGCGCCGCCTTCCGCCAGAATCTCGCCGCCTCGGATGATGGGGCGAGTCCGGTACTCCGCCTGGCGGTCCCACAACCGTTCCCCCGTCGAGCCATCGAACGCCGCCAGGCGTCCGCCCACCTCGGACGGAATTCGGAAGAATTTGTGTTTCATGGCCTGGTAGGCCATCAGCACCGTCCGGCCGTCCCGAGTCGCCGAGAGCTGGGTTCTCCAAATGTTGTTGTCGTTTCGCCAGAGCGTGTTCCCCTTGTGCAGGCCGATGGCTAGCAGTGTCCCCGTCGGGTGTTGGCCCGGCTTCAGCCTGGGGGCGGGCCGACCACCCCGCGTTGGTTTGGCAATGGAATCCTGTTTGGCGATGGGGCGATCGATGAGAAAAACCCGGTCGGCCGCTACAGCCACGGCGTTGTTCCGCACCGAATGTCGAGGGCGATATTGCCACAGCAGCCGGCCGTCGCTCGCGTCCACGGCGAACAGCAACGTCGATTCGGTCCGCAGGCGCGTGAGCGCGTATCGGGGACTGACGCGGTGCGCTTCGTTGAGCACGCTGCCGACCAGCACGCCGTCGTGGTAGATGATGACACCCCAACGCCGGTCGGTTGCTCCGTCGTCGACCGGAGTCTGGAAGCGAGCCACGCATCGGCCCGTTCGCAAGTCGAGCTTCAGACATTCGTTCTCGGTCGCCACAAAGACGGCGTCGTCACTCATGCAGAATCGTCCGCCGGTTTCTCCCACACCGACATCGTGGTGGATCCCGTCGTAGTCGGCCAGTAGTCCGGGAATCGAGTAGCTCCAAAGTTGCGTGCCGTTGTAGGCATCGAGACAGGTGATCCCGTCGACCCCACCCACGACGAGGAAGCCGTTGTGGGAGAGCGGCGCAGGACCCTGACCGTGTCGGTTCGGGGTAGCGAAATCGAACGAACCGAACCAGTTCATGGCCAGGCGTCCGCGAACCAGCCGGTCTCCCGAGCAGACCGTGTTTCCGGCGTCGGCCCATTGGTGGGTCCAGCTTCCTGATCCCGCTTCGAAGCGAGGCGCGTCGACGGTGGACAGAGGCTGCGTCCCCCGCAGGACGCCTCGAGAAGGATGCAGGAGCCGGAGCAGGGCCGCCCGTTGGCGGTCTTGCGCCGGCGATGCCGCATCCGGTGTGACGATCAAATTGGCAAAGTGGCTCGGCAGGTCATCGAGAATGGAATCATCGGACCGCAGAACGGCAACCCGAGTCCCGTACAGACCTGCCTGGCGAAGGGATGTGCGCAGGTGCTGCAGCTCGGAATCGGTATGGGCCAGGGCGAGAATGTGTAGCTTGGATTGGCTGGCCAGATCGCCGAGCGCCTCCGCATTCCGAGAAGGCTCGACCAGGGCGTATCCCGAGGAGATCCGCGGATCGATGCCATCCGTCGAAGGCATCCGGCGCGGCGGTGTGCGGTCCGATCGAGCCGCGGCAGTCGCCGGTTCGGCCGACGCGGTACGCTTGGGAATCGAGCCGGCGAAACCGTACAAGATTCCCCCGTCGGTCGCGGCGATGAGGTAGCCGTCGGCGTAGGCGAGTCCCCGCACGGTGCCTTCGATGCTCGTACTCCACCACTCGTTGGCCTGAGCCTTGATGTCGATGGCCGAGAGTCGGCCATCGAAACCGCAAACCACTTCTTTGTCGGCAATCAGCAAGGCGGTAACTGGCTGGGACAGTTCAACAACCTTGGTCGTCTCCAGCCCGCGGAACGAAACGAGCTTCCCTTTGCGGTCGCGGCGCTGGGCATCGATCCACTGTTGCAGTTGCAGTCCCTGCCCCGTGGTGCGAATCAGCTCGGCTCGGGAAGATGCCAACGGTGGAAGTCCGACCCGTCCCGCCAGTGTCCCGTCGGTCCGGTGAAACGCGGCACCGCCGTTGAGCACGAACCGGTCCGAGAGCATGGCCCAACTTCCGCCCGTTCTGCGGTTTTTCTGCAAGTGGTAATACAGCAGTTTTCCCGATTTGCGATCGAGCACGGCGGGAACGGCGCGTCCGGTGGGAAGGTAAAGGTGCTGTTCGTCCGCCAGCAGGTATCCTTGCGGGGCGATGCCGCTCTCGGCTCGAGCTCCGCCGTGAGGCTGATCCATCAACAGTGTTCCCGAATCGGTGTTCGACCATACGACCTTTCCCGTCTCGCATTGCAAGGCGTAGACGTAGACGCCGTCGCTGGGCCAAATCCCGGCCGCGTAGTACAAGGTGTCCCCATAGACGACCGGTCCTCCGCGAGCCGGCCAGCGGGAGATCAGCCGACCGTTGCCGAGCACGAATTGGCGCTTGGTGGAAGCTTGGTGTTTCCACACAAGCTCACCGCTGTCGAGATCGAGGGCGTACAGGCAGCCGTCGTCGGATGCCACAAAGACCCGGTCTCGCCAGGCGACCGGCGCGAAGCGAACGGGACCGTCGGCCGTGAATTCCCAGACGACCGATCCGGTGACCAGATCGAGGGCCGTGACGGTGTCGTCGGCCGAACTCCCGAAGATCGCCTTTCTGCCGGCGATGATGGGGTGGAAGGTCTGGTCGAACCGGAGGCGTTTGGAGTTGGGCCACGCCGGGCGGGGTGGTTGGCTGGGACGGTAGATCCACTGCAGGGCCAACTGGTTGGGAAGCGGTTCGGGGGTAGCATGATTGCGAGACGCATTGCCGCCGTAGGTAGGCCAGTCGGCAATCGCTACCGGTCCCCCGCAGATAATCACCAGCAACAAGGCCCACGTCGGTGGGGGAAGTCGTTTCATGTGGCGGATCCCTTATGACTTCTTTTTGTCTTTCTCTGGCCGAGTTTTTTTCCTGGCCGATTCCCGACACCGTCCGGTCCGGCGGCTTCCGGTTTCCGCGGCCCATTGTAGGTCACTTGCGGTTGCATGGCGACTCGCCCCGCCCGCTTGCATTGTCTTTTGCCAGCCGAGACAATCGAGAAGCTCTTTTTCGGTTCCCGTGCGGAAGGTGCCCTCATGTCCGACTCTTCGCCCTACGACTTGCCCCCGAACGATGACGATATCGTCACTGCGCGGATCGTGTCTCCGGTGGCTCGGCCCACGACGAACCGACGCCGGTTCGTCGGCAGTCTCGGGTTTTGGTTGGTGTTGGGAGTCGGCTCGTTTGTCGTGATCACCTTCGGTCTGCTCCTTTCCTTGGGTGTGTGGCTCGGTGTCCGCGGCGAGTGGGAACAGCAAGCCGCGACCGACATGTCGGAGCTGTCCGTACTTTCCGACGACGACATCGAGCGCCTCGTCGGCGGCCCGATCCCGCCTCCCCTGGTTGCGCCCGAAGAACATGGGGCGGTGTTCGAGGTCGGTCCGATGAGTGCGGACGCACATGGCGACTATCGATCGATCGCCGCGTTCGTCAGTGAGATTTCGCAGATCGTGCAGCAGAATGAGAGTGACAAGTTCTACGGTGAAGTGGACGTTTCGCGATACTTGGCACGCGTGCGGATGTTCTACCACAAGAGGCTGTTGGAGCACGGAGCACGGATCGAGTGGAGAACGGCCCGCAGCCGCGTGCGAACGTACGTGGCGATGCCAGAGCGATTCTCTGAATTCCAGGTTATGCGAATCGACGAGCTTGGGGCAGACGATCGGCTGGTGTGGCTCCATCTGCGGACGTCGCCGGACGAAATCACTCCCTACCGCTGGTGGCTCGTGCGATCGGGCTCCCAGTGGAAACTGTACGACTGGGAATCGCTCGAGGACGGAATCACCGATGCGTTCTATACGGCTTTGATCTGGGGTGAGCCCGAAGCGCGGAAGCAGAGTGCCTATTTCGACTGGGTTCGCAATATGAACGACCTGGCGGATCTCCGCGAGGACGAAACATCGGACGTGAAGCAGCGTGTCGAAAGCATTCTCGTCAACTGCGAGCGGTTGCGAGTGCCGACAGGCTTGTTTGGGATCTGTCGACTGGCCATCGCCCGGCAGTGGATCAGTTTCGGGTTTTACGAGCGAGCGCGGCGAGTGCTGACGGAGGCCTCGAAATGGGAGGCGAACACACCCGGAATGGCGCTGACGCACGCCTACCTGCTGATGCGCGAGGGAGAATACGCGGCGGCGCTGGAGAAGCTCGAAACATACCGGCGCTATGTCGGTCCCACCCTGGAAGTGCTCGATGCCATCACCACCTGCCAGGAACAACTGAGGAGGGAGGACGACGTACTGCAAACGCGAATCGCCATGTTGAAGTATGACGACCGTCCGTTTTCCGGAACGCTGTTTGAGATCGTTACCCGGCTGCCCGGTGACCAGACCCGCTCCCTGTTGGAGCAACTGGCGACCACGGATCGAGGACGATCGCAGATTCGAGTTCTCGCCCGACAATTGCTCGGCGAGTCGGTGGTTTCGCGGGAACTGCGGCAGGTTCGGGACGCACTGGCTCAGAACGAGATCGATCCGCTGCTGCTGTTGTTGTGCGAAGCCGTCCTGCGAGTCGGCGAAGGCAAGACTGAAGAGGGGACGCAGGCACTGGTCAACGCAGTGAAGTCGGCCCGGCACACCGATGGCGAAGCCGCTGCCGACGACCTGGCCACGGTGGTATCGGTAGCCCGCGAACTCGGCCTGTGGAACACGCTGCTGCAGCAAATCGCCCCCGACGCCAAGCTGCTGCACGTTGTTTTTGACGACTACGTCGGTTCGCCATCGGAAAAACCGGCACAGGCGCTGCTGGAAGTCGCAGACGCCATTTTGGCAAAGAACCCCGACCATCCCGAGGCCTTGGCAGCGCGAGGCTGTGCATTGGCCGATACGGAACCGACTTCGGAGACGTTCGAGTTGCTGCGCCGCGTGCTGGATCTTTTGGATCGAGAGTCGGTCATGCGGGATGAAGTACGTTACCATCTGATCCAGGATTGCCTGGATCTGCGAAGATGGGATGTACTCGAGCAGTTGGCCCAAGCCGACGACGTAACAAGTTGGGTGATTAGTGCCGCCAGACACGAACACGATCCGGAAGTTCTGAAGCGGATGATGGGTTGGGTCAAAGAGCAACCCCTCGTCCTCGCCGTGTTTCGAGCTCTCATTCTTCGAGCCGAAGGCAGGCCCGAAGATGCCAAGAAACTGCTCGTCTCGGCTTTGAACGAAACGGACGAGGCCGCCTACCGCTGGTCCGCCACCTCGTTACTGTGGGAACTCCACGATCAAGACGGAGACTGGTCGGGGCTGCTGGAATCGACCTGGGGACGCAGTGTCGCCGCCCAAGCCGTCTCCAGCCTGCTTCAGCGAGGAGACTGGAAGGCGTTGGACACGCTGGCGAGCGGGGTACTCGAGTTGGAGCGACTGCCGCGAGCGGAAGCATTTCCGGAAGGCGGACCCGATTGGCGGGAAATCCGCTTCCGATCGTTGGTGGCTCAGAATCGCGATAAGGAAGCTGTCGAGATCGTGTTACAGCATCCGGACCCGGCAATCTCCGACGATGTGCTGATCCGGGCCGTCGAGGCGGCTCTGCGAGTCGACTCCCGTTCAGCCGCCGAGTCGCTGTTGCCGGCGATCCGAGATCCGCAGACCGCCCGGTATGGTCAGGCCAAGCTGGCACTGGCGAACGGCGACACGGACCACCTCCCGCGCCTCCTCTCCTCCATGTCGGAATATCAGTTGACCAAGCTGCTGGAAGACCTGGACGAGTCGACGACCAACGATCCCACCATTCGCTGGTATCTTCGGAGACACGCGCCGTTGCTTCCGTGGCGACTCCCCGCCGCATGGAATACGGTGCGGATGCTGGTGGACCAGGAGATCGCGGTCGAGGACGTCGTCGATGAAGCCCTGATCCAAGGAGTGCTGGGCGATGCCATGGACACAGAGGCGTCACTGCAGCGCGTCGAGGTTCCTCCGGGCGAAAACGCCGCGGTTTTCTCGGCGCCGCCCTACCGCGTCGCCGTCAGTCTCGCCGCAGCTCGACCGATCGGTCGGGCCGATACCGGCGATCGCCGACTCGATGAAGCGATCCGGCAAGGTCGTTTTGTGCTGGTCGTCTCGGTGACCGAGCAGCGCAGTGGCGAATCCGATGCGAATGCGAGCTGGCTCGCGTTCCGCCTGGCCAGCCGCCTCGCCGATCACGGCGTACTCGCCGTCTGTTATCGCGGCGCTTGGCTGCGTCCTGAGGAGCTGACCGACGATCCGGCCAAACGAGGGGACGTCTACCGGATGGCTTTCTGGAAGCCGGGCATCACGATGATCCCGGTTCGAACGCATTCCCAACTCGAGCCCGCACTCTCCTTCCGTTTTCGCAGCGATCTGTTGGACGCCTATGGCCGATCCGAACAGGATCGGGCGACGCCGTCGGACGCCGAAGCGGATCACGATCCAGAGAGGCCATTCTTTGTGGACTGTCGAATGGAATTCGGCGGCATTCGCGAGCGGATCAGGTCGCGAGTGGTCTCGGTGCAGCGCAATGCCGGCGATGAGCCGATCCTGGTGGTGGAGGTCGAAGCGACGCCGCGCTGTTCTGGCGTTCCTCGAGCCGGCCAGGTGGTGCGGCTCGAATTGAACCGGGTTGTGGCCTGGGAATGGGAAGGCCGCAAAGAGGTGCTTTCGGAAAAGTGACTTCTCTCGTGTTCCGAGGCCGGGTTCCCTCGTTAGAGTTCCGGGAATGAGCTACGTTAGCGTGGCACGGTAACGGGGCTGGGCGGAAATCGCCGCGGGAACGCCTGCAAACCAGGCCATCCCAGTCGGCGCAACCCTTGCAAATTGAACATTTTCCGGCCATCGTGAAACTAACCTGCGTGCGCGCCCACTGGGCAATCAGTCAGGGTGGCGGGATTGACTTTATCTCATGGGGGGGCACAGCCGGGGTTGTCGCGTGCAGTAGACAGAACATTGCGATCAGATCGAGGGAAGGATAGGAACGAATGGACGAATCGGCTGCCGTACGCAAACTGGGGGAGGCGAGGGACCGCATCATGGAGCAGATGTCCCAGGTGATTGTGGGACAGGAGGAGGTGATTGACGAGCTATTGATATCGCTGTTTAGTCGCGGTCACTGTCTGCTCGAGGGTGTTCCGGGGCTGGCCAAGACGTTGATGATCAGCACCTTGGCGCGCACGCTCAATCTCACATTCAGCCGCATCCAGTTCACGCCCGACCTGATGCCGGCGGACATTACGGGCACCGAGATCATCGAGGAGAACCGCACGACGGGGGCTCGCGAGCGGCGGTTCATGGAGGGCCCGTTGTTTTCTCATGTGATCCTGGCCGACGAGATCAACCGGACGCCGCCGAAGACTCAAGCGGCGCTTCTGGAGGCGATGCAGGAGCGGCAGGTGACGGTGGGCCGGGTGCGTCACCCGCTTTCGGATCCGTTCTTCGTGTTGGCGACGCAGAACCCGATCGAGCAGGAGGGAACGTATCCGTTGCCGGAGGCCCAGCAGGACCGTTTCATGTTCAAGGTCTTCGTCAAGTACCCGAACTTCAATGAGGAATTCGAGGTGGCTCGGCGCACGACGGCTTTGCAATTCGAGGACGTGCAGAGCGTGTTGGGGGGCGAGGAGATCTTGCAGTTGCAGCGCACGGTGCGAGAAGTTCCGGTGAGCGACCACGTGATTCGCTACGCCCTGTCGCTGGTGCGTCAGACTCGCGTGGGGGAGCCGGGGGTCCCCGACTTCGTCCAGGAGATGGTCGGGTGGGGTGCGGGTCCTCGAGCGGTCCAGTTTCTGATACTCGGTGGCAAGGCGCGAGCGCTTCTGCGGGGGCGGACGCATGTGTCCACCGACGACATCCAGGCTTTGGCCAAGCCGGTTCTGCGGCACCGCCTGGTGGTCAATTTCGCGGCGGAGAGTGAAGGGATCACGGCCGACCACGTCGTGCAAAAGCTGCTGGAGGTGACTCCCACGAAGGAAGACGAGTTGACGAGCGATGCCCGATTCCAAACGATTTTTGCATCCTGAAGCGGTCAAACGGATTTCGCGGATGGAGTTGCGGGCGCGGCACATTGTCGAAGGTTTTCTATCGGGAATGCATCGCAGCCCCTACTTCGGCCAATCGGTGGAATTCTTGCAGCACCGCGAATATGTCCCGGGGGACGACCTGCGCCATGTCGACTGGAAGGTCTGGGCGCGGCAGGATCGTCTGTACGTCAAGCAGTTCGAGGAGGACACCAATCTGCGTTGTACGTTCCTGGTCGATGTTTCCAAGAGCATGGAGTACGGCAACGGACCGCTGAACAAGTACGAATATGGTTGCACCATCGCCGGCAGCCTGGCCTATCTGGTGTTGCGGCAGCAGGACGCGGTCGCCTGCTGGGCGTTCGACGAACAGGTGCGAGCTCGCGTTCCCCATCGCAGCAAACGCAACCACTTGTTGACGGTGGTCGAGTCGCTGAACGTGGCCACGCCGGCGGACAAGACCGATCTGTCGGGCGTTTTGAAAGAGGCCGCGGAAACGCTGCCGCGGCGCGGCATGGTCGTGGTGATTTCCGACTTTCTTTCCGACCTGGAGGGAACGATTCGCGGACTCAAGATCCTCCGCCAGCGCGGCCACGACGTGATGGTCTTCCACGTTCTGGACGACGACGAACTCGATTTTCCCTTTTCCGGGCCGATGCGATTCGAAGGTCTGGAACTGCCGCAGCATTTGAATTGCAATCCGCGAGCCCTGCGCGAGGGATACCTCGAGGCGCTCCAGGCGTTCCTGGACGAACTGAAACGGCAATGCGCTCGCAACGTGGTCGACTACGCGCTGTTGCGTACCAGTCAGCCACTCGATGCCGCGCTGGCCACATACCTGAGTAACCGGCTGGGAATGCACCACCGCAACTGACGCTCACACCATACGGATCGCTCCAATATGCAGTTTTTGTATCAGGGATTGGCCTGGGGATTCTTGCTGGCGTTCGTGCCCGTGTTGATCCACTTGATCAACATGATGCGCCACCGGCGCGTTCGCTGGGCGGCCATGGAATTCCTGCTGCAAAGCTACAAGAAACACCGCAAGTGGGTCTGGTTGAAGCAACTGCTGCTGCTCTTGGCTCGCATGGCGGCCATCGCCATCCTCGTCGCCATGCTGGCTCAGTGGATTACCCGCGGCCAATGGCTCGACTTCCTCGGCGGCAAGGTTACTCACCACTATGTGCTGCTCGACGACAGCGCGTCGATGAGCGAACGGTACGGGGCGGTTTCCGCGTTCGAGATCGCCGGCCAGTTCCTCCAGCGTCTGGCGACGTCCGCATCGGAGCAGCCGGTGCCGCAGCGCTTTACCGTCGTCCGCTTCTCCCAGGCTCTGGCCGGGAATCCGACGGGCGGCGGTTTGGCCGACATGCACGCCGAGCAGGTCGACAGCGAGTTTCCTCAGCGGATGGAGCGACTGCGTCACAGTTTCGAAGTCTCGCACGCAGCCGTCGGTCCCGAACCGGCTCTGGCGACGCTCACCAAACTGCTGGAAGAGGCGCCGGACGAAGACCGCATCGTGTACGTGGTCTCGGACTACCGGCGTTGGCAGTGGCGTCAGACTTCGCGCATCAAGGCGGCGTTGCGCAAACTGGAGGACGCCGGCGTCCAAGTGCGTCTGGTGCAATGCGTGGGGCGACAGCGCCCCAATTTGGCCCTGGTCGATGTGATTCCCTCGAGCGAAACGCGAGCGGCCGAAGTTCCCTTGTTCCTGGACATCAAAGTGCGCAACACGGGAACGACGGCCGCCAGCAACGTGGCGGTGAAGATCCGCTCGATCTTCTACGACGCCCAGGCGACCGCCGGGGTTGAACCCGATCCGCACGTGGAAGACTTGCCGCTGCTGTTGATCGACCGGATCGATCCCGGAGCAACGGTGACTCGGCGCGTGCAGGTCTACTTCCCGGCCGCCGGTCGGCACGTGGTGGAGGTCGAACTCCCCGAAGACGCACTCCCTGCCGACAATCGCCGGTGGTGCGTGATCGACTTTCCCGAAACGGAGCCGGTATTGGTGATCGACGGCGACCCCGACGGTCAGAACGCTCAGTTCCTCTCCGCCTTGTTTCAGCCGGGCGTTCACGCACGAACCGGCATCCGATCCGACGTCAAACCGGTCTCCTTTCTGCGCGACACCACCGCCGAGCAACTCGCGGAATACTACACGATCTTCCTTTGCGATCTGCCTCGCATCGACTCCGTAGCGGTGGAGCATCTCGAAGCCTACGTGCGAAGCGGCGGAGGCGTCGTCTTCTTCGCAGGGCCGCAGTGGGCCATCGCCGCGCACAATGCCGCGCTCTTTCGCAACGGCGAGGGGCTGTTTCCGCTGCTGCTGGAACGGGACGACGAGTTGCCGGTCGACGAATTGACCCCCGCCCCCGATGTGCAAATGGTCGAAGAGAGCCATCCGGTGTTCCGCGAATTGACGCAGGGAGCCAACCCGTTGATTCACTCGCTGCACGTCCAACGGTACTTGAGAGCCTCGGCCACCTGGCCCACGGCACCCAACCGTGACAAAGTGCGGGTGATCGCCAAGTTGCGCAACGGACAGCCCCTCGTCGTGGAGCAGGCCTTCGGCAACGGTCGGGTGATGGCGTTTCTCACGACCTTCGCTCCCTACTGGAACGATTTGGCACTCAATGCCACCGTCGTGGTGGCTCTGAGGATGGAAGCGTATCTGGGAGCCGGCCAGCGGCCGACCGATCGCCATGTCGTGGGCGAACCGCTGCGAGTCGACGTCGACGCCAGCGAGTTCGACCGGCAGTTCCGCTGGTTCTTGCCGCTGGAGGACGATGAAAGTTACCTCCCGCTGACTCGCAATGCCGGCACGCCCGGCAGTCCGGGACGCCTAGTGGGGCAGCTCGAGCCGACCGAAGTTCTCCGCCCCGGCGTTTACGAGGTATGGCTGAAGCGCAAACGAGGCGAAATCGTCGCCCGGCGGTTTGCCGTCAATGTCGACCCGGCCGAATCGCAACTGGCGGTCATCACACGACGGCAGATGGATATCGCGCTTCAGCCGCTGGAGACCAAGTTCGCTCGAGCCGATGCGTTTGCGGGCGCGGCCGTGGCCACGGCCGGGTTCAATCGCAGTCTGTTCCTGATGTTGCTGTTGGTGAGTCTCTTGTTGGGCGAGCAATGGTTGGCGTACTCGGCCAGCTACCACCCGCCGAAAGGAGGCTCGTCATGATCTTCTCCGGCATGTTGGCTCAGACTCCTCCGACCGAAGTCTATTATCAGTTCGCGCGGGCTCGCGCGATGACAGAATGGTGGCACTGGGTTGCCCTTGCGGCGGTACTGGTCGCGATTGCAGCCTACGTGGTCTGGATGTACCGCCGGGATACGGACGAGTTGCCTCGGCCCACCAGTTTGCTGCTGGCCGGGCTGCGATTGGCGGCTTTCGGCGGTGTGTTGTTCTTTTTTCTCGACTTGGAAAAGCGGACTCGACAGCGGATCGAAAAGCCGTCGCGAGTGGCGGTGCTGGTCGATACCAGCCAGAGCATGGCGGTGGCCGACCGTGTTCCCGGCGAAACGACGGGCTCGTCGCGGATCGAGAACATCGTGCGGTTGTTCGATCGCCAGGACTTTCTCTCGCGTCTGCAAGCGAAGCACGAAGTCCTGGTGTATCGTTTTGACGAAACCGAACAGGCGACACTGGTCGGCTCGTTGCCTCGTAAGGCCCAGCGCGGCTCCGGCGGGAGCAGTCGTCAACAGCGATCGCTGGCAGCGGGACGACAGGCCCGACTGCTGGCGGGAATCGCGGGCGGGCTCGGCGTCGCAGCGCTGATCGCACTGGTCCTTTCCCGCCGCCGTCGCACTCCTGCCGAAAGGGCCGGAGAACCGCCGGCCAACTGGGCTCGGCTGGTGGCCACCGTGTTGCTGTTCGCCGGCGTCGTAGTGTTCGCCGTTTCCACCATGCTCGACCCGGATCTGTCGCTGGCTCAAGTCGTGGGCCTGCGCGAACTGACGAGCGACCCCCCGAGCAGCAAGAGACGGGAACCGTCGGAGGCGGAACCGACCGTAGAGGTCGAGTGGGACAAGGCGCTGATTCCTCGAGGTCGGAGCACACGCATCGGCGACGCCGTCCGGAGCGTGTTGCGACGGCATCGCGGCGAGCCGTTGGCGGGCATGGTGCTGCTGAGCGATGGGGCGCAAAACGAAGGGCTGGGAGTGGCCACCGCCGTGGCTTTGGCAAGAGATGCCCATATTCCCATCTATCCGATCGGCATGGGGACCGACCGACGACCGATCAACGTGCGGGTTGTCGACCTCGAGGCACCGCAGCGCGTTTTCCCCGGAGATCCTTTCTCGTTGACGGGATACATTCAGGCCTTTGGCATGGAAGGCCGCTCCGTGAGAGTCTCGCTGGTTTCCGGCGAAGAGGGAGACATGGAAGGGCAGACCGAGATTCTGGAGGAAGAGCAGCGGGTAACCCTGGAGGAGGACGGCAAAGTCGTCAGCCTCGAGTTCAAACTGGTACGGGAGGAGACGGGGACCCGCATTTACCGGTTGAGAGTCGACGCGCCGGTGGAGGACCTGAACCGCGAGGACGATCAGCAGGGAACGACGGTGCACGTGCTGGAGCGCCGCAGCCGGGTGCTGCTGCTGGCCGGCGGACCGACTCGCGAATACCGTTTCCTCCGCAACCAGCTCTACCGGGATGACGAAGTGGAACTCGATGTCCTGTTGCAGTCGGCTCCCGAGGGCGCGTCGCAGGAAGCCGAACGGGTGTTGGACGACCTGCCTTCGACGGCGGACGAGTTCTTCGAGTATGACGCCATCGTCGCTTTCGACCCGGATTGGCTGGCGTTCGACGAAAACCAGCTCGGGCTGTTGGAACGATGGGTCGCCGAACAGGCTGGCGGCCTGATCGTGGTGGCCGGGCCGATTTATACGCCGCTCTGGTCTGCACTGCGGCGCGGACGCGATCGGCGAGCCGACTTGCTCAAAGCGCTTTACCCGGTCGAATTCTACAGCCAGGGAGCCCCCACACTCAGCCTGGGCCGCTTCGGCGGCGAGAACCCGTGGCCGCTGGAATTCACGCGAGACGGTTCCCAGGCCGAATTCCTGCGCCTGGAAGATGACGCCGCGGCCAGCGAAGAAGCGTGGTCCCAGTTCGAGGGAATCTTCGGCTACTACGCGGTGCGCGATCCCAAGCCCGGAGCCCGCGTCTACGCCCGCTTTTCGGATCCGGAAACGGCAATCGATGATGAATTGCCGATTTACCTGGCGTCCCACCTTTACGGCGCCGGGCGGACCTTCTTCCAGGCGAGTGGGGAAATGTGGAGGCTGCGAGCTCTGGAAGAGGAGTATTACGAGCGGTATTACACCAAACTGATCCGCTGGGTCGCCCAAGGACGTATGCTGCGCGACTCGTCCCGCGGCGTGCTGCTGGTCGACAAAGACCGGGTTCAGATCGGAGATCAGGTGGAGGTGCGCGCCATCTTGACCGATGCCCAACACCAACCACTGGTACGGGAATCCGTGGAAAGCGTGCTGGTTCATCCCGACGGCAAACGGGAACCTCTGGAGATGCCTCAAGTCAAGAACGCGACACGAGACGGCACGTTCGCTGTCACGCTCACTCTGCTCCAAGAAGGCGACTATCACGTGGAATTGATGCCTCCGGAGGGAACCGAAGACGACTTGCTGTCGAAAGTCGTCCAGGTGCGTACGACCGATCGGGAAATCGCGGCGCCGCAGCGGCAAGACGCTCTGTTGGAAGAAATCGCCGGCAAGACCGGCGGCACCTACTATATCGGAACCGATGCCGCCAGCGGCTCGAACGGAGAGACGCCCTTGGCGGCTCTGATTCCCGTCGCCGATCAAATCACTTATGTCTCCGGCGCTCCCGATTCTCGTTTCGACGAACGACTGATGTTGTGGTTGATGGTGCTCATCAGTGGCGTGCTGTTCGCCGAGTGGACGATCCGGCGACTGAGCAAGCTGGCGTAGCCCGAGGAGAGTAGCGGCATGCAATGTGAAAGAGGTTGGAAACGATGATGGCGCCGCAGCGTCGAACTTTGCCGTTCTCCGTGCGCCGCCGACTGCTGTTGCTGCGGTGGGCGATCCGCGGCTACGTATTGCTGGAGGGGATCGCCGTCGCAGCGATCTGGTTAGGAGTCACGTTCTGGGCCGCACTGGCTCTGGACTACCTGCCGGTGCTGGCGGGCGCCGGCGAAATGCCGCGGGGAGTCCGAGCCGCGTTGCTGGTCGCCATCGGAGCCGTGTTCGCGTGGGTGCTTTATCGCTGGCTTCTGGCTCGAGCCACGGTGAGGTTGCGGAACGAACAACTGGCGGTGTTGCTGGAACGACGCTTTCCGGAGTTCGGCGACGCTCTGGTCACCGTCGTCGAGTTGGCGGCGCATCCCGACCACGCGGAACCGTTCAACGAAACGATGCTCGAGCAGACCAGTCGCGAAGCCCTGCACAAGCTGCCTCGCATTCGACTGCGACAGGTGTTTCGGCTGCGGCCGCTGCTGGTCAAACTCACCACCGCTTCTTTGCTGGCCCTTTCCCTGGCAGCCTTCTGGCAGGCCAAAGCCGACGCCTTTGAATTGTGGGTGCGGCGGATGTACCTATTGGACAACCGGCCGTGGCCCCGGCAAACGCACATCGAAGTACTGGGCATAGAAGTCGTTCGAGACGAACTCTCACCGATCCTCGTTCCCCGAGGCGTGATTGCGTTCCGGGATGGGCGTGTCAAGGTCGCCAAGGGAGCCGCCGTCAAACTGCTGGTGGCCGCCGACGCCGCCAAGAAGATCCCCCAGCGGTGCATCGTCCATTACCGTACCGACGAAGGCGATCGCGGTCAGGTGGTGATGAAACGGATCGGTCAGGTGCGCGATGGTGTGCAGCGGTTCGAGTTCGACGGCAAGCCGTTTCGAGGTCTGCTTACCAATCTCCAGTTCGATGTGCGCGGCGGAGACCATCGAGTCCGCGGTTTCCATATCGACGTCGTCGATAGCCCGGCCATCGTGGCCACCGAACTGCACTGCGTTTTTCCCGATTACCTGTTCGACGAGGCGACGTCCACCTGGATGCCTCGCACGATGAAACTCACGAGCGGCCTGCAGCTTCCCATGGGTACGCGGATCACGATTCATATGCGAGCCAACAAGCCGTTGTCGCGGGTCGAGTTGCTGGTTCCCAACGATGAGCAGCAGCAGAACTGGAGCCGGCACACCATCGATGTCAAGGGCTCCAGCCGGCAAGCACTCGAAGTGACGTTGCCTCCCCAAACGCTCGACGAACAACTGGTTCTCGATGTCGTACTCCGGGATCGCGACGGTGTTTCCTCCGACCAGCCGCATCATATCGTGATCACGGGCGTGGCCGATGAGGCTCCGCAGGTCCAGGTGACGCTGCGGGGAATCGGGGCGGCCATCACGCCCGACGCCCGACTCCCCTTCTCCGGCACGATCCGGGACGACTACCGCGTCGACCGGCAATGGCTGGAGATCGTTCGCAACAAGGAGAAGACGTTCGAGGTCCCCTTCGCGTTGCAAGACGGCGAGAAAGTGGACGCCGAGGTCGACTTTCGCGATCTGCAAAAGGCAGCTACGCCATTGACATTGAAGCCCAAAGACAAACTGATGGTCACGGTTCGGGCCGCCGACCGCTATAATCTGAAGGGGGCACCGCCCAACGTCGGAAACGGCGACCGTTTTCAACTGGACGTGGTCACGGCCGACGAGCTGTTGGCCATGCTCGACCGTCGGGAACTGGGGCTACGCAGGAGATTTGAACAGATCATCGACGAAATGACGCTGATGCGAGACTCGCTGGCGCGGATCGTGACCGACCGTCCCGATGCGGCCGACGATCTGCCTCGAGAACCCGGCGAGGACTCGGACGAGATCCCGCTCGAGCAGCGAAGGGTCCGCCTGCAGTCGCTGAACGTGTTGCGGGCTCAACGTGCCCTTTCCCAGGTCGACAAGTCGGCCCAGGAAATCGTCGGCGTCGCCGCTTCGTTCGACGATATTCGCCTCGAGATCGAAAACAACCGCATCGATGCGGCCGATCGTCGGGAGCGGCTGAAGGACCAGATTAGCGAGCCGCTCCAACTGATCGCCGCCTCGTTGTTTCCCCAACTGAAAACCCGGGTAGAAACGCTGCAGTCGGAACTGGAATCGGGAGATCGCGCGGAAAATGCCGCCCTCGCAGCTCGGCAACAGGCCGACGATATCCTGATTGAACTGGACAAGGTACTGCAAAAGATGTTGGAATTAGAGGACTACAACGCTCTGGTGCAGTTGGTGCGACGCTTACTGGAAGAGCAAAAGGAGTTGGTTGAGCGCACCAAAGCCCTGCGGAAGAAGAAGGCTTTCGATTTGCTGCGATAGTCGCCGCCACTCTCCCCACGTCAGGAGCCCCATGATGATCGCCTCACTGTTCCCCCCCGCACACCGGCGGATCGCCTGGGCCCGCATCGCCGTCACGCTGTTGGTCGGTGCCCTTGGGCACGCTCCCCTGACGGCCCAGGAACCAGACTCGGCCGACTCGAAGAAACCGGCCGCGCAGGCTCCTCGCGAAAGTGACGAACTCGCCGTATTGCAAGGACAGTTGGCCGACAAATACCGGCGTCTGGAAGAGCTGCTGTTCAAACGCGCCGATTTCGAGTCGTCCATCAATCCTCGACGCGCCGCACTCCTCAAACAAGCCTACCAGCAATCCAAGGATCGGTTGACCCAGAGCCAACTGAATGCCGTCGTGAGGCTGCTCAGTCAGGAACAATTGACCCGCGCAGTGGAAGGCCAAGAGAAGGTAAGCCAGGACCTGCAGGCGCTGTTGCAGTTGCTCTTGAGCGAAAACCGATCGGACCGACTCAAGAGCGAACAACAAAAACTCAAGGAATACATCCGGGAGCTGAAGAAACTGGAGAAATTGCAGCGGGCCGAACGAGGACGCAACGAGGGGGGGGCCGACTTCAAGGACCTCGCGAAAAACCAGAGCAAGATCGCCGACCGCGCTGCCAAACTTGAGGGAAAAATGGCCAAGGACGACGCGGCCAAAGCCGCCGAAGCTCAGGCCGCCGACGGAAAGACCCAACAAGACAACCAATCCAGCGATGGACAATCGAACGATGGGAAGTCGAAGTCCTCGCAAGACGGCAAGTCTTCCGACGACAAACAGGGTGGGTCGAAAGACGATGGCGACAAGAAGACGGATCAACAGCCAAGCCAAAAAGACGACGGTGCCGACAAGGAGAAGACGAAGAAGGGTGCTGGCGACAACGACAACAAGCCGACAGACGAAGGAAAACAGGAGTCTCCCTCATCGGAAGGCCAGCAGAGTCCTTCCGATTCGCAACAGGGCCAGCAAGGGCAGCAAGGCCAACAAGGCCAACAAGGACAGCAAGACCAGCAGGGCCGGCAAAAGCAGCAGCAGAAGAAGCAAGACGACAATCCGGCTCGCAAGCGACTGCAGGAAGCTCGCGAGAAGATGGAAGAGGCCAAGCGGCGATTGGAGGAGGCCAAACGGAAGGAGTCGATCGAGGCTCAAGAGGAGGCGGCCGCCAAGTTGCGGGAGGCGATTGCCGAGTTGGAGGAGATTCTCCGGCAGATGCGGGAAGAAGAGATCGAACGCATGTTGGCTATGTTGGAGGGTCGGTTCAAACGAATGCTGCAGATGCAATTGCGGGTATATGAGCGAACGTTGCGGTTGGCCAAGATCCCCAAACAGCAGCGCAATCGGGCGGTCGACATCGAGGCGAACAAGCTGTCGTTTGATGAGCGGAAGATTGTTTCCGAGGCCGATCGGGCGCTGAATCTGCTGCTGGAAGAGGGATCGTCGATTGCTTTTCCCGAAGTGGTGGAACAGATGCGTGACGACATGGAGATGGTCGCCGAGCGGCTGGCGAAGACTCGCGTCGACCGGATGACGCAGGGTCTGGAGGAGGAGGTCATTCAAACTCTGGAAGAACTGATTGAGGCGCTCAAGCAGGCGCAGCAGGACTTGGAAGAGCAACGGCAGCAACAGCAGCCGCCCACCAATCAGGATCCCTCGGACCAGCCGCTGGTCGATATGCTGGCGGAACTCCGCATGATCCGTTCTTTGCAGCTACGCATCAATCGCCGAACCAAACGCTACGCGCAATTACTGGACGATCCCGACCAGCCACTGGCTCAAGCCGACGATGCGGACTTGCAATCGGCACTGAGCCGTTTGGCCGACCGGCAGGAGAAGCTGCAGAAGATCACTCGTGACATCGTTTTGGGGAAGAACAAATGACCAACACGCATCTAGCGGCGCGACGGGGGCGATGCACGAACGGGGCACGGTGGACCGTTGTGGTCGCCTGCTTGGGTGCCGGCCTGGGAGGTCTGTCCCTGCGGGCCGAAGATTTGACACATGAAGTGTCCTGGGCCCCGGCCGGTTATGCCGACGTGCGAGCCGTCGTCACGCAGTGGCTCAAGCAGGCAACCGTCGACGAGGTTACTCGAGCCAAGGTGGAAGTGCTATGGCCCGAGGCGGAGCAGGCCTCGTCGCCTGAACAACTGGCTCGGCAGGTTTGCCTCACGGCGGCCGCCGTCGATCCTCGAGCGGCTCGGTTGGTGGCGCTTTGCGACCGCCCACCCGCCAAATACCTGCTGGACCCCCAGCCGGTCCTGCGTGATGACAAGCTGCCGGCATGGATGCGCTCCAATCTGCGGCTGATGTACGCTCGCTGGCTGGCTCGCAACCGCTATTACGACGAGGCTCTCCAACAGCTCGAAGGACTATCGCCCGAAGAGGTGGTCGATCCGGCGTCGCTGCTGTTCTACCAGGCGGCCGGCTACCATCGCATGCTGGACAAGGAACATTGTTTGCCTCTGCTGGAAAAGCTGCTCGAGCGGGAACTCGAACTGCCTCGGCGCTACCGCATGTTGGCTCAGTTGATGGCTGCCGACCTCAAGCCGCTCAAAACGGATTCGCTGGATGAGATCGCCCGCCTGATGGACGAGATCGAGCGGAGACTCGATCTGTACCAGGCGGGCAAGAAGGTGAGAAAACAAGAAGACGAAGTGATCGCCAAACTCGATAAGCTGATCAAGAAGCTCGAAGAGCAACAACAGCAACAGCAGCAGAGTGCCTCGGGAAGCAATCGTTCCGGCAATCCGGCTCCCGATAGCATGCCGCTGGGCGGACACGGGCCCGGCCGGGTCGACAAGAAGTTCATCGGCAACAAGACCGGTTGGGGAAACCTGCCTCCCAAAGAGCGTGAAGCCGCGTTGCAGCAAATCACCAAGGACCTGCCGGCTCACTATCGAGAGGTGATCGAGGGGTATTTCCGCAAATTGGCCAACAGCAGTCGCTAGGCGCGAGGCGAAATGAAAAATGAGAAATGAGAAATGAAAAATGGAATTGGCCGACGCGATCGTTTTCTAGGTACTGCCGTCTGTGTTTGCTCGGGTCAGGCCGTCGGGCGATAACGGCACTGGACGCTTGCCGACGTTTGTGCCCGGAGGTGTGAGGTGTGAGGTGTGAGGTGTGAGGTGTGAGGTGTGAGGTGTGACAGTTCGTTTCGGAGAAAAGTGAGATAACGCGGCAGATCAGGCGTTTCGGTCTGACCACGTAAAGCACCGAAGCCACCAAAAGATAAAGGCGATTACAAGTACGAGCAGGAGGCGGAAAGAGTCCATCACAACTTCTTCTGACTTCCAGCTCCCCGTCGCGCACATACCAATTCCCAATTCCCAATTTTCATTTTTCAATTTTCAATTTTCAATTTTCATTTTTCAATTCCCGACTACAGACTGGACTCACCATGTTATTGATCGCTTGGATACTTGCGATGTTCACTGCGGCGGACGGTTTGTCTGTCGAGCTGTACCGCGCGACGGGAGAGTCGGTGCGCGGCGCCGTGGTCCGACTCGACGAGTCGGGGATCCAATGGGCGGACCGAGACGGCGGCACGATTCCGCTGGAGGATATTTCGCGGATCGACTTCACGGTCGAACTGGACGAGACAGCGCGAGGGATTGCCGCGCATCCCGACGCCTGGATGACGTGGACCGACGGCAGCCGCTCGCCCGTAACACAGGTGCGGATCCAACAAGGCGAATTCCACGCCAAACTGCTCGACGGTAGTACGCTGACGGGGCCGACTCGGTCGCTGGATGCCGTACGCTTTTATGCTCCGGCACCCGGTACCAATCAACAGTGGGAGGCGTTGTTGGGGCGGCCGCGGGCCGGCGATGTGGTGATCGTGCGCAAATCGGCCGAATCGTTGGATCTCCTGGAGGGAGTCATTCATGCGGTCAACGACGACATCGTCGAATTCGAATTCGACGGACAGAAGATTCCGGTGAAGAGAACCAAGCTGGAGGGGATCGCATTTGTGCGGCCTCGCGAGTCCCCGCCGAAGGCGGCCGGGAAGTTGACCGATCGATTTGGGGGAGAGTGGCGACTGGCCAAGTTCGCGGTGACCTCGCAGGAGGCCCGGCTGCGAACGGCGGGAGGAGTCGTGTGGCGATGGTCTCCGCAGCATCTTCGGCGACTCGAGTTGCTGAGCTCGAATGTGGTCTACTTGAGCGACTTGGAACCGCGGCAAGTGGAGTGGACTTCGTTCTTTCCGGGAGGCCGTTTGGAAGACTCGTTTCGATCGCTCTTTTCGGTCCGGAAGAACTCGACACTCTCCGGTGTCCCCCTGGAATTGGTGGGAAGCGACGGGCATCGACGCGTCTTCGCCAAGGGGCTGGCGATCCACAGTCGCACCGAATTGACCTACCGTCTCCCCGAATCGTTCCAGCGATTTCGGGCGGTCGCCGGGATCGATGTATCCCACCGAGCCGTCGGCACGGTACAATTGACCATACGAGGAGACGACCGGCAGCTCTGGTCGGGTGAAATCACCGGCAGCTCGGACCCGGCGGTGATCGATGTTTCCCTCGAGGGTGTACGACGGTTGACGATCCTGGTCGACTACGGCGACAACGCCGACGATGGCGATCATTTGATCCTGTGTGACCCGAAACTGATCAAATCCACCAAGTAGCGACCACGTGGAACACACGGAAAGGTGAACGAATGCGTGCGACGGCGTTGGCAATCATCTTGGCGATTAGTGCCTCGGGGGGCGGTCGGTTGTACGGCCAGGAGATTCCCGAAGCGGTGCGCCGAGCCGAAGCGGCCCGGATTGCCGCCGTGGCCAAGGCGATGCCGGCAGCCGTGAGTGTTTTTGCCAAAGGGGGCCAAGGGGGCGGCAGCGGAGTCGTCGTGACTCCGGACGGCTATGCCTTGACGAACTACCACGTGGTGCGGCCGGCCGGTCTGACGATGCAGTGCAGCATGCCCGATGGTCGCCTCTATGACGCGGTGCTGGTAGGTGTCGATCCCGTCGGCGACGTGGCGTTGATCAAACTCATGGGGCGGGACGATTTCCCTACGGCCGAACTGGGGGACAGTGAAACGGTGCGGGTCGGCGACTGGTGTTTTGCCATCGGTAATCCGTTTCTGCTGGCAACCGATTTTCAACCGACGGTCACCTACGGCATCGTTTCGGGAGTCCACCGCTATCAGTATCCGGCCGGGACCTTGCTGGAGTACGCCGACTGCATCCAGACGGATGCGGCTATCAACCCGGGAAACTCGGGTGGGCCGCTGTTCGACGCGCAGGGAAGATTGATCGGCATCAACGGACGGGGGTCGTTCGAAAAACGGGGCCGAGTCAACGTCGGGGTGGGCTACGCGATTTCGATCAACCAGATCAAGCATTTCATGGGGTATCTCCACAGCGGGCGGATCGTGGATCACGCGACGCTGGGAGCCACCGTCGCCACGGGATCGGACGGGACGGTTCGAGTCACCGACATTTTGGAGTCTTCCGATGCCTTTCGGCGGGGCCTGCGCTACGACGACGAAATCCTTTCGCTCGCAGGCCGGTCGGTCACCTCGGCCAACATTTTCAAGAACATCCTGGGGACGCTTCCCAAGGGCTGGCGGGTTTCGCTCAAGTATCGCCGCGACGACGAAACTCACCAAATCTTCGTTCGCCTGGCGGGGGTTCACGCGGGAGACGAGTTGTTGAAGAAACTGGCCGGCCGGCCGCAGCGACCACCGCGGCAGCCGCCGGAACATCCCAAGGACAAGAAACAGCCGAATAAGCCGCCGGCTCATCCTCGCACGCAAAAAGCCGAAATTCCGGCCCACCTCGCCAAGTATGTGGAGACGCGACGAGGCTATGCCAACTACTATTTCAACCGATTGAATCAGCAGCGAGTTTGGCGTGCTTTTCGCAAGTCCGACGCTCCGGTTGCCCAAAACGGCAAGTGGATCTTGAAGGGGAAACAGGAGGGGGCGGGGGACGTGCTTGTCGAGTTGGGGACGACTCGCGTGACGGGGACGTTTCCGCAGGGGCGGTTTGTGGTCGACCTGGAAAAGGACTGGGACAGCCAGCTCGGACCGGCGGGTAGCGGCGGGTTGTTGACGGCGTTGGCCAGTTGGAAGCGGATGCTGACGGTCGGCCCCAAGGCCTTCGGCGAAGTGATTTACGTGGGGACCTGTCCGATCCCCGAGCGCGACGGTCTGTTCGATGTCATCGCGGCGACGCACGCCACCGTCGACACGCGGTTCTATTTCGATCCGGCAAACGGGCAACTGGTGTTGCTGGAGATGTTTCCGCAACAACATGTCGATCCGTGCGAGATCTATTTCGATGACTATCGCGAGACGGATGGGGTTTCCCTGCCCCACCGGTTGGAGGTTCGTTACGGGAACGCCCAGTTCGGCGTCGTAACCTGGGAACAGATAAAATTGGAGAAGCTCGAGACCGCACGACGATCGTCTTCACCTGTGGAATGGGCGGCTGGGACCGTGCAACCCTGATCGGTCCCCGAATGCGAGGGCCACGACCAAGAGACATTCGATGAGCACTTTTCGAGGAGGCAAGTTGGTGGGAACGGTTCGAGTGACGATCGGCTGGGCCGCGACGATCGTGAGCGTCCTGGTGTGTTTTGACGCGATCGGCAACGCTCGCGCCGGTTCTCCTACCCTGTCGAAGATCGTGCGCGAAGTGCAGCCGAAGGTCGTCAAGATCTACGGCTCCGGCGGGCTGCGCGGCCTGGAAGCTTATCAATCGGGACTGTTGATTTCTGCGGACGGGCACGTGTTGACGGTCTGGAGTTACGTGCTCGATTCGGAAGAGTTCCTCTACGTCGTGTTGGACGACGGCCAGCGATTCCGTGCGTCCATTGTGAATCACGATCCCCGGTTGGAGATCGCCATCTTGAAGATCGATTCGCACGACTTGCCCTATTTCGATTTGAAACAGGAGACGGCGGCGGAAGTGGGAGCCGGCGTACTGGCCTTCAGCAACCTATTCGGTGTCGCCACCGGATCGGAATCGGTCAGCGTGCTGCATGGGCGGGTCTCGGCGAGAACCGAGTTGACGGCTCGCCGGGGCGCATTCGAGACCGTCTACAAGGGTCCGGTCTATGTGGTCGATGCTATGACCAACAATCCGGGAGCTGCCGGGGGCGCCCTCACGGATTTGCAAGGCAACCTGGTCGGCCTGCTGGGAAAGGAACTGCGGAACGCGTTGACCAATGTGTGGCTCAATTACGCCATTCCCGTCGATCAGCTCCGGCAATCGGCGCTCGACATCATGGCCGGCAAGAATCCTCCTCGGATCCAAGACGAATCGGCCGAAAAGCCGACGCATCCCCACACCGTGCAGCGCCTCGGCATCCTGTTGGTGCCCGACCTGCTTTCGCGGACGCCTCCCTTTGTCGACCAGATCGTACCGGGATCGGCAGCCCAGCGCGCGGGTTTGCAGGTCGACGACTTGATCTTGTTTGTCGAGGACCGCGTCGCCGATTCGATTGAATCGCTGCGTGAGGAACTGGAGTACATCGATCGGATCGACCCGGTTCGCCTGACGGTCCAGCGAGGCGACGAGCTATTGGAATTGGAACTGAAACTGACTCCTCAAGAGGCAGACCGATGATGGCACCGACGAGCGGGCGCCTTTCTCGGGTGATGTTGCTGTGGGCCATCACCACTACCGTTGGCGCTCAAGATGTTTCCCCCGAGCAACTCGTGGCGCAGGAGGACGCCGCCATTCGAGCGGCGGTGGCTCGAGCGGCTCCGTGGACGGTGCGCATCGAAACGTTGGGGGGACTCGAGGCTGTGGGAAAACGCCTGGTGACTCAAGGACCGACCACCGGCGTCACGATCTCTCCCGATGGGTTCATTATCTCCAGTGCGTTCAACTTCGTGCAAAAGCCTGCCTCGATTCTGGTGACGTTGTCCGACGGTAAGCGACGGCCGGCCAAACTGGTCGCCCGCGACCATAGCCGCAAGTTGGTGTTGCTGAAAGTGGAAACCGACCAGGCGTTGCCCGTTCCCGAAATCGTGGACCGCGAGTCGCTGCGAGTGGGACAGTGGGCGATCGGTTTGGGGCGGACGTACAGGGGCGCGTTGCCAAGCGTGTCGGCGGGAATCATCAGTGCCAAACATCGAATCTGGGGGCGGGCCGTTCAGACCGATGTCAAGGTCTCGCCGGCCAACTACGGTGGACCTCTGATCGACCTCTCCGGACGGTTGATCGGGATCCTGGTGCCCTTGTCGCCTCGACAACAAAGTGAAGTGGCAGGTGCCGAGTGGTACGATTCGGGAATCGGTTTTGCCGTTCCCCTCTCCGACGTGATGCCTCAATTGGAAAAACTCAAGCACGGAGAAGACTTGCACGCCGGCTTGCTGGGCATTTCGCTCAAGGGGAAAAACATCTACGCCGATCGCGCCGAAATCGCCGCCGTGGCGCCGAAGTCGCCAGCCGCCGATGCCGGAATCCGGGCGGGAGACGTCATCGTGGCGGTGGACGGCGCGCCCATCGAGCGCCAAGCTCAGCTCAAGCATGCACTGGGGCCTCGCTACGCCGGCGAAACACTCGAGGTGGTCGTCGAACGCGGCGAAAAGGAGAAACAACGCCACGCGGTGAAAGTAACGCTGGCCAAGGAGATTCTCCCGTACGCGCATGCCTTCTTGGGGGTCTTGCCTGATCGGACGGCGTCGGCCGGCGGTGTGAAGATCCGTTGGGTCTACCCGGACAGCCCGGCGGCCGAAGCCGGTATGGAAGCTGGTGACTTGCTGCTGAAACTGGGCGATCAGGTGATCGACAACGTGGAACAAGCTCAATCCGTCTTGCTGCCGTTCGAACCGGGTGGCCGGATCAAGCTGGTATGGCGGCACGGTGCGCAGACGGTGGAAAAAGAGGTGACGCTGGTCGATCAGCCGACTGCCATCCCTCAGTCACTCCCGCCCGCTGAACTACCATCGGCATCCGGCGACGACGAGATCGAAGTGGGATTGCAGGAGCTGAAGATTCCGGAAGAACCCAACGACTGCCATATTTGGCTCCCGGAATCGGTCAAGCCGGGAGTGCCTCACGGCCTGCTCGTTTGGTTGCCTCCTGCCAAGGACTTCGATCCCGGCTCGCTCGAGCAGGAATGGGGCAAGTGGTGTCGCCAATACCACTACATCATTGTCTCACCTCGTCCCAAGGATACCCGCTGGTCTACCACTGACGTCGATTTTATCCACAAGACAGTGAGTGAAGCGATTTCGACTTATCCGATCGATGAAATGCGCGTCGTCGTCGGGGGACTTCAGACTGCGGGCGCCGTCGGTTTTCTTTCGGCGTTCCCTCGTCGCGATCTGTTTCACGGCGTCCTAGCAGTGGATGCTCCGGTACCCCCTCGAACGACCATTCCGGCCAACGAACCGACGCAGCGCTTGTCGGTGTTGATGGTCGCTACCGAGGGAACGCGCACGATGCCGCTGATCCAGCGAGCGGCCGACGCGCTCGGCGCGGCCAAGTATCCTGTCGTGCTGCTGCGGCGCAACCAGACGTCCGCCAAGTTGAGCGACGAACAGAAAGACCAGATCATGCGGTGGGCCGACACCTTGGATCGGCTTTAGGCCCGCTCCTTTGGCAATGCTTGTCCGTTTTGCCGGGTTGTTTTAGAATCGAGTTGCACCCGACGGGTCCCCGAATGAGACGGGACCTGACATGCTGGCCAAACTGAGGACGTTTACGCTACTGGGAATCGACGCTCATCCCGTCGATGTCGAAATCGATCTCTCTTCCTCCAACATTCCTCACACGATTCTGGTAGGTTTGCCCGATGCGGCGGTTCGCGAGAGCCGCCACCGAGTCGACCGGGCATTGGCCAACTCCGGCTTTCAGGCCTATTTTGAGCGGGTGGTCATCAATTTGGCGCCAGCCGAGCTTCCCAAGCAGGCAGCGTCGTTCGACCTGCCCATCTCGCTCGGACTGCTGCTGGCAAGCAACCAGATGTTTTCCGATCGCCTGGGCGAGTATGCAGTGGTAGGCGAGCTGTCACTGGGCGGGGAGACACGCCCCGTGCGCGGCCTGCTGTCGATGGCCTTGGCGACTCGCCAAAACCGCGACCTGCGCGGCCTGGTGGTCCCTGCGGCCAACGCGGCGGAAGCGGCCGTAGTGGAAGAGATCGAAGTGATCCCGATCGGTTCGTTGAGTGAAGCGGTGGCGTTCTTCAGTGGCGAGATCGAAATCCCGCCGATGCCCTCGCTGCGAGAAAAACTGTTCCGACAGGCCGACCAGTACGAACTCGATTTCGCCGAGGTCCGCGGCCAGGAGATGGCCAAGCGGGCGATGACCATTGCCGCGGCCGGTGGCCACAATCTGCTCATGTTGGGGCCGCCAGGGTCGGGCAAGACGATGCTGGCCAAACGCGTCCCCACCATCCTGCCGCCGCTTTCGCCCGACGAGTCCATCGAAACATCTCGGATCTACTCGGCGATGGGCCGACTGCAACCGGGACAACCGCTGCTGGTGCGGCGGCCTTACCGAGCACCGCACCATACGATCAGCGATGCCGGCTTGGTGGGCGGCGGCAGCATTCCGGTTCCCGGAGAGATCAGCCTCTCGCACCACGGCGTCCTGTTCCTCGATGAACTGTTGGAGTACAACCGTCGCACGCTCGAAGTCCTGCGGCAGCCGCTGGAAGACGGAGTCGTGACCATCTCCCGCGCGATGAAGTCGTCGACCTTTCCCGCTGACTTCATGCTGATTGCGGCACTCAACCCCTGCCCGTGCGGGTACCGCAATGATCCCCGCCGCGACTGCCAGTGCTCCGACCTCCAGGTCGAACGCTACATGAGTCGCATCAGTGGCCCGCTGTTGGACCGCATCGATATTCACATCGAGGTACCGGCTGTGCCGTTTTCCGAGTTGGCGACGGCTCGAGAGGGAACCAACAGCCGGACGATGCGGGAACAGGTCATTGCCGCGCGCCGCCAGCAACTCTGCCGCTCGGGCACGAACCCGCCGCAACTCAATAGCCGACTCCCCACCCGCTCCTTGAGGACTCACTGCCGGCTCTCTCCCCCATGCATGGAAATCCTGCAGCAGTCCGTGAGCCAACTAGGGCTTTCGGCCAGGGCCCATGACAAGGTTCTCCGGGTGGCTCGCACGATTGCCGATCTGGAAGGTCGAAGTAACATCGAACCAAACGACCTGATGGAGGCGGTCAACTATCGGCTGCTGGATCGAGCTTCTGATAGCTCGTCAACGGTCCGTGCCGTCTGAACGGACTCATTGATCAAACCGCTCGCCCGTGGTAAGGTAGGGGGCAAGAATGGCTGGTTCGAGCAGCATGACAGCATTACCCGGATTCGGGTTTCCGCTTTGGAGGTCTCCCCGTTCGGGGGGGCTCGAACTTGGGCAGAGACTACGCAGGTCAGGACAAAAGAGGTACAGAGCGAAATGGGACGTCTGGCGATAGAAGAAACCGATGGTGTGACGGTAGCCGCTTTTCAGGACTCGAAGATTCTTGATGATTCCGTCATTCAGCAGATTGGCGCCGAGTTGCTGGAATGCGTTAACCAGACATCGAATGGCAGGCTGTTGCTCGATTTCAGCCGGGTTCGCTTCATGTCGTCCGCCATGTTGGGAAGATTGGTGATGCTGCACGGGAAGTGCAAGAAGGCCAATGTGGCGCTGAAAATGTGTTGCCTGGCCGACAATCTGGCCGAAGTGTTCAAGATCACGAACCTGCACAAAATGTTCGACATCCAACGGGACAAGGAGAAGGCAATCGCCGCCTTCGGCAAGAAGGGCTGGTTCGGTTGAGCGACGCCGGTGGGGTAGGGGAAACGCGTGGCCGACTTCTTGGACAAGTCTCCGATGCCGAACTTGCCTGACGGCTTTCCCGTCTTCATCTGGGAAACCGACCTGCACGGTCGCTTCGTTGCCTGGGACGACTCCTATTTCGCAGGAGAAGAGAATTGGATCTCTCCTCGGTCGGGGCAGCCGTTAGCCGAGTGGGTGGGAGCTCAGGTTTGGAACGAGTCCTTGCGAAGTTCCTGGTCGAGCGCCACGAAGCGTGGGCCGGTGCCCATCCGCTTTGAGGCTCACGAGTTCCGTTTCCAAGGGTGGGCGTGTCCGGCGCGCGGGCGGATGGGGCGAGTGCAGCGAGTGCGGGGAATGTCGATTGTGATCCCTTGGCTTCCGCCGGTCGGATCCGATTCCGACATCGATGCCACGTCGTTCGAACCGAGCCTCTCGCCCGTCGTGTGGCACCGCATCGCGCAGTTGACCGCCGACTACGTACTGTTGCTGGATCGCAACGCCAAGATCCTTTCGCTCCACCACCAGCGATCCGGAGACCTCAGCCTGCAATTCGCGGGCAAGACAGTCTACGACGTGACATCCGCCGATTCGCACGAAGCGATCCGAACCGCCATCGAGCGAGTTTTTCAGACCGGCGTGACCGAGATCATTCCGATTCTGATCGATTCGGGGGAGGGGTACCGTCGACTACTGGAGGGACGACTTAGTAGCCTGGCGGAATTCGATGAAACGTCCTGCATCATTCTAACTGCGATCGACACCAGCCGCTGGCGCAGCATTGATCCCACACTGACTCGTGAAGAGCGAGCGCTGCGGCAATTGCTGGAGATCCAAGATCGGGAGCGCCGCCTGGTGGCCTACGAAATCCACGACGGGTTGATTCAGGATGTGATTGCAGGCCAGATGTCGATCTCGGCAATCCGAGCCCATCCTCAATTGCCCGAAGATGTTCGCGAAGAGCTGGCTCACGCCGACGACCGACTCAAGGAAGTCCTGCGCGAAGGTCGGCGGTTGATCAGCGATTTGCGCCCCATGGTGATCGACGAGACGGGTCTGCTCGAGTCGATCGAATACCTGCGACATGAATTCGCCAGCCGCTTTCCACAGACCTCGCTGGATATCGATTTGGAAGTCCAGTTCGAGCGACTGGAGCCGCTACTGGAGGGAACGCTGTTTCGCGTGATCAAGGAAGCCGTGCTCAATGCGGTGACCCATGGCGAGGCCACACACATTCGCATCCGCCTCCTTCAAGTGGGAACTCGCTGCCTGCTGCTGGAAGTCAAGGACGACGGCAAGGGCTTTGATATCGACGCCATTCAGCCGAAGCGGTACGGCCTGGCGGGAATCCGCGACCGGGCTCGAGCTTTCGAAGGCGGCTGTTCCGTGGAGTCGGAACCGGGCCAAGGGACTCGATTGACCCTGCGCGTTCCACTGGCGTCGGGAAAAACAGCTCGCGCGCTGTATTAGCCCTCGGAATTGACATGATCTGGCTTACCGACTGTTAGAGCCTGTAACCAAACCCGCCGCGCCGCTTTCCGGCCACGGGCGTGTTGCTCGCAGCTTGGAGTTTTGTGACAGCCTGTTATAGAGTGTCTGTCAGAGGAACAGAGCGTCTGTCAGAGGAATAGAGTGTCTGTCAGAGGAATAGAGTGTCTGTCAGAGGAATAGAGTGTCTGTCAGAGGAAAGGTGGGGCCAGTGAGGCGATTGCGTATAACGGTTTGATCTTGCCCGAACGGAGGTAGTCCGGGTGGCACGGCGGGAGCCACCTGATGAGAATCCAGCAGGAGTGGTTTGGAATTTGAGATCTGAGATTTGAGATCTGAAATTTGAGATCTGAAATTTGAGATTTGAGATTTGAGATTTGAGATCTGAGATTTGAGATTTGAGATCTGAGATTTGAGATTTGAGATCTGAGATCTGAGATTCCTACAACAGAGGGACAATGCGATGAAATACGAACGGTTCGAGGATTTGCCGGTGTGGAATGCAGCGGCGGATCTGGCGGCGGACATGTTCCGCTGGTCTGCGAAACCTGTATTTCGTGGCAAAGGGGATCTGGCCAATCAGATTCAACGCGCAGCGCTCTCGGTTTCGAACAACATCGCTGAAGGCTTC
>JALSIV010000036.1 GCA_026989685.1 Pirellulaceae bacterium | reverse complement strand
TACCGAAGAGCTCCTATCATCGGCCCTCCAGTCTACCCTATTGCCAGACGCCTAGCCAGGAGTCGGCAACGGAGACGACCAACCCCGCTTGCCCTTGCCGCGGCCCCTGATATACTCTCGGCAAGCTGTTCTAACGCCATTTGGGAGTCGATCTGCATGAACACCACCCCACTACTGGAAACCTGCCTGGAAGCCTTCCCGGTCCGTCGCGGCAAGGTTCGTGATATCTACGATCTGGGTGACCGCCTGCTACTGGTGAGTACCGATCGAATCAGCGCGTTCGATTGGGTTCTGCCCACCGGCATCCCCGACAAGGGACGCGTCCTCACCCAGATCAGCGCCTTCTGGTTCGATTGGCTCGGTGTCCCCAATCACCTGATATCGCTCGATCTGTCATCCGTCGATTTCCCCAGCGAACAAGTGCGGTCGGCATTCGAAGGGCGCAGCATGCTGGTGAAAAAGTGCCAGGTGGTGCCGATCGAGTGCGTCGTCCGCGGCTATCTCGAAGGATCCGGCTGGCGAGAATACCAGGAATCCCGGTCCGTTTGCGGAATCGAACTGCCTCCCGGTCTCAAGCGCTGCGACGAACTGCCCGAACTCATCTTTACTCCGGCCACCAAGGAAGAATCGGGCCACGACATCAACATCTCCTTTGACGAGATGTGCCGGCGAATCGGAGCGGACACGGCTGAAACTCTCCGATCGCGCAGCCTCGACATCTACAGCCGAGCTCGAGCCTACGCCCGGGATCGCGGAATCATCATCGCCGATACTAAATTCGAATGGGGGTGGTGCGATGGCGAGTTGCTGCTGATTGATGAAGTGCTCACCCCCGACAGCTCCCGGTTCTGGCCCGCCGACCAATATCAGCCGGGAGACGGCCAGCCATCCTTCGACAAACAATTCGTTCGCGATTGGCTTTCCGAAACAGAATGGGATAAGAACAGTCCGCCGCCGCCGCTTCCCGAAGAAATCGTCGAGCGTACGCGAGCCAAGTACGTCGAGGCGTATGAGCGGCTGACGGGGAACCAGTTTGAAGCATGACCTAACCGGAGTGGCCGCCTGAAACTCCCTCACCTCCTGCATCGGGGCGCCGTCCTCGCCGCGCCGCTCGCGCTGTTGCTCGGGCTGACCGCGCCTTTGCTGACGGGGCGTGCCGAACTGGCGTTTCGAGATGGTGCCTCCTATTACCAACCGCAGGATCACTTCCTGCGCCGCGAGTGGCTGGCTGGACGGTTCCCTCTTTGGAACCCCTGGGAAAACGGCGGCGTCGACATGTCGGCCGATCCCAGCTACGGGTTGTTCTATCCGCCCAAGCTGCTCCTGTTGCTCCCCGCTCAGTGGCCGATCCCCTATCACGTTTATCTGGTCTCCCATCTCGTACTTGCCCTGGTAACGCTGGTCTCTGGGCTCCGTCAGACCGGACGGAGTCGGTGGGCTTGCTCGGTCGCAGCGGCGGCTTACGCAGCCGGCGGTCACGTGCTCTCCCAAGTCCACAATCCGGTGTACCTCATTTCGGCAGCCTGGCTGCCTCTGGCTTGGTTCGGTCTGCAGACCTGGCTCGAGCAGCGGGCGACACGAGGCCTGGTCGCCGGAAGCGCGGCACTGGCCATGATGGTTCTGGGAGGCGATCCCCAAACGGCCGTCCACTTTCTGTTGATCGCCGCAGTGCTGACCGCCCTTCGCAGTTGGCAAGCCTCCTCGCGGTTTTCCAACCAAGGCGGCTCGAGCCGTATGCCCGATTGGACACACGGCGCCGCGAGGCTGTCTGTCCTGGTGCTGTTGGCCACCGGTCTGTCGGCCGTCCAGCTCCTGCCCGGCAGCCTGGCCTCCCGCTCGAGCTACCGAAGTCTCTACGAACGCCCCCGTTCGATATGGAGCCGGCTGACATCCACACGAGATGACGTTCGTCCAGACACTCATTCGGTGAGATGCGCCGCCCCGGTTTGGGCAAGCCACGATCGCCAGATCTACAAGTTCAGCGTGGCGCCGTGGCGTTGGGTCGAACTGGTCTGGCCCAACGTCGGTGGCCGATTCGTACCCCGGTACTCGCGGTGGTTCGATGCCATACCCGGCGAAGGGCAGTGCTGGTCCTTGTCGTTGTATATGGGACTACTCCCGATTCTGGCGGCCAGTTTCAGCGTCCGGCTGTTCGGAGGAACCGTGCGCCGTCGGCGCGCCACGTGGGTCGTCGCCATCTCGGCAGCAGCCGCACTCGGACACTACGGAATCATCTGGCTGGTTGATGAAGTCCGTACTGCGATCGGAACGCCGGCTCCAACGTCATGGTCGCCTCATGTCGGCGGACTCTATTGGCTGCTGGTCCAAACCGTGCCGGGATACAACCTGTTTCGCTATCCGGCCAAGTGGTGGAGCTTCACAGCGCTCGGCGTGGCCTTGCTTGCGGCCACCGGCGTCGACGCAGCCATCCGGCATCCCGTCATGCTTCGAAGCCGCTGCCACGGCATTCTGGTCGCGTCGCTGGGGATCGCGTCGCTGGTGGGCATCTTCTGGTCACACATCGAGCCGTGGTGGAAGACGGCAGCCACCGACCCCTTCTTCGCTCCGCTCTCCGTCTCGGCCGCTCGTGACGATCTGCTTTCGGCCCTGGGCCACGCAGCCATCGTCGCCATTGTGCTGTCGTGGATGCTGACCTGGAAACGCCATCGGCCGGCAGCCCTGCTCCTGCTCACGCTGCTCGAATTGGGCTGGGCCAACCAGTGGTTGATCATCACAGCACCCATCCGTCCGGCGGTCGAGCACGGCGCGACGGGCCGACTCGCCCAACGATACCGCGGTCGAGTTTTCCGCGCTCCCAGCCGACTCTTCCTGCCCCAAGATGTCCGCCAACTCCCGGCAGGCGAGAGACTCACACGCATCCTCGCGTGGGATCGAGCCACACTCTACGGAAAGCACTTTCTCGACTTGGTACCCCCGGTCTCTTCCCGATCGACATACTGGCCTGCCGGAACCGAGCACTTCGGCGGCGTGGTGGGCCCCGAATCCGCGGTGATGCCCGCCGATCTCTGGCTGGCACTCCGAATCGACAGGCGATCGGCACTTGACCGTCTGGCAGTGCACACGGCGATCGTACCCCGATCGGCTGTTCCACCGGCGTCCGCTTCTCAAGACACGAACGGACGGCGGGGAAAGCCTCATCGGCACACACCATCGAAAAGCACCGTCACTCGGATCGACTCGCGTCCTTGGCACGTGTGCCATCTGGTGCCGCTGAACAATGTCACCCCCGATCCGGCGCCCGTCTCTCGGAGGACCGATGTCCAAGCGGCCTGGATTCGCCATCAACTTCAGGCGCCGGTGGGCACTCGAGTCGACTGCTCGACCCGGGAATGGCGAGCAGTCGCGGCTCGTCTCTCTCGCCTCACTCGACGCTGGCTCAAAGCTGTGAAAAGGCCACGGCCGAGCGGATCGAGCCAACTCCAGCTTCCCCATGCCGACTGCCGCGTGAGCTGGTCGACCGAGCGATCGGACCGGATCGAAATCGTATTCGACCACGCCGTCGACCGCGCCAGCCTGGTAGTACTGCCCCACCGGTTTTCGTCCTGTTGGAACGCCGTCGGGCGGAGCCGCGTACGAGGCGAACCCGTTCCTTTGCCGGTCGTGCGTACCAGCGGGCTCTGCCTGGGCGTGGTCGTTCCCGCGGGTACCCGGAACGTCACGGTTCGATACGGCCCCTCAGCGGTGTCGATCGGAGCGGTCGTTTCCGGAGCAAGCTGGTCTTTGTGGGGCGCCTTGCTTTTGGCTCAACTTTGCCGAATGAGACGGTCGAAGAGATAATCGGACGTTTCCGGGAAGGCCCGGGAGAATCCGCACGCCTTGCCTGTTCCCGACAATCGGCCTACACTACCAAACAGTCGTCCCCCACCACACTTGCCCACCTTTCTGGAGCGGTGACGATGCGACGCGCGAACTTCCAACCGGTTTTGCGACACCCCGGCTTCCGCTGTATGGGCTGACCACACCCTGCCGCGCCGATCGAGCACCGGTGCCTCTCTTTATCGCGCGACCTCTTTCCTCCTTTGGCCCCGCTCACCCTTGACCTTAAGACAGGGAGCCTCATCCGATGGCGACCGATTTTCGACTGAAAGAACAACTTCCCGACTTGACCGACCGCATCGTCGATACGTATCACACGATCGATTCGATGAACTACCTCGGGCATTTCCCCTTGCCCAACAAGGAAGCGATCGTCACCATCCTCTCCGATCTGCGGGAGATTCTCTACCCCGGATTCGAACGCCGGGAAGGTCTTCACCTTGGAAATGTCACGTACCACGTGGGGGACCTGATCGATAGCCTCCACGACCGGTTGACGACTCAGATTGCGCGAGCCTTGATTCACGATGACCGCATCGGCCGAGGCTGCGAACCGTGTCAGGACCGGCTCGACTACGAGGCTCGCGGCCAGGAAATCACGCTCGAGTTTCTCGACTCATTACCCGAACTGCGGGAGATTTTGGCGACGGACGTCCAAGCCGCTTACGATGGGGATCCGGCATGCCGCTCATTGGAGGAGGTGGTCTTTTGCTATCCCGGCCTGGAAGCCGTGACGGTCTATCGGCTGGCCCACCAATTGCTCAAGTTGGGAGTCCCCTTCATTCCTCGGATGATGACCGAATACGTGCATAAGGAAACGGGGATCGACATTCACCCCGGTGCCACGATCGGCCCCTACTTTTTCATCGATCACGGAACCGGTGTCGTTATCGGCGAAACGTGTGAGATCGGCTCGCATGTGAAACTCTACCAGGGCGTGACCCTCGGCGCGCTGAGCTTCCCCAAGAACAGTCAAGGGGAGCTGGTTCGCTATACCAAGCGGCATCCCACCATCGAAGACCGAGTGGTCGTGTATGCCAACGCCACGATCCTGGGCGGCAACACCGTGATCGGACACGATTCGGTGATCGGTTCGAGCGTTTGGTTGACCGCCAGCGTGGCTCCGCGAACCACGGTCACGATCGAAAAGCCGACGCTGCGCATTCGAGCCGAAGCAGACGCCGTGGACAATGCACCTGGCAACTACCAGATCTGAGTGCCTAACGCGGGCTGCGCCCGCAAGTGTGAAGTGTGAAATGTGAAGTGTGAGGGGGCGCGACGGCGGCTGGAAAGGCCAGCGCCGACAACATGCGCGCACGACCCGCATGCCGGGAAGTACGATCCTACTGCGCCACGCTTCGCTTGTAGGCTCGAAACTTGTCGGCATAACTGGCCGGCGGCTTGCTGCGAGCCGCGTCGCTCAGGCCGCGCTGCCGGTCCTGCACTTGCCGCACCGCCCGCCGCTTGTGTCCCCCGGGTCTCAGACCGAGACTGCGGTAAATGCGCTCCAGCTTCTTCTTCGCTTTGCTGTCGCCCCGCTCTTCGAGTTTCCTCAAAGCCTCCCACCGATCGACAAATTGCCTCAATTGCTCGGGAGTCCATTTCAAACGCTTGAGCAATTCGGGGTCCGGATTGGACTGCTGCTTCTTCAGATACTCAAGCACCATGTTCGTCGCCTTGCGTGTGTATTCCAAATTGGCCTCGTCCGCCGGAGCACCGTTGAGTGATGCGCCTTGACCGGGCATCGGCCCCTGCCCGCCGGACGGGCCCAACGGCCCCTTGGCACCCAAACGCCGAGACCCTTGCGAATTCCCAGGTTGGCCGCCCGAGCTGTCCGACTGCGACCGCCCACCGGCCGTGGCGCTTGAGGATGATTGTTGAGACTGACCGCCACTCGGCTGAGCCTCTGAGGACGCCGACGAAGCCGATGAGCCGGACTCGGATGGGGAACCACCCTTGGTTCCAGCCTCACCAGCACGGGAACTCCCCGACTCACCCGGTGAATCGGCACCGACCTGCTTTCCTCTTCCGGAGCCGCCCGACCTTTCCCGCGAACCCGACTTCGACGACTGATTTTGGCCGGTCGGAGACCGTTGACCCGACTCGCCGGACTTGCCCGATTGCTTCTCGGAACCGGTTCCCTCGCCAGGCTTGCTCTCCATCGACTGGCGATCCGAACTCTCTTTATCGCCGGTACCGGCACCTTGCTGCCCGCGTTCGTCTCGACTTTCCCGCTTGCCCGCTTGCTGGGAGCTCTTTTGCCCGGCGGATTGGCCGGACTGGTTCTCTCGACTATCCGCGTCCTGCTTGCCACTGGACTGCCCCTGTTGTGCGGCCGACTTTGCTCCCGATTGCCCGCCCATATCGGACCGTTGTTGATCCGAGTCGCCCGATGGCTTCTCGGAGCCGGTTCCCTCGCCGGGCTTGCGCTCT
>JALSIV010000035.1 GCA_026989685.1 Pirellulaceae bacterium | reverse complement strand
CCACAGCGAGTCGTCGTGTCGGCGGAAGCGCGCAATCAGCTCAGTGCTCAGCGGATACCAGTAGCGGCAGCCGTCGACCACCACGCTGTCACTGGTGGCGACGATTTCTTCCGACTCGATGAGACGGCGATCGACGTGGTTGTCGACATGGACGGTCCACGGCCAGTCGTGTCGGTCGGCCATTCGTCGCAGCAACTGTGCCAAACGACCGGAATTGGACACGGGAGCGTCCAGCCACCAGCAGGCAGCGCCGATTTCGCGCTCCAGCAGCAGCGATGCGATCTGCTCGATTGCCGTCTCCGTCTCCTCCACGATCCGATAACTGCCGTGGATGCTGGCCATGTCGCGGATTGCACCGTCGCGACACTCGAGCAACACGCCGCCGGCAATTGCCGCTTCGATGGTGGTGAGCACGTTGAATCCGTCGAGTTGCAAAGCAGCGCCATGCAACTGGTGAGAGGAGACGCGGCGAGCCGATCGCCGCCGGCGTGCCTGGTCCGAGCAGGCGCCTCGCAATACGGCCAGCCGCTGCCGCTTTTTCAGGCCGTACCGATCGCCCACCAGCTTGATCGTGGCATCTTGGGAATACCGGCGCGTCCACAGCCAACTGACATCACAAACGGCCGCTTGCAACTTGGGCCACTCCGGCGGAGCGAACAGTTCCCGGTCTTGAGGATGCGGTCCGCGGTGACGGCGTCGATCGGACATCGGTTGGGACGTGTATTGCCGCGGTGGTGCCCCAGCGTCGCCCTCGCGCTGCCTGGGCTGGGGGCGATCAGATTCCGCCCTTCCCTGGCACTATTTTTTCAGCACCCACGCGTCGGGGGTGACACGGCGGATGTTGGGGGTCACATCGGCGTCGACTTGTCCGGTGGTCCAGCGGAGTGCTCCCAGCACCAGGGACTCGAAGATCTCGTTCGTCCATACGTCTTCGCGGTGTCCCATGGCGGTGTAGAACACGCGCCCCTTTCCGTGCGCTCGGGCCCAAGTCGAGGGGAAGGGTGGTCGCTGATAAACGTCGCCTACCATTCCGGCCGTTTCGTTGACCAGGATGACGTGCAGGTCGGGAGCGAAGTTTTTCAGTGCGTACCACTCCTCGTGCATCACGAACGAGCTGCCGGCCGGCTCGATTCCCGGGAACTTGGGATCGGCGACCCGCATCGTCGCTTTTTGTTGCCGCCCATGCCGGATGAACTCGCCCCCCAGCATGCGAATATAGGGATCGATCTGACTTCCCGACTGGTTTTCCTCTCGCTTCCCCTTGGCGTGGAACGAGTCGCTGGCACAGTGGAAGCCGATGAACCCCTTGCCGCTGCGGACAGCCGACAGCAGCGCGGCCTTGCCCTTGGGGGTCATCGGGGGCTGCCGGTCGTTACCCGGCGAGGTCAGATCGCCGGTCGTGTAGAACGCGAAACCGTCGTATTGGTGGAGGTCACCGTCGAAGACTCGCCCGTCTTTGGTGGCCTCCACTGTGAAACCGTGCTTCTTGCCCAACTCGATCAGCCGCTGTTCGGCGAATCCGAGCTTCGACTTCTTATGGCTGATCACCGAGTGCTCATAGCCGGACGATTTGGTGAAAAAGAGAATCCGCTTGGTCGGGGCGGCAAGGGCCGAGCCACCGAGGGCGACGGCCGTACTGCCGACGAGAATCGAACCGAGAGCCTGGCGACGATCGAGCGAATGGCCGGACATGGGCGGACCTCCCGAGGTGAGAATGGGGAAGACGGGTGGGACTTCGATGGTGACCGTTATTGTATTGGGTCGGGCCGGGCATTGCGAGTCTGCGGCGGCATCTTGCCCCTTTGCCGTCGGTGGTGGTATTGTCAGTGAGCGAAACCCTGGAACGAAGGAAATACCGTGCCCAAGCGAACCGACATCCGCAAGATTCTGTTGATTGGATCGGGGCCGATCGTCATCGGTCAGGCCTGCGAATTCGACTATTCGGGAACGCAGGCCTGCAAGGCCCTGCGTGAGGAAGGTTACGAGGTCGTCCTCGTCAACTCCAATCCGGCCACCATCATGACCGATCCCAACACGGCGCCTCGCACCTATATCGAGCCGCTGACGTGGCAGATGGTGGCCAAGGTGATCGAAAAGGAACGGCCCGACGCTCTGCTCCCCACCCTGGGTGGGCAGACGGGATTGAACGTGGCCATGGAACTGAGTCGCGAAGGCGTACTGGAGCGATTCGGTGTGGAGATGATCGGTGCCAAGGCCGAGGTCATTGCCAAGGCAGAGGAACGGGACCAGTTCAAGGCGGCGATGGAGAAAATCGGCCTGGAAGTCTGCCGTGGCGAGACGGTGCACACGGTCGAGGAGGCTCGCGATGCCCTCTCGCGCATCGGACTCCCCTGCGTGGTGCGCCCCAGTTTTACGCTCGGCGGGTCCGGTTCGGCCGTGGCCTACAACCGCGAGGAGTTCGACTTGCTGGTCCGCCGCGGACTCGACCAGTCCCCCGTGACCGAAGTGCTGATCGAGGAGTCGGTGTTGGGGTGGAAAGAGTACGAGATGGAGGTGATGCGCGACCTGGACGACAATGTCGTGATCATCTGTTCCATCGAGAACGTCGATCCGATGGGGGTCCACACCGGCGATTCGATCACGGTGGCTCCCGCCCAGACGTTGACCGACAAGGAATACCAGCGGATGCGCGACGCCAGTCTGGCCGTGATTCGCGAGATCGGCGTCGAGACGGGCGGCTCGAACATTCAGTTCGCCATTCAGCCCGACACCGGACGGATGATCGTGATCGAGATGAATCCTCGAGTCAGCCGCTCCAGCGCGCTGGCCTCCAAGGCGACCGGTTTCCCCATCGCCAAGATCGCCGCCAAGCTGGCCGTCGGCTACCGGCTGCACGAGCTGCCCAACGACATCACGCGGGAGACGCGAGCCTGTTTCGAGCCGGCGATCGACTACGTGGTGACGAAGATTCCGCGGTTCGCCTTCGAGAAATTCCCCGAGGCGGACGCCTCGCTGACGACCCAGATGAAAAGTGTCGGCGAGACGATGGCGATCGGGCGCACGTTCCGCGAGTCGTTGCAAAAGGCTCTGCGCGGCCTGGAAGTCGGGGCCTTCGGGCTGGGGTGCGATGCCAAGGACCTGTGGGAAACCGAATACCAACCGACCGTCGAAGAGATTCGCGCGAAACTGGGGTCTCCCAACTGCGACCGGATCTGGTACATCCGCTACGCATTCAAAGCCGGACTCTCGGCCAACGACATCCACCAGCTCAGCAGCATCGATCCGTGGTTCCTCGACCAGATCGAGCAGATTGTGCAGCTCGAGCAACGGTTGCGAGACCTCGGGTCTTTGGAAAACTGTTCGCGCGAGTTGATGCGCGAGGCGAAACAGGCCGGATTCTCCGATCGGCAATTGGCTTGGATCTGGAACACCAATGAGTTGACCGTGCGGGAGCACCGCAAGTCGCTGGGAGTGGTCGCCGTCTACAAGTCGGTCGACACGTGCGCGGCCGAATTCGAGGCCTATACGCCGTACTACTATTCGTGTTACGAGGATGAGAACGAGGCACCCGAAAAGAAGCCGGGGCAGAAGCGCGTGATGATCTTGGGGGGAGGTCCCAACCGGATCGGGCAGGGGATCGAGTTCGACTACTGCTGCTGCCATGCCAGCTACGCGCTGCGGGAAATGGGCATCGAGTCGATCATGGTCAATTCCAACCCGGAGACCGTTTCGACCGACTACGACACCAGCGACCTGCTCTTTTTCGAACCGCTGACCGCGGAGGACGTACTCAACATCTTCGACGTGGTTCAGCCCGACGGCGTGATTGTGCAGTTCGGCGGCCAAACGCCGCTCAACCTGGCTCGAGCCCTCCAGACGGCCGGCGTCCCCATCATCGGTACCAGCGTCGACACGATCGAGGCGGCCGAGGACCGCGAGAAATTTCAACGGTTGCTCCAGCAGTTGGGGCTCAAGCAACCGGCCAATGCCATCGCTCGCAACATGTCGCAGGCTCGAGCCGAAGCCGCCAAGGTCGGCTTTCCCGCCCTGGTGCGTCCCAGTTTCGTGCTGGGAGGGCGAGCCATGGAGATCTGCTACGACCAGGTCCAGTTCGAACGGTATGTGGCCGAAGCTTTCGTGGTTGCTCAAGGGCAACCGGTGCTGATCGATCGTTTCCTGGAGGACGCCATCGAGGTCGATGTCGATGCGGTGGCCGATGGGACCGACGTAGTGGTGATGGGCGTGATGGAACACATCGAGGAGGCGGGCGTCCACTCGGGCGATTCGGCTTGCGCGATCCCACCCTTCACCTTGCCCGATGATGTGGTGAAGACGATCGAGGAAGCGACGGTGGCACTCGCACGAAAGCTCCATGTCGTCGGCCTGATGAACGTGCAATACGCGGTGAAACGGGAGGACGGCCGGCTGCAGGTGTACGTCCTCGAGGTGAATCCTCGAGCCAGCCGCACGGTCCCGTTCGTCGCCAAGGCGACCGGCGTGCCGGTGGCCAAGATCGCCGCTCAAGTGATGGCCGGCAAGAAATTGGCCGAACTGGGGATTACCGATCCGCCCGTTCCCAAGCACGTTTCGATCAAGGAGAGCGTCTTTCCGTTCCGGAAATTCGCCGGAGTGGATATCGTGCTGGGGCCCGAAATGCGAAGCACGGGGGAAGTGATGGGGATCAGCGATCGGTTCTCGATCGCCTTCGCCAAGAGCCAACTGGCAGCCGGCGTGCTGTTGCCCGAGCCGGGCAAGAAGATCTTCGTCAGCGTATCGAAGCGGCACAAAGACCGCATCGTTCCTCTGGCTCGTAAATTGACCGGCCTCGGATTCGAACTGTTGGCCACGCGCGGAACGGCGCAGCGCCTCAGCGACGAAGGGATCGAAGTCGAAGTCGTGAAGAAAATCGCCGAAGGGCACCCGAATCTGCTGGATTATCTGATTGACGAAAAAGTGTCACTAGTGATGAATACGCCGAGCGGCAAGGGGGCGCGGACCGATGAGGGGCGGATCCGGGCCGCCGCCGTCCAGCACGGCGTGCCCTGTATCACCACGATCCATGCCGCCGAGGCGGTGGTGGTGGCGATGGAGGCACTACGCGAAGAGCCGATGGAAGTCGAAGCCGTCCAGGACCGTTTCCCGGTCGAGGACCATAAAGAAGCATCGACCTCAAGCTGACTCGCGCCGCCGCGAGACACCCGAAAAGAACTCCCGGAGCGAATCGACGACGTATTGCTGCTGCGCGTCGGTCATCGTGGGGAAGACGGGGAGACTCAGAACTTCTCCGGCCGCCCGCTCCGTCTCCGCGAGACGGTGCCACCTCACGTTGCCACCGCGAAAACAGGCCTGGCGGTGGAGCGGAACCGGATAGTAGACCTCGGTCGCCACACCCCGCTCGGCCAGGTACTGCCGCAACGCGTCACGTTGTCCGCGGTGAACGCGAACCGTGTACTGGTTCCAGACCGATTCGTCTGCCGGATCGACCGTCGGTGTGGTGATGTGTTCCCGCAGTCCGGCTTGCTCGATCCATTGTCCGTAGCGGGCGGCTCGAACACGGCGCGCCGCGTTCCAGCGTGGAAGCTGACGCAGCTTGATCCGCAATGCGGCCGCCTGCAGGGAATCGAGCCGGCTGTTGACGCCGATCACCGAGTGGTAGTAGCGGGGACGCATCCCATGAGCGGCGAAGAGGCGGAGGCGATCGGCCAGGTCGGGATCGGGCGTGGTCAGCATGCCGCCGTCCCCCAGTCCGCCCATGTTCTTGGTGGGGTAGAAGCTGAAACAACCGACATCGGCGATTCCCCCGACGCGGCGTCCCCGGCTGCGAGCTCCGATGGCTTGTGCCGCGTCCTCGATGACTCGGATCGGCTTGCCCTCCGTCAATTCCAGCAGTTCATCAAGCGGAGCCGGCGCACCGAACAGATGCACGGGGATGATGGCCCGGGTATCCGGCCCCATCAACTCGGCCACCGACTGCGGGGCGATCTGGTAGGTGGCCGGATCGATGTCGGCAAACACGATACGGGCCCCCACTCGAGCCACGCAACTGGCGGTGGCGAAGAAGGTGAAGCTGGGGACGATCACTTCGTCGCCCGGGCCGATCCCGAAGGCGAGCAGAGAGAGCAACAGCGCGTCGCTGCCCGAAGCGCAGCCGACGGCCGACGGGACTTCGCAAAACGCCGCCAGCTCTTCCTCGAGTGCCGTAACGTCGGGACCGTGCAGAAAACGCCCCGAATCGACGACCTGCGTGAGGGCTCGAATCAGCTCGTGGCGGATCGACTGGTTCTCCGCGGCAATGTCGAAAAGAGGGACCTGAGGTGCGTTCATCGATCGGCTCCAGCATCCATGCTCGGCGACCGCATCCGCTCCCCGGACGCTCCTCGCCGCACACCGCTCATGTTGTCGCCCGAGGATAGGAATCCCCGCCCGCGAGGTCAAGTGAAGAAGTCGGGGCCGTGAGCCAGTTCGCACAAGTTGGCGTCGGCGACCACCTGCGGGCAGCTCCACACCAGAAAGAACAAGGCTTCCCGGCACCAGCGATTGGTGGGATGTCCCCACACGTACCCGGCTCCCTTGGCGGCGCCCAAAGCCACCTGCGTGGCTCGCAGCACCAGGCTGTTGGCTCGCTGTCGCAGCCGCGACTTGGCGGACGGCTCATCCTCGATCGCCAGCCTCAGCAGCCTCTCGTATTCCAGCTCCCACTGCTCGCGAAGCCGGCTGGCGGGAATCGCCAGATTGGGCCGCCGCTGTGCCTCCGTTTCCAAATAGTCGATCGCCGCGTCGGCCAGCCCGATTGCCAGCGCCGAGGTCTGCAGACCACCGGTCGACGCTCCCTTTCCTCGCCCCATCACGTCTGCGGAGGGGCCGGCGATCACATCGGCATGAGGCACCAGCACATGGTCGAAGTGGACCGGGCCGGTCTGGCTAGCGGTCAACCCGGCCAAACGGATGCCCGGTGGGGCGTCAACACCTTCCTGGTCGGTGGGAACGGCCACCAGAACCTGCCGGTTGTCTTCGGTAACGGCACCGATCACCAGCCAGTCCGCGTAAGGTGCTCCGGTCACCCACGGACTCGACCCGACCAAGCGAAACCCCTCGGCTTCTTCCGTGGCCAGCAGTACCGGCTTTTTCCAGTGCTGTCGGCTGGTCGTCAAATGGGAAATGCCGACGGTGGCGAACGTTTCGCCTTTCAGGAGCGGCGGCAACAGCCGCTGCTTGAGTTTCTCATTGGCCGCCCCGGCGATCCGGCGGCACGCGCCGACACGTTGGGTGATCACGAAAGCCGTGGTCAGGCAGGCTCGCGACAAAGCCACATAGCCACGGCACAAGTCGGCTTCGTTCCAGCCCAGACCACCATCGGCGGGACGATGGAACCAGCGGAAGACGCCGGCTTGGGCGCACCAATCCAGTTGCTCGGACGGCCAATCGCAGCCGTCCTCCAGGGAAGACGCCGCTTGGGCCAGCTTTTTGCACAGCGCTTCAAGTCGAGGACTGTCGGGCGAGTCGATCAGGGAGCTCATGACGATTCACTTTAGCGGCAGACGGCGCCGGTATCAAACCATCGTTCGGCCGTCTATCGTTTTCCCGTCAAAATGCGGGGGGCAACGGGCGGGTTCTCCCCCCACTCGACTAGGCGAATGAGTCGACGGACGCTACCATCCGGGTTACGGAAGCCGTTCGACCGTCCCGATCGGCATATTCACGGATGTTCGCAAGGGCGCCGGATCATTGGCCGATCTATCAGGGACTGAGGAAGCACGCACGACCGGCATCGCGCCGGCGGCCGCCAATCGTCCGCTAAAGTCACGCCCACACAAGTCACGGGAACCACATCCATGGCACCTGCCGAGACGATGGTCAAGGAAAAAACAGAACCGGAATCTGCCGAGTTTTCGGCTCAAGCCCTCTACGACAAGTGCGTGGCACTGAGCCGCAACCTGTGGTGGACTTGGCACCCCGACGTGCTCAACCTGTTTCGCGACCTGGACCCGATCCGCTGGCGTCAACTCGATCATAATCCGGTCGTGTTGCTGCGCGAGTTCACGCCCGAACGTCTGGCGGCTCGAGCCGGCGAGCTGGTGTTGTACAGCCGCATCCAGCAGGCCTACCGTCGGCTGCGAGAATACATGCAAACCAAACCGGCCTGGGGAAGGACGCACACGGGAGTGCTGGGAGCCCGACCGGTCGCCTATTTCTCCGCCGAGTTCGGTATTCACGAGTCGATCCCGATCTATTCCGGCGGCCTGGGAGTCCTCTCCGGCGACCACATCAAGAGTGCCAGCGGTCTGGGAGTCCCGCTGGTGGCCGTCGGGTTGTTTTACGACCAGGGCTACTTCCGTCAGCGCACCGACGAAAACGGATATCAGGTCGAGGAGTACGTCCATACGAATGTTGAAGACCTTCCGATGGAACCGGCTCGCGATGCCCAAGGCAAGCCGATTACGGTGGCCATCGACACCCGCGATGGAACGGTGTTGGCCAAGGTCTGGTGGATGCAGGCCGGCCGGGTCAATCTCTACTTGCTGGATTGCGATGTCGAAGGCAACAACCCGCAGGATCGCGAACTGACGGCCCGGCTGTATGGCGGCGACGAGCGAACTCGGATTCGGCAAGAGCTGGTGCTGGGCGTGGGGGGGGTTCGAGCGTTGCGGGCGCTGGGAATCAATCCTGGCGTGTTCCACCTCAATGAAGGCCACAGCGCGTTCGCTCCTTTGGAAGTGATTCGCCACCGGATGGCCGACGATGGTCTGAAGTTCGATGATGCTCTACGAGAAACCGCCCGGCAGACCGTGTTCACGACTCACACGCCGGTTCCGGCCGGTCACGATCGCTTCAGCGCGGATCTCGTCGAAGAACACTTGGGGCCGCTGCGGGATCAGTTGGGAATCTCCCCCGAACAACTGCTGGGGCTGGGCCGAGTCGAACCGCAAGACGATGATGAACCGTTCTGCATGACCGTGCTGGCACTCAAGCTGTCACGGCACGCCAACGCCGTCAGTTCGTTGCACGGCCATATTTCGCGCCGCATGTGGGCTCATTTGTGGCCGTGGCGGGTCGAAGAAGAAATCCCCATCGGGCATATTACGAACGGCGTGCATATTCCGAGTTGGCTGGCTTGGCAGATGCGACAGTTGTACGACCGCCATTTCGATGCCGGATGGATCCACCGGATGGGCGAGGCCGATACATGGCAGCAGATCTACGATGTCGATCCGGGCGAGTTGTGGGAGACCCACAATGCGCTCAAGAACGTGTTGCTGGCTTTCGTGCGCCGTCGACTGACCCGGCAGGCACGGCGCCGCGGAGCCAGCGAAGAGTCGGTCGAGGCGATTCGCAATTTGCTCGATCCGCGAGTGTTGACGATCGGATTCGGCCGGCGGTTTGCGACCTACAAGCGAGCCGATTTGATTTTCCGGGATCCCGATCGACTGGCGGCCGTGCTCAACGATCCCGAACGACCGGTGCAACTGATCTTCTCCGGTAAGGCACACCCCAAAGACGAACCGGGCAAGCAGCTCATTCAGCGAATTATCAACTTGAGGCACGATCCGAGGTTCGCCGAGCGCGTGGTGTTCATCGAGGATTACGACATCAATGTCTGCCGGCACTTGATCCAGGGCGTCGATGTGTGGCTCAACAATCCGCGGCGGCCGCTGGAAGCATCGGGTACCAGCGGCCAGAAGGTCGTGCTCAATGGCGGACTCAATTTCAGCGTGCTGGACGGATGGTGGGCCGAAGCCTACGACGGCACCAACGGGTTCGCCATCGGCGACGGCACCAGCCACGTCTCCGATGAAATCACCGACCAGCGCGACGCCGAGAGTCTCTACCAGGCTCTGGAAAACGAAGTGGTGCCTCTGTTCTATGCTCGCGATGTCGATGGACTCCCGCACGAGTGGATCGTGCGAATGATGAACTCCATTGCGTCGTTGGCTTGGCGATTCAGCGCCCACCGGATGGTGATGGATTACACGCTGGCCGCCTACTTGCCGGCCGCCGGCGGGCTCAGTCGGGCCATGCCGAGCAACGGTTAGACCGCTGCCCGGGCACGCCGACTGCCATGCAAGGTCGAGCACCACCGGCTCGCGGTGATGCCATTAACGCCGGCGGCGGAAGAACCCGCGCCGAGGAGCTCGAGTCCAGCGAGCCGAGGAAACGCTTTGCTGCCCGGTCACTCCCGACTGGGCTCGCGAACTTCCTTGAGCCGAACCACCGTTGGCGGTGGAAGCGTTCGATGCGACCGACGAACGACCGGCCGAAAATGACGACGTGACCACGTCGTCGCATGCCGCCGTTGTTCAGCCACCTCGCAAGCGGCCGAAGGCCTCTGCGTCGCGCGACGTGCCCAGAATCAATGCGGCTCCCAGCACCGCTCCACACAACCATCCGCGCCCCGCCATGCGTACCAGCTCCATCGTTGACAACTCCTTCGCGTTCGAGTTCCACTCGAGACCGGGCTCGGCCCGATCTCACCCAAGATACATCCTCTTCCCCGTCCCCATCTCGCCAGCTCGCAGGTCTGGAAAAATAGGAAAGGTGGGATAGCTTTGCCGATTTTTGCCAAGCCGTCAAGCAGGCACTGCAACGGGAGGGGGGGATCACCCGACGACTCCCGCCTTGCACACTCACCGTACCGAAAGCACAGTTCACCAGGTGGTCATTGACCATCCCCACCGCTTGCATGTGCGCATACATGATCGTGCTGCCGACGAATTTGAAGCCCCGCTGTTTCAAGTCCCGGCTCAAGGCGTCCGACTCGGGGGTCGTGACCGGAACCTCGTCCGCAGTTGTCCAGCGGCTTTGAATGGTCTCCCCGTCGACGAACCGCCAAATGTAGTCATCGAACGAGCCGAATTCGTTTGGGACTTTCAGAAAGGTAACTGTTTAGCCGTCTGGAGTTGGCACGTCGTAAGAGCAACTGCCGGATGTGGTTATGGAAATCGTGCGTCTGCGGTAAGCGTGATGGATAGGGAATGTCCCACGCGTAGTTGGCAGTTGCACTTACGACTCGGCAATCGGCGGGGCTACTTCATTCGGCTAAACTGTTACTCAGAAAGATCGTCCCCGGAAGTATTAGAGCCTGTACCAAAACCCGACGTGCCGCTTTCCGGCCTCAGGCATGTTGCTTGCAGCTTGGAGTTTTGTGACAGCCTCTTAGCTACCGCCTGTTGCGTTTCCCGAGTTGCTCATGCAGGAGTTCGACCTCCAACGTCAGGCTGGGCTGCATCTCTGCCAATCGGCTTGGAATGTCACGACTGGCATGGACCACTGTGAGCAGAAAGATGGTGTCTTGCCGAACGTCGCAAACGAGAAGGTGCTTGTTCACCCGATAAAATCGCAGTTCCGGGTGCAGATCTTCCTCGGCCCGCAATAGCGAGGAGTTCTCTTGTAGCCTGGACAATCCCGCTTCGATGTCGCTGATGTACCTGGCGGCCGCGTTCTTTTCCCATTTGGAAATCGAAAAGCGTTCGATCTCTGCGATGTCGCGTAGCGCCCGTTCGGTAAGAAACAGGTTTGCTCTGGTCTTCTCGACGCTCACTTTCGAGCTTTCTTGAGCATCCCCCGGAGATTGCCGTCGAAAGCCATGATTCGGCCCGCTACGGCATCCTGGTAGCCTTCGATGATTGCGTCACGCACCTCGCCGGCCTCTTGCTGCAACTTGTGCCGCCGGAGGACATCCCGCACAAACTCGCTGGGTGTTGCGTAGAGGGTCCCGTCCCCGCAGTTCCGGTCGATGAAGGCCCGTAACTCGTCGGTAAGCGATAAATTGAGAGATTTGGCCATGGTGACCTCTCGAATCTTGATCGTCTTCGGTAAAACTTAGTCGGTGGCCCGAATTTTGTCAATATTCGCCACATGAGCCGCTGGCTCCGGCGGACATGCACCCCACTACGCTCGCCTCGCGAGAGTGACGCCCGGACGATGCCTGTCCCCGATTTTGCCGTGCCCCCCCACAATGGACGGCTGTCTTGGGCCGCACAAACGGTGCCTGTCCCCGATTTCTCCAGGATTGAATAACCTTGCAGTGGGGATGGCATGGGCGGGAGAAGCCATGCCTGTCCCTGGTATCCAAAGGAGGGGAGTGGCGGTGCCTGTCCCTGTTGGCTTGAGAGAGGGCATGTTGCCGCGAGTTTCCGTTGTCACTATCATCCTTACAGCCTCCAGCCTCCCGCCTACGATGCCCGCGGCATTTTGTTGGTAACGACTCCTGCTCCCCCCCGGCTTACGAATGGTCCCGTCGATGCTCACGGCCTCTGTCCCATCTCGCTCCGGTTTTCTCCTTTCCGTTCTGATCATACTTCTGGCCACGACGGTCGGGGGCTCGGGCCGACTCGCCGCCCAATCTCCCAACAAGCCCCCTCAAGGCGACCAGCAGGGCCCCGAACCGATCCGCATCGAACGCAAGGGGGGGCGGCCCACCATCCCCGACGTGCCTCGCGACCAGGTCATCGGATTCGCCCTGTACACCGTGCAAGACGGGGTGCTGAAGATGAGTGCTCAGCTCTACCCGCTAAAAGAGAACGAGCCTCGCGAAGTCTGGCTGGAAGTTCGCCGCTCGGGCGGCCCGTGGAAAAAGGTGGCGACCAGTCCGGTCGACGAGAAGGGCTGGCTGGCCGTCTTTCGCATCGAGTCTTGGGACGACTCCAAAGACTACGACTACCGCGTCGTTCATGTCGGCGGTTCGACGTTCGAAGGTCGCATCCGCAAGAACCCGGTTGATAAGGACGAAATCGTCGTTGCCGCGTTCACCGGGAATTCCAACTCCGACCGGGGACCTCGCGACGACATCGTCGCCAACGTGAAGGCTCAGGATCCCGACCTGCTGTTCTTTTCGGGGGACCAGAGTTACGACCATCGTCACCACACGGCGGCCTGGTTGCTGTTCGGGCGCCAGTTCAAGGAGATCTTGCGGGACCGGCCCGTGATCACGATTCCCGACGATCACGACGTGGGCCAAGGCAACTTATGGGGCGAGGGGGGGAAGGTTTCGCATTTGCCGGGTGGTGCCGATGGCGGCTACATCATGCCGGCGGACTACGTGAACATGGTCCAGCGAGCTCAAACCAGTCATTTGCCCGATCCCTACGATCCCACACCGATCCAGCAGGGAATCACGGTCTACTACACCCGTCTCAACGTCGGCGGAGTCGACTTTGCCATCATCGAAGATCGCAAGTGGAAGACGGGGCCGGCCGGTCTGGTGCCTCAGATGGGTCCCCGTCCCGACCACATCAACGATCTCGATTTCGACCGGCAGGCCGTCGATCTTCCCGAAGCCCGGCTGCTCGGGGCGCGACAGCTCAAGTTCCTCAATCGCTGGGGGCAGGACTGGAGCGGTGTGCAGATGAAAGCCGTCCTCTCGCAGACGATCTTCGCCGGAGGCGCCCACATCCACGGCGGGGCTCGCAGCCGACTGGTGGCCGACCTCGATTCCAATGGATGGCCTCAATCGGGCCGGGCTCGAGCCTTGAGGGCTCTGCGGCGCTGCTTCGCCGTCCACATCGCGGGCGACCAGCATCTGGCCACCGTGATCCACCACGGCATCAATGAATGGGAGGATGCCGGATACTCGTTTTGCGTTCCCTCGATCGTCAATTACTACGGCCGTTGGTGGTGGCCGCTGGAGCCGCCGATGAACCACGACGCGTCCAACCCGCTTCCCTTTACCGGCCGCTATTACGACGGCTTCCGCAATAAGTTGACGATGCACGCCTACGCCAACCCCACACCGCGCAACTACAACGCCGCGGGTTACGGTCTGATCCGATTCAAGAAGTCGACTCGCACCATCACGTTCGAATGTTGGCCGAGACACATCGATGTCACCAGTCGCGAGGCGAAGCAGTTTCCGGGATGGCCGATCACCGTCCGGCAGCAGGACAATTACAGTCGCCGTCCCAAAGGGCATCTTCCGCCGGTGGTCAGCGACGTTGCCGACCCGGTCGTGCAAGTGATCGACGAGTACCTCAACGAAGTGGTCTATACGATCCGCATTTCGGGCAAGCGTTTCCGCCCGCCCGTATTCCGCGAGGCGTCCTTCACGGTGCGCATCGGCGAGGGGGATCGAATCCGGACCTATCGCCATCTCGAACCGTTGGTGGAATCCGCCAAGCAGGCAGCTCCGCCCGCTCGCGGCAAAGGCAAGAACCGAAAGACCAAGCGCAAACGCCCGGCCCCGAAGCCTCGCCCAGCCAAGTCCCAGCCCAAGGAACTGCGCTATCCGTAACGCGGGCTGCGCCCGCGAGGCTGGGGGCGAGAGGCTGGAGGGGTGGTGATGAGAACCGAAAGTCCGTGCAGGATGCGCGCCTGGCGCGTAGATGTGATAACATCGAGAAGATCTCCCAGGACTCCAAGCCGCAAACCGGCCAACCGAACACCTGCCCGTAGTCTTCCCAAGGAGCATCATCATGTCGAAACTGAATCGCCGCACTCTGTTGGCCGCTACCGCCGGGTTCCTTTTCTCCTGCTGCTGGGCACCGGCCGCCGCTGACGCTCAAACTTCCAAGCCGATCCGCGTTCTGCTGCTGACGGGATTCGACGTCAAGTCGCATCCGTGGAAACAGTCCTCGCCGCTGGTGCGCGAGATCTTGGAAAAGGACGGAGCGTGCCAGGTTTTCATCTGCGAGGACCTGGGGATCCTCGAATCTTCGTCACTCGCCAAGTACGACGTGATCGTTCTCAACTACGGTTTCTGGAAGGAGCCCGAACCGAGTGAAAAAGCCAAGCAGGCTCTGGTCGATTTCGTCAAAGATGGAAAGGGCCTGGTGGCGTTGCACTTCGCGTGCAGTGCGTTTCAAGACTGGGCCGAATATCAGAAACTCCTGGGCCGCGTCTGGAAAAAAGGCATCGGTGGGCACGGTCCGATGAGCCGGTTCAAGGTGAAGATCGTCGATCCCGAGCACCCGATCGCCAAGGGCGTCAATGACTTCTCCATCACGGACGAACTCTACGCGAGGCTCTCGGGCGAAGAGCCCATTCACGTGATTGCCGAAGCCTATTCCGACTGGAGCCATGCGACCGAACCGATCGTATTCAGTCACCAGTACGGCAAGGGCCGCGTGGTGCAAAACGTGTTGGGCCACACATTGGACGCTCGACGCAACCCCGCGTACCGCCGACTCCTGATCCAAAGCGTGATCTGGGCGGCTCGCCGCTGAAACCGCACCGACCTCCGGCCGGCTCGACGCCGCAGCCGATATTGCCGGGTCGGCCGCTCTCGCGGCTGACACATCCGCGACGCCTCGGGGAGACTCGGGCCGCGCCCGATAGTTTACCTTCGCCTCCGGGGTTGTTAAACTGGAGCCGGGGGAGGAATCTTTTCGTGAGGCGTTCAATTCATGAGCACCGGTCCCAGCAACGATCGGCCTACGGTCTACTCTTCGGAGGACGACGTGGCGCGAGGCCTCCGTGCTCGTGAGGGCCGGTTCGGATCGCAGCCTGTCGCTCATCTGCGGCTGGAACTCGGCGAAATCATCGGCCGAGGCGGGATGGGTGTCGTCTATCGGGCGACCGACCGCGATCTGGGGCGCTGCGTGGCCGTGAAGATGTTGCGGCCCGAGTTGGTGGGCACGGCTCTCGAACGCCGCTTCTTCCGCGAGGCACGGGTGACGGCGCGGCTGCGCCATCCCGCCATCCCGGCCGTTCACGCTCACGGAACCACTCGGGACGGCACGCCGTTCTTGATCTTGCGACTGATTGAAGGAGACACTCTCAAGCAACTTCTGCGGCGCCGCTCCGGTCCGAGCAGCAATGCGGGGAAGTTCTTGAGTGTCTTCGAGAGTCTCTGCCATGCCGTCGGCTTCGCTCATCGTAACGGTGTGATCCATCGCGACCTGAAACCGGCCAACGTGATGGTGGGAGCGCACGGCGAAACACAGGTGATGGATTGGGGATTGGCCAAGGTGCTCAATGACGACGACGGATCGGCGATTGGGTGCGGTGACGTCGATTCCAGCCCCTGGAAAGGAGACGAGTCCACGGCGGGTGTGGAAGGAACGGAGACGCGAGCCGGTGAAGTGATGGGAACGCTCGCGTACATGGCGCCGGAACAGGCTCGCGGAGACATCGACCGGATTTCCGCCGGAACCGACGTGTTCGCCCTCGGTGCGATCCTGTGCGAACTCTTGACGGGTGAGCCGCCGTTCGGCCGTGACAGCACCGATCGAGTGCTCGCGAGGGCTCGAGCGGGTGACCTCACCTATTGCCAGCACCTCTTGGACAAGTCGGTCGCTGATCCGGATTTGATCGCGCTTTGTCGCGAGTGCCTGTCGCCCGATATTGCAGAGCGGCCGCGCGACGCGGGAGTGCTGGCCGAACGCATCGCCGCCATCCGGGAGCAGGCGGAGAATCGTGCCCGCCAGGCCGAATTGGAACGTGAGAAAGTCCAGGTGCGGCTCGCCGAGCAGCGAAAACGCAAGCGGCAATTGACGCTGATCGCGACCGCACTGATTACGGTCCTCTCCGTGGGAGTCGTGGGAACCACCACGGGCTTTCTGCGCGCCCGTGCCATGCGCGCCCGAGCCGAGCGTCATGCCATCGAAGCCGAGGCCGAACGCGATGCCAAGATGGCCGCCTTGAGGGCCGAACGCAAGATCCGCAGCGAAGCGATTGCCGCACTCCGCCTGGCCACTTCGCGAATGATCGAAGATCAACTCGCCAAGTCGCCTCGAATCTCGGAGGCCGAACGTGCCTTTCTCGAGCAGATACTCGCGCACCATCGCCGATTGGCCGAACTGGGCGGCGACGACCGCGAAGGACAGTCGATCCGGGCGGAGGGACTGATGCGGGTCGGCCAAATCCAATATCGGTTGGGCCAACTCGAGGAAGCCGAAACGTCGTGGCGGCAAGCTCTCGCCGAATACCGCCGCCTGGCCGACCGATTCCCGGCAGATGTCGAAACCGAGAGGCAACTCGCCGGGATCGCTTGGCAGCTCGCCGTTCTCATGATCATGGTGAACCGCCCCGACGAGTCGCGGCGCTATTTCGACGAAGCCCGCGAAATCTCCGCCCGGCTGGCCAATCGCCCCGGCGCGGAGCCTCGTGAACGACGGCAATACGCTCGGTTGCTGAACAGCTTCGGACTGTGGCTGCGAGGCCAGGGGCAGGAGGATCGAGCCGAAGACGTCTTCCGCCGGTCGATGCGCTGTTTGGAACAGGCCGTTCAGCACACCGGCGACTCTGCGGATCACGACCACTTGGCGGCCACTTTGCTCAACTTGGGAAGCTTGTTGAGAGATACGGGCCGATCCGGAGAGGCGGAGCGCTGCTATCGCCGCGCAATCGAAATCCGTGAAATGCTCAACCGAGACTCGTCCGTACCGCCGAGTGCCCGCGATGCACTGACACAATTGCGCATGAACCTGGGACACTTGCTGCGAAGTACCGGCCGGGCCGAACAGGCCGAATCGGTGTACCGGCAGGGACTGGTCGAACAGCAAACGCTGGTCGAAACATACCCGGCGGTGCCGGAATACCGAAAGCGATTGGGAGACTTTCACTTGAATCTCGCGATCATCTGTGCCGGCCGCGACCTTCGCTTGGCCGCGCAGGCACTGGAAGAAGCCGTCGAGATCTTCGAGCGGCTCTGCCGCGAAGTACCGAATGTGGCGGACTACGCCAGTCGCCTCAGTCACAGCCTCTACAACCTGGGAGTTGTTCAAATGCAGCTTGCTCCCGATGATGCCCCGGCCACCTTGGAACGCGCCCGAGAGGTGCTGGTCCCATTGGTGAAGCGATTCCCCGACAATGGCGGTTTCCGCCGGCGTCTCGACGCCACGGTGGAGCTGCTGGCTCAGTTCGAGCCGGACATGCCTGCCGTTTCCGACGACGATTCGGACAACACGGCTCCGACAGAAGTCGCCCGCAAGCGATAAGCCGTCTCGTCGTCGGCTCGAGTGTCCTGCGACTCCGAGAAGCTCATCGTCCGTCCATTCCCGGCGGGGCGGGCAGTTTGAGTTGCGACCCGGCTGGAGCCTGCATCTGCAGAATCTGGACGAACTGTCGCAAGGCGGCGCGAGCTTGCTGGAACTCGATCCGCTCGGTCAGTACTTTGTACTTGGGGTCGTTTGCCACTCGCTCATATCGCTGCAGTAGCGACTGGACGTCGTTGAGCGAGAACGTCTGTCCCGGGTTCACGAGCACCGGCGGCGGTCCCAAGTACTGCTTCCACGCGTCGTCCAGCAACGCGGCCAGCGGCTGCCACTTGGCTGCAAAGGCCCGGCGCATCGTCTCCACGTCCGCCACAACCGTCGACGTGGCCGGAGCGGGCTCGACCGGTTGTCCGGCGGGCGAGACAGGATGACCGGCTGCCGGTGTGGTCGTCGTCTGCAACAGTCCCAAAAGCGTGAGCGCCGAAGTGGGGACCTGACCGTTGGCGTAATAGGCTTGCGTCGCCGTTTGGTCGACTTGCAGAGCGGCACCATCCACGGAAACGCCGGCAAACAGGCCGCGAGTTCGCGCATAGGAGTAGATCTCAGCGCTGAGTCGCGCGTCGGTTCCCGCTTCGACGCGTCTTCCGACCGGACCCGCCGCGGCGGCCGCGTCGACGCCGATGGTGAATCTGCCCTGCTTGAGTTGGTCGACGCGCCCCCGGTTCTTGAAGACCAGTACCACGTCGCTCGAGGCGATTCCGACTTGCCAGCCCACACTGCCCCCGGTCATGGTGATGAACAGGGGAGCTTCCCAGTTTCCCTTGGCATCCCGAGCAATCAGCACGCCCTTGCCGTGACGCACGCCGGCCACCAGGCCGACCTTGATCAACCGCGGCACAATCACCACGCCATGAGCGTTGGCCAACATGCTTCGCGGAATGCCCCGGTCGGGAGTATTGAGTGCCTCCTTGAGCACGGCGATCGAGGCTTGAATGATCCGCTCTTCCGGCATCGTGCCGACCACCACTTGGCCCGGCTGCTGCGCCGATGCCACCCAGGGCATCCCAGCCAAGGCCAGCAGAGCCATTGCCAGTCGATTCCAAGGGCATCGCGTCATGATTCAGCATCCTTTCTGAGCGGTATCGTGTGTCGGCCGGCTCGGATTGTAACGTCAACTCGTGCTTTCGACCAATCCCAAACGGAGGTCGGTTTCGCGGATCAACTGCTGAAGGCCCGCCGACAACTCCAGGGGAAAAGGACTTCCCGCCGGCTCGAGGCGCCGCAGCGCATCGGGGAGTCGCTCCAGTTGCCGGAGTGTTCGCCGCCGAATCGACTCCACCGACTCCGCCTCGGCGACCGGGACTCCTTCCCGCATGATCGGTACGAGCAACGGTTCGCCCGGGAGGTCTTCTCCGGCCAGCCCCAACACGTCCAACTCCCACTTCCCGTCCGCTCCCGTCCGGCGAAAGACCTGCTTGCGTCCGGGATAGGTCTGCTTCCCGGTGGAGACCTTGCGGCGAGCGATCCCCGCGTACTCCTCGAGTTTGTAAGCGCAATTGAGATAAGGGGCATCGTGTGAGGTCGTCAGACGCGTCCCCACACCGAACCCGTCAATGGGGGCTTGCTGCTGCTGGACCAGGCTTCGCAGCTTCCACTCGTCCAGATCTCCGCTGGCGAAGATCCGGATGTCGGGCCAGCCGGCGCGGTCGAGTTCGGTGCGCACCTGTTTGGCCAGATCTCCCAAATCGCCGGCGTCGATGCGTACCGCCTTGATCGAGATCTCCTCGCGCTGCAGAATCTCCGCAGCCCGGATCACCTTGGGAACGGCGGCCAGCGTATCGTACGTGTCGATCAGCAACACGACATTGGCCGGTTGGGAACGGGCGAATCCGAGGAAGGCCTCGAGTTCGTCATCATGCGCCATGATGTACGAATGGGCCATCGTGCCGAAGATGGGGAGGTCGAACAGTCGACCGGCCATCACGTTGGACGTTCCGGTAAAGCCGGCCAGGCAACTGGCGCGAGCGGCCAGCAGGCCCGCTTCGGCACCGTGGGCCCTTCTCAGACCGAACTCGACCAGCGTTCGATCGGGAGCGGCCATCGCGCAGCGAGCCGCCTTGGAGGCGACCATCGTTTGGAATTGCAGCAAGTTGATCAATCGCGTTTCCACGAGCTGCGCCTCGGCCAGAGGAGCCGTGACCCGCAGAATCGGTTCGTTGGGAAAGAACACGGTTCCTTCGGGCATGGCATCCACGTCGCCTCGAAAACGAAGCGTGCCCAGCCAGTCGACGAATTCCGGTTCGAAGAAGCCGGTTGTCTTCAAGTAGTCGGCTTCTTCTTCCGTCAGTTGCACCTGCTGCAGGTAGTCCACCGCCTGAGCGAGTCCGGCGGCGACCAGGAAATTCCGTTCGGTCGGCAACTTGCGCACGAACAACTCGAAAACAGCCAATTCATTCATGCGCTCGTGACGGTATCCCTGCAGCATGGTGAGCTGGTACAGGTCGGTGAGCAGGAATGTTTTACAGCCTGTAACAAAACCGGCCGCACCGCGTCCCGGCCTCGGGCGTGTCGCTTGCGGCCTGGAGTTTTGCGACAGCCTCTTGGAGCCTGTAACAAAACCGGCCGCACCGCTTCCCGGCCTCGGGCGTGTTGCTTGCGACATGGAGTCTTGCGACAGCCTCTTTTCGATCATGGTTCTACATCCTTCCACGTCACCGCTCGAGCGCCCGCTCGGACCATGGCCTCGATCGCACGGCGACCGTCGCCCGCTTCCGCATCGACGGCTCGGACCGCGTCGGTCAACAACAACACGTCCCATCCTCGCTGCAATGCGTCGCTAACAGTCTGTTTCACGCAGTAGTCGGTCGCCAGTCCCCCGATCCATAGCCGATGGATGTCGGCCTGCCGCAGCCGGTCTTCCAGGTCGGTCCCGGCGAACCCGGAATAGGCTTCACGACGCGAATCGGTGCCCTTGGAGATGATGATGGTATCGGGAGGCAATAGCAACGCGTCGGCAAAGCGGGCCCCCGGAGTTCCCGCGACGCAATGCACCGGCCACGGACCGCCCTGCCCTTGGAACGAACAATGGTCGGGCGGGTGCCAGTCGCGAGTGGCATAGATGGGAAGGCCGGCCGCCGTGAAGCGTTCGAGGTAGCGATTGAGCACGGGAACGACTTCATCGCCCTGCGGTACCGCCAAAGCTCCTCCCGGAAGGAAATCCTGCTGCACGTCGACAATCACCAGGGCGTCGCCCGTCGAAGGAGTGATCACGGCCGTTTCTCCTACTACCCTACAGCCTCCCGCCTCCGGTCTCCGGCCTTCAGCCTTCCGGGCGAAGCCCGCGCTAGGAGTCGCGCACGCGGCGACTGTATCGCTCGAGTGTCCTGCGTTCCTTGGCGGTCAGCGAGTCGATGCCCTCTCGGTGAAGTTTCTCCAAAATCCGATCGGCCTCTCGAGCCAACTTGTCGTCTTTCTTTTCCGGATGGAGCACTCGCAGTTTGGGGCGCCGTTTCAGCGGATTGCGTCCGCCGATCGGCAGCAATCGCTGAAAGGTCGAAGTCAGATTCCAGTGACCGTAGTAATAGAGGGCCGCCATCGCGAACCCGGCCAAGTGGACGTCGAAAGCCGTATGCGAATTGGGCGACATGACTCCCATCAAGTTGAAACCGACCAGCAGGATGCCCAACACCCAGGCCGGCATCGGCAAAAAGAACATGAACAGGACTTGGACTCGCGGATAGTAGAAAATGAACAGCAGAATCACGCCGCTGATGGCGCCGGAGGCTCCGATCACCTGGGTCGGCGTTCCCGTCAGATAGGCGCGCAGAGAAGTGACGCCGCCGCCGACCACGATGGTCGTAAGATAAAGCGTGAGAAACTCGCGGCGTCCCAGGCGATTCTCCAGCGGCCGACCGAAGAACCATAGCCCGATCATATTGAAGATCAGATGCTCGCCGCTGCGAGGTGAGTGAATAAAGCCATACGTTAGGAATTGGAACCACTTCCAGGGCTGGAGGAGCGTCTGATCGGAAACGCCCAGCCAGTCGGCCGGAAGATCTTTGTTTCGCAGAAAGAGTCCGACGATGAAGATGATACTGTTGAGCAGAATCAGACGTACGGTGATCGACATGCTGCCGACCGTGCCGGGAGCCGCGAAGCCGCCGCCATAGCCGCCGTGTTCGCCCTGGTAGTAGTCCCGATCGTAGATTCCCATCGCTCCTCTGTTCCCCTGATGCGGGCTTCGCCAGTAAGACTGCAGACTGCAGACTGCAGACTGCAGACTGCAAACTATAGGCTGTAGGCTGTAGGGATCGTAGCGCCCACCGAATGCCACGGCAACCTGTGCCCACGGCGCTCCGACATTGCCAAACAAGACATCAGCGACCCTGGGCGCTCAAGCCACCACCCTCCATGGTAGCTCAGCACCTGCTGGATGCGAATAGCGACCGGCCTGCCGACGTCGAAACCCGCTCAAAACGGCGTGAAATCGGCGATCACCGTCGTCTGGGAAACCTGACGCGTGTCCGGGTCGATGACGCGGATCGTGATCTTGATGCCCCGCAGCGATGCCGCGTACGGCGGGGGGGCCTCGAACTCCGCCAGCTCATCGGTCAGCCCGTTGCCGTTGTTGTCCAACCCGTCGCTGCCGGTGTCGATAAAGGGATCGGGATTGGGACCGTTGGGATTGGTCAACTGGTTGATGCCGTCTCGATCGTAGCTGAGCGACCAGCTATCGTAGATCGCCTTGGTGGAGATTCCTCGAGAGGCGAGGGCGTTTGCGTAGTTCTGTTGCAGCCAACTGGCCTGCGAGAATGGCGTGTTCAGTCGCTGGGCGGCGGGAAGGTTCATGTCTCTACCCAGGTCGATAAACGCTCCGGAAGTCAAGGCCGTCGCGGCTTGGGTGTAGCCGGGATCGTGAGGAGCCACGGCCACTTCGTTGTTGATCACTCGCATGTTGGCTTGAGGATCGAACACCTGGACATCGAACGCCACGACGTGGCTGAGCACGATGTCCTCCTCGGCACGGAAAACGGTGTAGGAGTTTCCGTTGATCGGCGGCAGCACGACGTCTTTGAGTCGCGGCAGGAACTCGGGCTCGAGCATGAAATTGGGAAACGGGCCCGGCCCGACGAGGGGCGGCCCCACCACTCCCAGGGCCGTGCCATTGCGCCCGAACCGGTTTTCGCGACGCGACAGGTTTTCCAGGTTGTTGGTGCTCCACTTGCTCAACTCGCGTCTCATCGACAGATCGGCAATGGTGAAAACCGACGGCGCTGCGGGGGCTCCATACGGGTAACTCAACACTCCGTAACTGCCATCGAGGACCACGTCGGGACGCACCAGCAGCACGCGCCGTCGCAAAACGTAATACTCGCCGTAGTCGCGCCGGCCGTTCTGGTTCTTGTCGTCGAGCGTCAGCCAATAAATGACCTCGGCCGTGTCCGACTCGAGCGTATCCGCGGAGTAGGTCGCCGGCGCCGTCGTTCCCGGCAAGACGTTGAGGGCATAAATCGTCTTCGGATGAGCCGTATTCACCGTGGTCGGATCGAGCATTTTGGTGAAATAGAGCAACTGTCCGCGGAACGGCTGGCCACTCGATCGAACCGTGAACGCCAGCACATCGTCGACATCGCCGAACACCTGCTCGTCGGGATTGTTGAGCGTCGAACCGTCGCGTAAAGGCCCTTCAATGATCTCGAAGTAGCCGCTGCTGGACGAGCCGTCGATGCCGGCCAGGGAAAAGGCGGTGGCGCTGCGCAACTCGTGTTCGAGCGCCACTCGGCGGGCATGGAGGTCGGCCGTCAGATAGAGCAGAGCTCGACCGGCCGATACGGTGTCCCCCACGTACTTGAAGAAGCGAGCCAAGGCACTGACCAGGATCAACGCCACCGCCATCGCCACGAGCAGTTCGACCAGCGAAAAACCCGTGTGCCGTTTCCGTCGTTTACCGTTCATGCAAGTAACCGTCATCGATGTCTTGAGGTTTTGCAAAGCCTATTCCAGGATGCGACGTATGATCACACAGCGGTCGGCATTGAGCCGTTCTCCCGGCACGAAGCCGACCGGCCGGCTGCGGTCGATCAGGAAGAACGCCCGATGCCTCCGGATCTCGCCCTGATCGCTTCCCAACTCGGCTCCCAATTGATAGCCGTCGGGATTGCCCACGCTGGCCGGGATCTCGCTGACTCGGAATCGCCCCAACGTCATCCAGACCGCGTACACGTTGGAGCGCGTCGTGGTCAGATTGGCCAGCCGCACGTAGGGTTGCGCCCGGAAATACAGGTGCCGTCGACCGTTGCGCGTAGTATCGGTCGGATAGCGATCGAACAGCGGTCGCGAATTGCCAGCGGCGGTAGGCGACGTCTGCCGCATCAATGTCGTGTCGATGTCAGCGCGAGCCATCGACGGCAGCGGTACCAGTCGCCCGGCCGGACCGCGGAACGGATTGCCGAACAGCGTGGGAAGAGCGGCCGCGAGCCTGGTGGGAGGCGTGTTGACCCCTTTCCGGCTCCGAGTGAATTCGTTCCAGGAAGGATGAGAGAACACCGTGTTATTGCGACTGGTAAACAGTGACAGAAACACGTCCTGATGGTAGATCGTGTTCAGGTTCACTTTGCCCGGATCCCGGAAGTTGCTCACGTAGTTGAACGGAACGTTGTAACCCTCGGTGCCCGGGACCGGATTCCCCATGTTGAATGTCGGGGCCAGATTGAAGCGCTGGGGATTCAGCCACGTTTCCGTGCCGATGAACCGTGAAGGCACATAGAGGTGATCAAGCAGCCGGAAATACTCCGGCGCGCCGCCCGCCCCCTGGGATTTGCCGAAGAAATTGATGACGTGCCCGTACGTCGACGTATCGCCCGCCGCGGTGTTGGCCGTATAGGAAGTGTCGCGGTTGTAGGCGTACCTGCGAGCGAAATGAAAGGCGCTGGTATAGGGCACCATCATCAGCTCGTATTCGCTGACGAACGGCCGGTTGGGCCAGGGAAGGTGCGGAAACGGGGCACTCTGAGGCATCCCGCGATAGACGCCCACCAGCGTTCGCCCATACCGGGTTTCATAGTCTTCATTCAAGTACCCGATCGAATGCCGCAGCTTGCGGTTGAAATAGTGCTGCGTTGCGAGCGGCCCCATCCCGGAGGCCAGCGGATCGCGAGCGGTCACGTCGTGATACCACAGCGTTTCATCCTGGCCGCTGCGACCGTTGTTCTCGCCTCGCTGCCGCGTGACGAAAACGCTCGGATTGGGCGGAACCGGATTGGTGCCCCCCCCTTCGTCGGAGACTCCGTTGAAGACGTACAGCGGAATATCGAGCGTGTCGATGGTGATGTAGGGGTTGAGTGAGAGAGACGAATCGGTCGGATTCTCGTTCCATGGTTCCAGCGGATTGGCCAAGCGCTGCAAATAGGCTCGCGTGTAAAACAGGTTGCCCGAGGCCGTAAGTCCCCACACGTCGGGGTTTTGAGCCCGATCGAATGGAGTGTCGAAGGGATGCGTCCACATGGGGTGCGTCCAGGCCCCTTCGTTGTATTCGGCCCCCGGATCCCATTCTTCCCCGCCGGGCCCCGGATTGCCGTTGACGAATGCGTCCTGGGTATAGCCGCCTACCGGTTCGGAGAGATTGAACCAACGGCGCGGCGCATCGGGATTGGTCGGCGGAAACAGCATGGGAATCGCCAGGATCGGCTGAAGCTGCGCCGGAGTCGGCTCGGCCGTCTCGTTGTTGATCACCCCGGCCCAATTGCCTCCCGGTTCCAGTACGAAACAGCGCGTGTTGCCGTAATCGGGCGGCATGTGCGGAGGATTATGGCGACCGACCGGACCGAGGAATTCCGGGTTGCCGTCGCCGTCCAAGTCGATGGCGGCGCCGTTTTGGTCCACCGTCTGACCGGCGGAACCGACCACGGCGTAGTGCCCGCCCGGCAATCGCCAATTGCGGTTGAGCGCCGGAAAGAAGACCTCGCCCGAGTTGTTGGCCAATCCGGCGGGAACCGCACCGGGGGGCACAAAGTAGACCGAGCGCCAAACCTGCGGTCGCGGTCGGACCTGATCGGCGACGCGATAAGGTCCCAACCCGCCACCGGCCGGTGTCAGTCCCTCCGAACTCCAACGGTCCATCACCGTCGATGGAGGATTGGGGTGAATCCTGCGGAACACGATTCGCCACACCGGCGCACCGCCGGGAGCCTGCCGGGCCAGATCGACACCTGCCGTGCCGCCCCCGATTCCGTACAACTCGGCCGGTGCCCGCTCATCGCCCGTCCACGGATTGAACAGCTCGAGGTACGCGAAGCCCCGCGGACGCAACCGCTGATCCAGGTCGTCATCGGGATTCATCGGGTCGGTCACGCGACCATTGATGTCGCCATCCTCCACTCGCAAGTCGTGAAACGACACTCCCTCGGTAATCAGCAGCTCGGGACGCTCCATCCCCCACACCACGCCGCGCTCGGTGTAGGTCGTACCGCCGACCGTGATCCGATCCGAGTCGGGAGGAATGTCCCAGTCCACACCGGGAAGATTGTTGTCGGGAAGTCCGTTCGGCCGGCTGGGATGACCGTTGACGTCCCAACCGTTCCACGGGTTCAAGTCGAATTCGAACGGAGTCATGATCGAGTCGGCATCGCGGAAATCGACCACGTTGACGGCCCACTGCGCCAGGCCGTAGCGAGTCTCCACCCGGCTGTTGTTCGTGGGATCGCCGTCGAAATCGATCAGGCGGTTGCCCACCACCAATACCGCCAGCACGTACATCTGGCGGGCGTACTGCTGACGCACCAGATGAACGCTGTGATCGTCGTTCCTCATGTCGCTGACATTGTCTTGATCGAAGTCGGTCGGCAATCCCAGAACCGCGCTGACGTGCTCTTCCAGCCGATCGAGAAACTGCACGCCGACTTCATCCACCACGCCGTTGTTGTTGTCGTCCCGGCCATTGCCGAACGGCACATTGATGTCGAACGGGACGCCGCGGAAGAGCTGCTGCGTCAGCAGACCGAAACGAGGCCGCACGAAAGGCCGCACTCGGCTGGGAAGTGTATTCGGATCGCCCAGGAAACCGTGGACGATCGAGTCGATTACCAGATCGCGTTCCTGAGGATTCAGGTTCTGCCAGTTCGGGTTCTGCAGCGGAGAGCCTGGACCGTACTGCTGATTGAGCTCGAACAACACGCGCTGGCGGACCAACTGCACTAAGCTGGCGTTGTTGCCGTTGGCAATTGCCTTGCTGTTGCGGGCTGTCGGCGATTTCCCCGGAATGTCGAAACTCATCGTGGTCAACATCCGGCGGCGATCCGGATCGCTGGCCAGCGCTCCCGATAGCACTTGCTCCAACCGGTCGGGAAGTTCGGCCGCGTCGGAGTCGTTGGTGCGCAACAACCGCTCCATTTCGGCCGGAGTGAATGGAGCATCGATGCCCATTCCCAGCGAGGCCGTATCTTCGCGCTGCACCAGATCGAGTTCGTAAGGCGAGTCGCCGGTGGTGTTGGTCACCGCGTTGGGATAACGGTCGAAACTGAGGCCGCTGCCCTGATGGACTCCCCAACTGAAGTCGCCGCGCAAATCGTAGGGACTGGAAAACGCCGATCGCGTCGCCGCCGCATGGTAGTAGTTGGAATTACCGCCCGGCGGCAGAGGATAACGGTAGAACTTGAAATAGCTCAGCGGATCATACTGATTGGCTGCCACCGAGCGACCGGGGAAATTGTCGACGCCGTAACGAGTGCGCAATACGGCAGCGTAGATCAACGGCGACCCCAACACGGGCTGCAAACTGATCTCGGGAGGGCCCAGTCCCTGTCCCGTGGGGATCGTGGCACCGGCGCCCCAGGCGACATGCGGTCCCTGCTGAGGCGCTCCGTAGCCGTTGACATGAGCCAGCGTACCGTGCGCGTTCAAGTTGATCTTGCCATCCAAATCGATCACCTTGAACGCCACCAGCGGCTTATAGCGCCGCCCGTGGCTGTCATAGCGCACCGGCAAGCCGATGTCGACCCACACCGCGTCGCGGATACCGTCGCCGTCGGTGTCGACGTCCCACAGCGGCGTGAGTTCTCTCAGGTCGAGCTGCTGACCGGCCAACAGCGCCTGAGTAATCGTCTGCAGAAAACCGTTTTCGGAAAAGTCGGGATGATCGTGAGGCAACGGCCGGAGAATCACTCGCCGCAAGATGTTGGCGGCGGTGCGAACGTCGTTCGACGGCGGTTCGTCGCCCGTCGAAGGGACGCCGTCGGGTCCGAACGGCCGCCAGATGGCATTGGGATCAATGCCGCTGTTGAGCATCTGCTGGACGACATAGTTCACCAGCGCCGGCCGGTGGAACGAGGGAAGGACGGCCAGACCGCCGGACGTCGGAATCTCCGCGGCCAGTGCCACGTTCTGGAAATCGGCGGCGTCATAGTCCTCGTCCAACTCGCCCGCCAAGTAGCGATCGATCGGATCGAGCTGACTCGCACTGCTGCTCACGCCCATCCAATTGACTACCAGTGCCGCCTGGAGCGGAATCGAGCCAGCGCCCGCTGGAGACGGCCAGAGCCGACCTTGGTTGTCGACGTATACCTGGGCATTCAATTGCGGATTGCCCCCGGAGTATCCGGCACCGTTGCCGTCGAACGGCGCGTCATTGACGATGAACGCATCGCCTCGGTTGGGCAACACGCCGATCGGGGCTCCCGCGAGCGGCAACAGGCGAAAACTGGCCGCCGCACGATCATGGTCGATGATCCGCATGCTGACCAGCCGCAGCGGACCGGAAACGAAGGTCAACAAACGCCCCGAAAACTCTCCTTCATAGTTGCCGATGGTGCTCGCGGCGACGATTTCCAGCAGCGAGCCGGCCGCCGTGTATTGGGCCGATTGCACCGTATTCCCATAGGTGGAGTCTCCGTAACGGTCCCGCAACAGGCTATGGAAGCGGATTCGAGACAACTCGTTGTTGGTGTCGACCAGAAGCTGGGTCATGGCTTCGTCGAACAACTCGGGAACCGCCTCGGTGTGGAGGGCTCCCGCTGCGTCGGTGGCATGGCGCAGCGAGGCCCGGGAAGCCTGGCGATATTGAGCCGATACGAGCGCGAACGTGATCCCGACCACGGTCATCAGCGCGAGCAGGCTGAGGACGAGCAGCAGAACGACTCCGCGTCTTGGTGGCCGTCGCATGGGTATGGCTCCTGTCATCAACAAAATGCGTTTCTTGTATGGTGGACTCGACGATCGGGCCCTCCTGGCAGGTTCATCGAATGTGATCGGAATGTGATCTGGCTGCGGGAACCGTTGCCGGTTCCCGTTACCAACTGCCGCTGGTCGGTTCGAAGCGAAAAGTCTTGGAACTGACGCTGACCGCGTTGTCGACGATCGTCAGCCACATCGTTCCCGGTACGATGCGAGACAACGGCCAGTCCGGGCCCTCCAACGTGAGTTGTCGTCTCCATTGGTTGGGAGCTGACAGCGTCGTGTCTCGCACCGGATCGGTTCGCCCGATGACCCGATACCACGTGTGAAACCCGATCCGCTGCGGCGCACCGCCGGCTCCCGGAGCCGAGCCGGGGGGCGGTACATACGGCACCAGACAGATTCCCGAGAGCATCACCCAATTGCCGCGGCGCACCGCGAGTTCCGCGGCGGATTGCCCGATCAAGGAAACGGTCCCGCCGCCGTGGCCGTTCCCAAGCAGCCGCTCCACCTGAACCTGCCGCTCGGATTCCACCACAGCACCAGTGGACGTCCGATACGGGGGCACACGATCTTTCAGTACCACGACCGATAGAACATAGTCCAGGCGCGTCGGCTCGCCGTCATCGGAAATGCCGGTCATATCGAGTCCCGGCGTCACGGTGGCGAACCACGAGAAGTTGCCGTGGTTGGCTCGCCTCAGCGCCGGCCCGCCCGGGATGATCCGGTCGAAAACCTGCCGGGGCAATAGCGTGCGGTCGGCGGGCGCGTCGAACTTCAAGTCGTCCAGCAAGGTCGTCGTCCGCTCGGCGATCGCCGGCGGAATCGGCTGAACCACGCCCACCGTCGTCGTCACCGTGGCTCGCGGCATGGTCAACATCATCGGCGGATAGGGTGCCTGCCGCGACGGCGGAGAACGGTAGGGAAATCGTGACTCCGGGCTGCCCACCCGCATCGGCTGCGAACTGGCCAGACTCCTGGCGACCAGCAACGGATCGAGACAATAGCTGATCCGACCGTCGAGAAAGACCTGGCGGAACTGGGCCACCGTGGCCGGGTTCTGCCGCCAGGCGACGACGGCCGACAGCGGTTGCCAACCGGTACTCGGAGTCAACAACAACACCATGTCGGCACGCTGCCAGCCGCGCACCGCGATCTGTCCGATCGCCTGCCTGCCGGAAGCCGCCACTTGGCTGGCGTCGATGGCCTGGCGGGCTCGAGCCCCGGCCAGCAGCAGGATCGCCATGATGCCGAACACGCCGATCACCACGATGCCGATGGCAAACAGGATTTCGATCAGCGTGATGCCGCGGCGGGCTGGATGGTTGGAATGTCTTGTCACTTTAGCGGCCTCCCATGCGAACACTGGTACGAGCCAGTTCGCGAGCGACCACCAACGGCCATCCCGGCGGCGGGGAGGGCGGCGGTGGAACGTTGCTGGTGGTAATGTCGACGTTCTCCGCTGTGGTGACTTTCCCACTGAGATGATTGATGGCGACCCAGATCGTCGAGGCGTCGCGGACGTTGTCGGAAAACGGCCCTCCGCCCGCTGGAGTGACCAGCTTGCTCCCCCGTCCCATCATCAAAAAGACATGGCCGATCGGCGGAATCGTCACCATCTCCGGAGGCTGGCCCGGCGTCAGGACCGTGCTAAAGGTCACCGCGTCGATGTTGCCTCGAGGCGAAAAGATGATCAACACCGGACGCGGATCGGGAACCGTGGTGGGAGCGAAATGGAAACCGGATGCCGTCATCCCCGAAACCGACAAGTCGATCACCACGTCCCGCGGAAACTCGATCGACCGGCCGGTGACGCGCCGAGGCGGAAACAGGACCGTAAACGGCATGCCGTTGGCGAGCGGGTTGAGGCCGTTGCTGACGGCGAATGCCGGATCGGCTGCTCGGATGAAGTCGGGGACGGAGACGAACGAAACGATCATCAACTGCAGAGAACCGGAGTTGTCCTCCACCCGTTCGACCCAATAGTCGGGCGCGCGGTGGTCGAAACGGATGCGAAACAGGCCGCCGGGTGGAACTCGAGAAAGAATGATCTGGCGGTCGAGGGAAATCGTGGTGGGAGTGATGCCGCTACTGAACTCCGCATCATTGAAGAACAGGAACCCCGCCGGCATGCCCGGGACATTGCTGGGATTGGCGACGACCACGCGAGACGACTCGGTGCTGCCGGAAAACGTAGGCGGCGTTTCGCAGAGGAATACCCGCACTCCCTGTTTGGCGCCGACGGTCGTAGCGGCCTGGCGTTCGATCCAGATACCGGCCGGACGGCCGATCTCGACCGCTCGCGCCTTGGCCCGCTCGATGAACGCCGTCAGTTCCCGTGCTCCTTCACGGAGTTTGCGGTCTTCCGAGTCGAATCGCAGCACGGGAATGGCCACCGCCAGCAAGATCGCCAGAATCCCGATCACCACCACCAGTTCGACCAGCGTGGCGGCGCGGCGGACGGACGGCGACGAACATGGTCGGAGATGTCGAAGTCGATCGATCATAGGGCACCGACCTCCACTGCATGGTTGTGGATGTTGTCACCGGCCGCATGGTCGCGAAGGTTCACGCCGGTCCGCTGGGGGAAAATCGAGCCGGGACGGACGAAACGGCTGCCCGCCAATCTCCCCACATAGGGATCATTGGGAACGATGATGCCGTCGGATTGGGCTCCGATGGAGGGCGTTTGCGTGGCGAACCATGGTGGAAACGACGAGGCGAAGGCGATGTCGTAGAGCTTGTCGGGGCCGGCCGATACGATCAGCGGCGTGAGTTCGAACGGATCGTTGTTCCAAGCATGATGGGTCCCGGTTCCGGCGAAGGCGGGGGAGACGCCGAAGGTGGCGCCTTGGGCATCGTACCAGCGGACGTCGACCTTCAAGGGATCGAACGGATCGTCGCTGCCGCCGGTACTCTGCCAATCGCGGGAAAACTGGTCGCCCAGCGGCGGAGTCGCCTGCCCATGGACGTGCGCCTCCACCGTAGTGCCGTCCTCTCTCCATGCCCGATCGCCCATCATCACTTCGGAATAGGGAAGGTAGGCGATCTGAAAATGCTGAGGCGGCGGGGTGTACTCCTTCACGAATCCCGACGGCCAGCGCACAAAGACGATCGGCGTGCCCCAGGCATCGAGAATCTCCGGCATGCCGTCGTTGTCGATATCGCCGATCTCCGATTCCTTGAACCAGTCGAGTGCCGCTTTGTCGTCATCGGCCATGGTGGACAGGATGAGATAGAGGCATTCGGCCGATTCGTGAGTCGTCGTCCAGCCGTTCCAGTTGCGGTTGCCGTAACGGGCGAACAGTTGCGACAGCGCCTTGGCGCGGTAATTGAGCCACAACGCGGGGACCGAGTCGAGCGTCACCACCAGTCGGTTCCGCAGGATGGGCGGCGCCAGGTTGGTCAGCGGCTCGCCGGCGTTGGGAACGATCGTCGCCGGGA
>JALSIV010000034.1 GCA_026989685.1 Pirellulaceae bacterium | reverse complement strand
GCGACGCCCCGATCGGCATCGACAGCCCGGTGTTGTCGTTGCCGGGGGCCAAACTACTGGGACAGGCCGTTCCCGATGGCACGCTGGGAGATGCTCGCGCGGTGGTGGGCAACTACCAAGAAGCCCTCGATCGCATCACTCAAGAAATCATGTGGATGCTGGAAAAGGGGCCGGTGCTCGTCGTCTGGTGTTTCGACCAGTCCGAGAGCATGAAGGATGACCAGGCCGAGATCAGCCGGCGGATCGACAAGGTCTATCAGGAACTGGGCCTGCTGGAGACCGCTCAAGGCGACCAGTTGTTGACCGCCGTCACCAGCTATGGAAAGGGCTTCGCCAAACACTTGGACAAACCGACCAGCGATCTGGAGAAGATCCGCAAAGCCATCGACTCGGTACCCATCGATCGCACCGGCATCGAAAACATGTGCCAGGCGGTCGGCCAAGCGGTGAACCTCTATCGAGGAGTGGCGCGGCGCCGCCAGATGGCCCTGATTCTGGTAAGCGATGAAAGTGGAGATCCCAAGAGCAACCGGCAATATCTCGAAGCGGCGATTGCCGAGGCCCGATCGGCGAAATGCCGGATCTACACACTGGGGCGGGAAGCGGTGTTCGGCTATCCGAAAGCCTACATGAGATGGCAGCACCCGCAGACCAAACGCATCCATTGGTTGCCGGTCGACCGGGGCCCCGAAACCGCCTTCGTGGAACAACTGCAGACCAACGGCCTGCGCCGCCGTTATGACGCATTCTCCAGCGGATTCGGCCCTTACGAGCAGACGCGCATGTCTCGCGAGACCGGCGGCATCTTCTTCATGTTGCCGACGGTGGAGCAGGCGCTGGTGGCCCCGGAAAAGCGACGTTATCAACTCGAGGCGATGTACGCTTACTACCCCGACCTGCGGGCCCGTCAGGAAGTGATCGCCGATCGCGACCGCTATCCGCTGCGCGCCTTGCTGTGGAAAATCGTCTACGACCTCGATCCGTGGAACAAGCAGGCCGGCCGGGTCATCGAGATGCGGCACAATTTCTCTCGCAAGCCGGCTGATCTGATCCAGCAAGCTCAAAAGGAAATCCCGAAGATCGCGACATTCCTGGGCTACCTGCAGTGGGTGGAAAAAACACTGATCGAAAACGAGAAGCTGGTCGAAGACGAGATCTCGCCTCGCTGGCGAGCCAACTACGATTTGATGCGCGGGCAGGTCGTCGCCTACCAGGCACGGCTGATCGAATACGGCGCAGCGATGCAGTTCTACATGAAGCAACCGCCCACCGCGCCCCTGATCAAAGGCAACCGGGAGTTGGAGGACTGGGACATCGGTTTGCAGAAGGAACTGCGAGCCGAAGCTCAGAGTCGCCCGCTGATGGAGCGAGCTTTCAAGCTGCTGGAGATCGTGAAGAAAAAACACGCGGGAACCCCGTGGGCGGCTCGCGCCGAGTGGGAAATGAAACGCGGCTTCGGGATACGGCTGGTGCCCGACTACGAGCCGATCCTTCGAGGTGGAGGGGGCAAATCTATTCCCATTCCCAAGCTGTGACCACGCCGGCGCGGGCGGGGAGTCTTTGAGGGACAGCGGCGGGGAACGGTTTCCCTGAACCTCAGCGGGCCTTCCCGGCACTCACCCTCGGGTGGAATGTATATTTGAGCCTGTAACAACACCCGCCGCGCCGCTTCCCGAACTCGGGCGTGTTGCTTGCGGCATGGAGTTTTGTCAGAGCCTCTTAGTGGCTAGCGAACCCGCCCGATCGAAAAAAACCAGGTGTCTTATGGAAATAGACCGCATGTGTACCCCTCCTCTTTCGAGGCGGCGATGGCTGTCGGGGGCAGCGGCTGCCGGATTGTCGTTCCTTGCAGCGCGGCGCCGCTCGGAGGCCGCAAAACGGGATCCCAAGTGGGAAAAGGCGATTGAACGGGGAGCCCGCTGGTTGGCCTCCCGACAGTCCTCACTGGGGCACTGGACCTACCCCAGCTACGGATCGACGCCCGCCACCGCCTTGGCGGGGACGGCGCTGATTTGCACCGGCTCGACCACGACGCAGGGCCCCTACGCCCGCTACATTCGTCGCGCCACCGACTACTTGATGACCAAGGTCCGTTCCAACGGCCTGATCGGCGACCCGCGGGACGCCCGCTACACTTACGGCCACGGCTTCTCCATGCTCTATCTCTCACAGGTATTGGGCGAAGAAGAGGACGCGGAGCGGCGCGCCGAACTGGTCGACGTGTTGACCCGGGCCGTCACTTTTAGTGCTCAAGCTCAAGCCACTTCCGGCGGTTGGGGCTACGTCAGTGCCAAGGACGTGCCCAACTTCGACGAGGGTTCGACGACGATCACTCAGGTCCAGGGTTTGCGAGGTTGCCGCAACGCGGGGATTCCCGTTCCAGCCGAGGTCATCGAAAAGGCCAAGAAATACATCTATACCTGCAAGAACCCTGACGGCGGCATCTCCTACAGTTCGCGCCGCCGCGGCTCCTCCCGCCCGGCGATCACCGCTGCGGCACTGGCCGCCCTCTACAATGCCGGCGACTACGACAGCAAGCATGTTCCCGACATGCTCAAGTATTGCAAAAAGAACCTCTACAATATCAGCGACCAGACGCGCAGTTTCGGGCACTGGCACTATACCTACCTCTATTACGCTCAGGTCGTTTACCGCCAGGGCGAGTCGGAATGGAAACCGTTTCGCAATAAGCTCTACCAACGTATCATCAGCGACCAGGATGCCGGCGGTTCGTGGACCGGGACGATTTCTCCGACCTACGTGACCAGTTGCAATCTGATCATGCTGCTACTGGACAAAGCCTATTTGCCGATCTACCAGCGCTGAACCGCCGCCGTTACAACGCAACAGGAGAACGCCGCCGTGAGTACCCGTGTACGTAGGCGGTGCGATCAAAACAGACGGCTACCGTGAGGCAATCCCCAGCGTTTGGATCTGCTCATGGATCTGCTTGATGATGCGTTGCTCGATCCCCCGGGCCCACGGGCTGGGGTGCCCGTACAATCGCATGGCGGTTCCCCCCTCGTATCCACCTTCGCGAAGAACTCGTTCCGAAGGAATATACGCGAGCACGTCGTTGCAATACCCGGCCACCCAGGTCGACTCCCGTCCCAATTCCGCTTTGAGACGCAGTGCATAATCGACAACAACTTCGCCACCCAACAAGATCCATAGCGGCCCATCGCCGAGTTTCCATACCTGGATCGGATAGGGATAGGTGTCATAGATCTTGCCGTGCTTGTCGAGATACTCGAGGAGCCGTTGGGCTCGAGCGGCTTCATAGCGATCCTTGTTGCTGAGACGATCCTGGAGTTCCTTGCGAGTGGGAATCGACGCAAACGGCAACGGGAATTCGTGATAGACTTGCTTGAGCGTTCCCCGAATCGGCTTACCTTGATCGAGTACCGCCAGCACGGCGGAAGCCAGCTCCTTTCCGTGTTGGCGAGCGTGCGCAACTTTCCCGCGGGGCGCCGGGTTTTGGTCCCCTCCGCAACCGATCCAGGTCATGGCGATCGCGCCGGGCAAACTCTGTTCCAAGGCGATCTGAGCTTCACCGGGCCAATCGGCGGATATGAAGTAGGTACTGAGCGTGGTGGCGTGACAGGCATACCCGCACAAGACCACCTTCAACTTGCCGTCCTCACTGCGCACCATCAGCACGGGAACATCGTGGTCTACCGGACCTCGCAGCTTCCCTTCCGCCTTGAGCCTCTCGATGTCGGCCGGTCGATTGTTACGCCGGTTGACGGCAAACGTGGCTCGCGTCGTCGTCCAACTGAGCCTCGCCGGCTCCAGATGCGTGAGCGCATCGGTTGCCACGTCGACGAGCTGCCGCTTGAGATTCTCGGTGTACTCTCTCAAGTCACGGTGTTCTTGCGGAGAAAACGTGTAATAGGCACGGTCCCCCATGGCAGGCCCGCTGTGCGTATGCGAGGCATTGAGGGCGATCGCCGAGCGCGGCAAATCGAACTTTTGGGCCAAAGCCTGGCAGACGAACATCGAAATCTGCCGTGAGATATTGTTGACGTCGACCGTGATCAGCACAATGCGGTGACCGTCGCGATCCTGCACCGCCAAAGCCTTGGCCCACAGGTCACTCAGCACGCCTTCGGACGGGTGTTTGCGGCTGGCAAAGCCTCCCATCCGCACCGGTTTGCTCGGCGTGATCTTCACTTTGGCAATCGCGGCCTTCCACTCGGAAGCCGTAGCGGTGGGCTCCGACAACCCCATTGCCAGAAGCGCCGCGGCGGCCACTGGGAACCAAAGTCTGGCCATGATGGAATCCTCATTCACGAGTCGCCGGCGGAATGGTCTCATCGGTTCCATTGCCAACCGATCACCGTCCCACGCAGTAGAGAAACTTGTTGGAACGAATTAAGATGTGATTGCGATAGACGGCAGGCGAGGCATCGAAACGCGAACCATCCCCCAAATCGTTCTTTTCCAGCAGGCGGAATTCGGGAGATGCCGCGACGACGAAGGTCGTGCCCCGTCGATTAAGGTAATAAATGCGACTGCCAGCCAGCATCTTAGCACAAATCGCCCAGTCGGGAGTGCTTCGGCGGAGGTCAATCGTCGGCGGCAGAGGATTCGTTCGCCCCGCGCGGGACTCGAGCCACCAAGCACGGCGGTCCGTAAGAAACACGGCTGGGGCGCCGCCGGGCGGCCCCTAGTACCACAGCCGAATGCCGCCGATCACGTTGCCGATCTGCACGGTGCCGACGTCGAGATAATCATAGCCGGTAAAGAACTCGACCTTGCGAATGTTGATCCCCACCGTGGCTCGGCCACGGAAGAAGCCGACCTTTCCCAGCGTGCCGACGTCGATGTTGGCGGAGAGAATCCAGGGGCGTGCCGGCAACCAATCCCCGCCGTAGGTGAAGTTGAAACCGAAGTCGGTCGAACCGGTGCCGGTCAGGTAGTTGACACCCAATCCGCTGCGCAAGGCAAAGCGCTCCGACTGAGCGAAACGATAGACGACGTTGATATCGCCCAGCCACAAGTCATCGCGAAGTCCACCGGGTAACCACTCCCGGTAATAGTCGAGACTGGCGTCCAACCCCACTCGAAGATCGGTATCGTACAACACGCCCATGCTCACACGGCGGATGGAATCGAAATCTTCACCATATTCGCCACGCAGACGCAGCAGCCACGGATAGTAGGTCCCGATTCCCGCTTGGCGACGGTCATGTTGATGCATCCAGTAGCCGGGAAAGTCGGCCTGGTACGGATAGGTCAGAAAGTCCCGATCGGCCTCGCCGTCGTCACCGGCCAACAGGCGCGGGTACCAGAAGGGAGAAGTGGCAGCGAGCCACAGCCATTCGCCGGCCGCCGGTTCAAGAATGTCAAACAGATGGTGGTCGTCATCGTGGTGGTCGTGGTAATGGTGATCATCGTCGCTACCGAAGAACGACTCATCATCGGTGGACGTTTTCTTTTGCTTCTCACCATGCTCGACCTCTTCTTTGAGTTGCCCCAGCATTCCCTGAGCGCAGCAGGGGCGCGGACTTGGTGGCAGAAGAGTCGTGCAAACGCTGCCGGCGAGGAGCCAAACAACCGGTCGGACAAGTGAAGCGTGCATGAGCAGCCTCGAGGCAAAGGGAAGACGTGGCCGGCCGGCGGCGGATGATAGGAGGGGGAGCCGGGACAGGTCAAGAGCAGTCCATTCTCGAGCGTGCGAAATCGACCGCTCGCGACGCGCGCCGGCTGGATGCTCTGGGACGATTGTGGCGGCGGGAGGGGGCGCCGAACGTCTCACTTCCTCAATCCCAGCCGCTGCTGTGCGCATTAGCGTGATCTAGATTTGGAGGATTGCTTTCCTTGCCGAGTCGACGTACCGCCATCCATCCGGTCACGGTCGACGACGCTGCGTGTCCACCCTCTGGCCGGGGGAAGTCTCGAATGACCACCGACGATCCGATCATTGCCGAGTTCATTGTGGAGTCTCGGGAGCACCTGTCGGACATTGAAAACCAGCTTCTGTCGATCGAAGCCGCCGGCGAAGCCATGGACGTCGAACTGGTCAACACGGTGTTCCGAGCGGTGCATTCGATCAAGGGAGCCGCCGGGTTCCTCGGCTTTTCCACAATGGGCGACTTGGCTCACGCCCTGGAGAATGTCCTTAACCTGATACGGGAAGGCGAATTGCTGCCGGACTCCACAGGCACGGACGCCATGTTGCGAGCTGCCGATACATTGCAATCGATGTTTGACGACATCGAACATTCCAACGAACAAGACATCTCGGAACATCTTCGTGAACTTCAGGCCA
>JALSIV010000033.1 GCA_026989685.1 Pirellulaceae bacterium | reverse complement strand
AAAAGAAGCCGGACGTCCCGCATCTGGATCTACGTCGGCACCGAGCCCCGTCGATGCTACTGTGATGCACCAGTCGGAACCGGATAACGGCGGGTCGTTGGCAACCGTCGTGTTGGGGCTTGCCCGCGCCGACAACCGGCTACCATGGTAATGGCGCTCCGCGGGGCTCGTCCCCGCGGAAGCGACGACGGACTGCTACCCAGCACTCGAAAACTCGGCTTTTCTCATGTCGCAGGCTCGGTGCCTGCAAAATGAGTCGGCCCTGCCCATTGATCATCGGCCGCTCGAGAACTCGCTGGGGGACCGGACGCCCCAACACCGACCGGCTCGTCCAACGTGCGGTTGCCGAGCCGGCACAGCCACGCTTGCCGGGAAGTCGCGCGTTCTTCGATAGGCAGATGGATGCCGCAGCGTGGTCAGGCTGGAAAGCTCTGGGCCCAACCTGGTCAGGCTGGAAAGCCTGGCCTACGGGAAGTTGCCGACCGATCCATCGATGTTCGTGTAGCGAACGCGAGCCACGCACAGCGACACCGTCACAATGCGCGCTTACGCGGCATCGGCTACAATTGATCCCAGTCGTTCGGCGTCAGTCGACGTGATCTCAGCATGTCTGTCGCGTGGAAAGCCCGGCTATGAAAAACGCTCATCCAATCGACTCGTTGTCGTCAACTGGTCTGCCGGCGGGGACGAGCGGAGTCGGCGAGTTGAGCGCTCAAATGGATGTCACGAAGAACCCGACGGCCGCCGACCGAATTCCTCCCGCCGGTCGTGGATCACCTGGGCACGATCCGCGATCCGGTGAAGCAGGGTGGCCCGCCAGACTTGTCCGCCGCGGGCTGAGACCGGGCCAGTTCCGACTGGTGCATCTGCTGTGGGCGATGTTGGTCGTAGCCATCCTCTGTGTGGTTCCCGGCTTCCTCGAATTTCTAGCGGTCGCATTGACGTTCACCACCATCAGTTGTTTGGTGTTTGCCCCGCTGATGGCTCTGGTGATCAGCGGATCGGCGGTGCGCCGTTCGGCGAGGCGGCGCCGGATCGTTGTCTTCGCCGTCTGTTGCCTGGTTCCGCTGTGGCCCGTGTTCACCTTCGCCCCGGTCGACCGCTGGCTGCCGATCTTGGGATTGGTGTTCGTCGTAGCCTGGCTGCCGCAAGTGTTGAGTGTGGTCTGCTTTTGGTTTCTGCTGGTTCGTGGTTCGGGCGGTCACTCGCCGCCTGCCCATTCGACCTCGGCCTTTTCTCGCTCTCGATCGGACAGCCACTTGAGCAGATAGTTCCGCAGAGCCTTTTCCAATTCGGGACGAGCGTCCTGCCAGGTGTCCTTTCCCGGTTTCGCTTCCAAGACTCGGATCAGATGGAAGCCGAACACCGTCCGAACGGGATCGCTGATCTGTCCCACCTTCAGATCGAAGGCCGCCTTGGAAAAGGACTCGGGCATCGGTTGCCTTCGTTCAATCCAGCCCAAGTCGCCGCCGGTTGCCGACGATGGCGATTGCGAAAATCGTTTGGCGGCCTGCTCGAACGCGAGTTCACCGGCGGCCAGCCGTCGCTGTAGTGTCACTGCCTTTCGGCGAGCCGTCTCGATATCGTCTTGGGACGACGAGTCGGGTTTGATCAGGATATGAGCCACATGCCGTTTGCCGCCGTCGAAGTGGGGCCGGTGTTTGTCGAAGAAGCTGCAGAGATTATCGTCGGTGACGAAGTGTTCCAGATAGCGTTTCCAAGCCAGTTGCCAATGGACTTGACGCTGCCAGGCGTCGCGGTCGATGCCTTGTTGCCGCAGGTATTCCTCGAGCGACCGTCCCACTTCCTTCCATGCATCCTCACGACGCCGGCACTCCAGCAGAGCCGTCTCCCAGCCGACTCCCCACTTGGATTTGAGCAGCGCCTGGCGAGCCAGTTCGCGCGTGACCAGTTCTTCGGCCAGCAGGCGGAACAAGCGACGATCGGAATCCGTATCTGCCAGGTCGCGTTTCAGCGTGAGTCGCGCCAACTGCTGAACCTCGCCCGCTCGAATGGGCACCGTGTTGACTCGCACGACCACACGGGAGTCTGCATCCGCCGCGGCGGCGGGCGGCTTCGCGACGACGGCGAAGCAGCAGGCGATTGCCATGGCGGTTGGAACAAACAACGGCGGGAACACGGTCAGTCCTCCGGCATCGAGGCTTTGCGGCGGAGAATATGGTGGTAATGCTGCGCGAAACGGTGCGCCTCGTCTCGCACATACTGCAACAGCCGCAGTGCGTAGGCGTGGCGACTGAGTCGGATCGGTTCGCGCTCACCGGGTCGGAAGATGAGTTCCTCTTTCTTGGCCAGCGAGATGACCACCGGCTCGGGGACGCGCTGTGCGGCCAGGGCCTCGACGGCGGCATTGAGTTGTCCTTTGCCACCGTCGATCAGGATGATATCGGGCAGTGTTTGTCCTTTGCGGAAGACTTGGCCGTATCGTCGCGAGACGACTTCGCGGATGGATTGATAGTCGTCGGCCTGATCGACCGAGCGGATGCGGTAGCGGCGATAGCCGGGCTTGAAGGGGAGGCCGTCGAGGAACTTGACGACGCTGGCCACGGTCTGACCCCCTTGCAGGTGAGCGATGTCGATGCCTTCGATCGCGCGAGGCGTTTCGGGCAATTGGAGGACTCGTTTCAGTCCCGCCAATCCTTTCTGCGGGTCGATGAAAAAGACTTCGGGTTGAACGTGAGTCTCCAAGTCGCCTCGGTCCGCCAGCTTCTCCAACAGCTCGATTTCGTCGCGCAGCCGGGCCGCCGTTTCGAACTGGAGTGCTGCCGCCGCCTCTTTCATTTCCCGTTCGAGTTGTTTCCGCAGCGACGATGTTTTTCCTTCGAGTACCATTTGCAACCGGCGGATATCCCGGCGGTAGTCGGCCTTGGAGATTCTGAGGTTGCAAGGCGCCGTGCATTGGCCGATGCTGGCCAACAGGCAAGGCCGGAACCATTGCCAGCGAGGGTCGTTCTCTTCGATGTCGAGGCTGCAGGTGCGAAACCGGAAGATGCGTTGCAGCACTTGCAAGGCGCCGCGCAGTGCCCGCACGTTGGGAAACGGGCCGTACAGTTTGACGCCGCTCGATCTGGGTTCCCGCGTGATTTCGACTCGAGGGAAGTCTTCGCGCGAGGTGATCATCAGATAGGGAAAGGTCTTGTCGTCCTTCAGTTCCTTGTTGTGCTTGGGTTGGATGTCCTTGATCAGCCGAGCTTCCATCAGCAGGGCATCGACCTCGCTGTCACACACCACGCAGTCGATGTCGGCGATCTCGCCGACCCATCCCGCGATGCGCGGATCTTCGGCCGCCTGCTTTTGGAAGTAGCTTCCGGCTCTTGAGCGGAGATTGGCGGCCTTGCCGACGTAGATCACTCGTCCGGCGGCGTCTTTCATCAGGTAGACGCCCGGCTGGGCAGGAAACGTCCGCACCTTTTCGGCGGGCGAGCCGGAGCTTGCCGACTTTTCCCCTCGCCGCTGATTCATGTTGCTTCCGCCAACGCGCGCATCTCGGCTTCGATGGCTACGAGTCGCCGGTCGACGGCGGATGCCGCGGCATCCAGATCGGCACTCCCTTCCGGCGGTTCGTAGCCGAACATGTAGCACTTGATTTTCGGTTCGGTCCCCGAAGGGCGTATGGCCATGGAGTTGCCCGACTGCTCGAAATCGAAGAACAACAGATTCCCCTTGGGGCCTTGCAGTGGCGAGCGCGTTCCGTCGGCCGAGATGGTTTGGCCGAGCAGGTAATCCCGGCATTGCACGACAGCACAGCCACCGAGCGACCGAGGCGGTTCGGTTCGCAGACGCTGCATCAGGGCTTCCATTTGTTTCATGCCTTGCGAACCCGGCATGGCGATCGTCAGCAGCCGTTCGGCGTGATAGCCGTGTTCGCGGTGCAGTTCGGCCAGACGCTGGTGCAGGGTCTGGCCCTGCGACTTGCACCGAGCCGCCAGTTCCGAAATCAGCAGGCAGGCCACGGCCCCGTCTTTGTCTCGAGCGTACGTGCCGGCCAGGTACCCGTGCGATTCCTCCGTGCCGAACACGAAATGTTCGGGACCCTGCTGGTCGATCACGCCGGCGATGTATTTGAAGCCGACCAGCAGATCCCCGACGGTGCGGACACCTTTCTTGTCGGCGATTCGCCGCGTCAGTTCGGTCGTCACCAGCGTCTTGACGACATAGTGATCGGCGGTCAGGTCCGGCTGGACGCTCAGCAGGTAGTCGGCCAGTAGGGCGCCGAGTTGGTTGCCCGTAAGCGAGAGGTAGGGGGCACCCGGGTCCCAAGTCAGCGGCGTGGCGCATCCCATGCGATCGCAATCCGGATCGGACGCCAGGATGATGTCGGCTCCCATCTGGGCCGCCTGTTCGGCCATCCCATCGAACACGGCCGGGTTCTCGGGATTGGCGACGTGGCCCGGCACGTCCGGAAAATCACCGTCGGGGTCGGCTTGAGGGGCATAGATGGCCACTTTCTCGAACCCGGCCTGTTCCAACACGGGGATCACCGAAAACTTCCCCACGCCGTGCAGCGGGGAATAGAGGATCGACAGATCGCGGGCCTCCGAGTGCTGCTGCTTCAGCACGGCCGCCTGATAGGCGCGGTCGGTTTCTTCGGTGCAAAGGACGATCTTGCCCTCGGCAACCGCCTTGTCGAAGTCGACCGTGGCGACATCGTCGACGCGCATCACCCGGTCGATGATTTGCTGATCGTGAGGCGGCAGAACCTGGCCGCCGGTCGACCAGTAGACCTTGACCGCGTTGTCGCTGGGTGGGTTGTGGCTGGCGGTGACCATGATGCCGCAGTCGCATTGCCAGTGCCGAATCAGGAAGGACAACTCGGGCGTGCTGCGATAGTCGTCCAGAAAGTAGACGCGAAATCCGTTGGCCACCATGATCGAAGCGCACAGCTCGGCGAAGTGGCGCGAACGGTGGCGGGAATCGTAGGCGATGCCGCAGGCCAGTTCCTTCTGCGGGAACGACTCGCGGACGTAGGTGGCCAGCCCCTGAGCACTCTCGCCAATGGTGCGGTCGTTGATCGCATTGGTCCCGATCGGGTACATCCGTCCCCGGCGGCCCCCGGTCCCGAAGGGAATCACGGTCCAGAACACGTCGTCCAGCGTCTTCCAATCTTGGCGGCGAATGTGGTCGGCCACCTCGCTCGCGTAAGCCGCATAGCGCGGTTCGGTGAGCCATTTCTTCAGGTTGTCGGCGGCCGACTGGGTGAGTTGCCCTTGCCGAATCGCCTCTTCCACTCGTTGCCACAAGGCAGCTTGTTCGTCCGTCATCGATGTCATCTTGGTCCCTTTTACCGGTCCTGCGGCCTGCCGATTCCAGCCTCCGACTGGACAACTCGCTTTCCAACCACATACTAAAGAACAAACGCTCATTGTGCGAGCGAAGGGGGGATGCGGCGGGGAAGCCCGAAGTGGAGAAGGAGTGTCGAATCTTGAGTCGACTCATCATCAGCGTGTCGGGGCTGCGGGGCGTGGTCGGCGAAACACTGACGCCGGAAATCGCCGCTCGGTATGCCCGCGCGTTTGCTCGCCAACTCCCGGCCGGCCCGCTGGTACTGGCGCGCGACAGCCGACCCAGCGGCCGGATGTTGCTCGACGCCATCCGATCGAGCCTGCATGCCGTGGGCCGCGACACGATCGATGCGGGGATCGCGGCGACGCCGACGGTCGGCTTCTTTCTGCGGCAGGAGTCGGCAGCCGGCGCCATCCAAGTCAGTGCCAGCCACAACCCGGCGCCCTATAACGGAATGAAACTGTTCGGCGCCGACGGAGCCGTGATCGATGCGGCTCGAGGGGACACGGTCCGAACGTACTACGAAGAAGATCGGCCCTGCTGGGTGAGTTTCGACCGGCTGGGATCGAGCCGCATGGCGGAAGATCCTCACGCTGGCCACTTGCAAGCCGTTCTGGCTTTGGTCGACCGGGAAGCTGTCACTGGTCGACGGTTTCGGGTGCTGCTCGATAGCAATCACGGAGCCGGCAGCTTGCTGGGCCGACGGCTGCTCGAGGAGCTCGGCTGTGAAGTGACCCTGCTGGGGGAAGCCCCCCATGGGCGGTTCGCGCACCCGCCGGAACCGACTCGATCGAATCTGGCCGAGGTGGGCGGGCAAGTGGTGTCGAGCGGAGCGGCGGTCGGATTCTGCCAGGATCCCGATGCCGATCGGTTGGCGATTATCGATGAGCGAGGGCGTTACATCGGCGAGGAGATGACATTAGCGCTGTGTCTGAAGCACGTGCTGGCACGGCGGCCCGGACCGATTGCCATCAACTGCGCGACGAGTCGGATGGCCGTCGATTTGGCGCGGCAGGTGGGCGCCGAGTGTCATCTGGCTGCCGTGGGAGAGGCCAACGTCGTCGCCATGATGCGAAAAACGGATGCCGTCTTCGGTGGAGAAGGAAACGGCGGTCCGATCGACCCCCGCGTCGGTTTTGTGCGGGACAGCTTTGTCGGCATGGCGTTGGCGCTCGATGCGATGGCCCTGGAGAACAAGACCGTCTCCCAGTTGGTCGAAGCGATCCCCGCCTATGCGATCGTCAAGCGGACGGTGGATGCGAGCGGCCAGTCGCTTGAGAAAGCCTTCCGGCGACTGGAGTCCCACTTTTCCGGCGCTCGCTCCAACCGCATGGACGGTCTGCGGCTCGATTGGGACCGTCGCTGGCTGCTGGTGCGGCCCAGCAACACCGAGCCGATTGTGCGGCTGATCGCCGAGGCCCAGACAGAGACCGAGGCGGCCGGCTTGTGCGACGAGGCCGCTGAAGTGTTTTCCACCAAATGACGTCCGCTTCAAGCGTCCGGCTCTCCGTAGTGACGGTAGGGGCGATTGGGGCTGAAGTGTTTTCCACCAAATGACGCCCGCTTCAAGAAAAGGTTGAACACGGCAAGTTCGCCACATGCGACGAGGCGGCCGAAGTGTTTTCCGCCGAAGGAGGGAGCCTGCCGGTGCAACCGTGGTCCTCAGACGTGTCGCCTGCTATCGAGAGTGTGGTTGCGGCCTTTCTTTCCGTCGCTTGGAGTCTCGAGCGTCAAGATGGCCAGTTCCGGCGGGCAGCCGAAACGCAGCGGGTGAACGCCGCATAGACCGCGCGTCACGTGCATCACCGTGTCCTGCTTGCAGAAGACGCCGCTGGCGTAGCGCACGCCGTAGGCGCTGGGACAGACGATCGGTCCGACCGCGGGCAGACGGATTTGCCCGCCGTGCGTATGTCCGGCCAGCACCAAGTCGAAGTCTTGCGAGACGGCCCAGGGAAAGCGGTCGGGCGAGTGGGCCAGCAGGATGCGGAAGCCGTCGGGCGGCATCTCGCCCGGATCGGGGCCGCAGCCGAACCACGGCCGCTCATCACCGGCAAGCAGTACCGGCGTCTTGTTCCATTCGGTCAAGTGGCACTGACTCCCCACGTCGGTCATGCCACTCTCGTGGAGTGCCCGCCGAAGGGCCGCCTCGTCGCCGACTCGCAGATCGTGATTGCCGAGAATATAGAAACTGCCCAGACGGGACTCCAGTCGCCCCAGTGTCGGATGGATCCAGTCGAGGCATCGAGCTTTGTCGACGATGTCGCCGGTGACGACGACCAGATCCGGGTTCCAGCCGTTCGATTCTTGGACGATCGCCTGGTAGAACTCGAGCGAAAACCGGCCGGTGATGTGGAGATCGGAAAGATGGGCGATGGTAAGTCCCGACAGGGAAGCGGGGAGTCGGGGTACGACCAGGCGTTTGTGGTGGACATGCAGTTCCAGGATTTGATTGCCGGGGATCTGCGCCATGCGCTGCATGGCGCCTTCGGCCACATAGGAGCGGCGCCTTTCCGCCCAGTTTCTCACGACCGTATGGTTGCCGCGCAGTGGCCGCTGGTCTTGCGAGCGGTACCATTCCCGTTGGCACCAGATGACGGCGGCCATGGTCAGCGATGCCAGCGCGAGTCCGTGGTAGGCGGCCAGCAGGGCTCGCGGTGGCGACGCGAGGTGCTCGAGGTTCCAGGAGAGGGCGACGAGGATGGGAGGAATGACGGCCGCCAAGGGAAAGACCAGGAACCGTTCCAATTGGCGGATGCGGTGATCGGGGATATTGAGTGCGTGGAGGCGGTTGAAGATCCCGACCCACAGCGACAGATGGCCCAGCAGAACCAGCGGCAACAGCCAGCGGACCGTTTGCGGATCGAATCCGGGCATGAGGCACGGTGTCCAGGCGACAGGGTGGGCTCAGGAAGGGGGTGGGCTCAGGAAGAGCCGACTTGGGAATACACTTCGAGAATCGTCTCGACCGTACCGATCAGTTGGTCGAGTCGAAACGGTTTGTAGAGAACGGCCTTGGGGTGGAGTCCCGCCCGGCGTGCTTTGACGATCGCGTGAGCCGGATCGTAGCCGTATCCGGTCATCAGGATCAGCGGGAGCGGATCCATGAGTTCGGCCAGCTTGCACTGCAGATCGTAGCCGTTCATATCGGGCAGGCGGATATCGCTGATGATGGCGTCGTATGGCGGGTCGGAGCAGCGTACCATCAGTACGGCTTCTCGGCCGGTATGCGTGGTTTCGACGATGCAGTCGTATCGCTCCAGCAGAGCGTGCGCGTCGTTGCGGACACTTTCGTCGGCGTCGACGACGAGGACTCGAGCATCACGGAGCCGAGCGTGTTTATCGATCTTCATTCCGGCCGGGACGGCTTCGGCCGGTGCCAGACGCTGGCCGACCTTCTGAATGACCCGTTTGATGTCGCGGGCGTTGCGCAGGATCCGTTCGAGCCGCTTTCGCACCTGCGGGTCGTGGCCGATGTACTCTTCCATCACGTTGACGGCGTCGTTGAGAATGGTATCGACGGGCAACGCCACTTCGCTATGGATGGCTTCGACGCTTTGTTGAGCCGCATTGGCTCGCTGAGCGACCAGCAGTTCGAGTGTGTTGAGGGCGACGGCGACCTCGCGAGCATACAGTTCCAGGAACTTGAGGTCGTTGTCGTTGAATGCTCGAGGTTCCGGGCTTTCGACATTGAACGTACCGATGACCTCGTCGTGCCAAATCAGTGGCACCGTCATGGAACTCTTGGCACCTTCAAATCCTTCGATGTACAGCGGATCGTCGGTGGTGTCCTCGCAGAGGTAACTCTTGGCGGTGGCCGCGACGAATCCGGTGACGCCGTTGCCGGAGGCTTTGGCATAGAGCGGTCGATCGGACGCGTCGGGTTTGAGTCCGACGGAAAGGAGGGGTGTGAGCTGGTGGGTTTTCTGGTCGAGCAACCGGATTTCGATGACGTCGAAATCGAGCAGGTTCATGGTTTGATGGAGGATGTTCGACTTGAGCAGGTCGATTCGCTGATCCATCTCCATGTGGAAGATTTCTTCGGGCGACAAGTCGGCCAATTCACTGCCGGCGGCATGGATGGCCTCGAGTCGCTCCTGCTGCAACTTTTCCTGAGTCACATCGCTGATGGTCACCAGCAGCGATTCGGGAAGCTCGCGGTGTTCAATCACCGGCACGGCATGGATATCGAAGTAACAATTGTCTTCCGTTCTCAGCAGCGAGTTGGCCGGCTGTTCGGTGGCCAAAGCGGTGGCGAAGGGGCAGAAGTCGGGACCGAGAATGGTGGGGCGATTCAGGGCGGCGTAGAAAGCGGTACCGGTAACCCGGCTGCCGGGCACTTGTCGCTCGGCCCAGATGCGCAGTTGGCGGTTGGCCCACAGAATGCAGTTGTTGGTATCCAACAGCGCCACGCCTTGCGGCATTTCGTCCAGCACGCGCTCCTTTTGCAGAATCCGTTCGAAGTCTTCGATAGCGTCCGGAGCGACGAACAGGCCGCCTACGTTCCCGTTCGCGATTTCGTGCAGCGCCTGTTCCGGGCTGGAAACCGCAACCCAGGGTCCATCGCTCGGAAGCTGGCTGGAGGAGAGATCCTGGTGGGCCTGGTGGGTAAAGCAGAGGATTCGAGGTTTGGTCGCCACCCCATGGCTCCCTGTTGGCTTCTCTGTTTCGGTTGTTCTGCACAAATTATAGAAAGTGTATGGGCGGCGAACAAGCGAGATGCCATTTTCGCCCGTCCATCGCTGCTTTATCGGTCAGGGAGTCGGCCCGAATTCAACTTGATCGATCAGGTTGGGTCTTTCGGATCAACCGCTTGGCGCGGCTTGACCATGGGGGCGGACCAGTCCGCGAAACCGGCACATTTGCCAAGCCGCCGGCCGGCCTCGGCCGGCGGCCGGTTTTGGCCGATAGTTTTCAAGAGCCTGTAACAGAACTCCCCGCGCCGCTTTCCCGCCTCGGGCGTGTTGCTTGCGGCCCGGAGTTTTGCGACAGCCTCGAAGGCGGGCTTCGCCCGCGAGGCCGGAGACCGTCAACTGCAGAGATGGTCGCGAGACACAGAAGGGAGTCGCCCGATGTGGAAGGCGTTGTTCTTGGCTACGGGAATTTGTCTCTCGGTGCTCGGCGCCGAGTGCCTGGTAGTGGAACGCTGCTATCTCAAGCCGAAGCAGGCTCGACAGGCGGACGCAGCCGTCGCCCCTTCCCTGATGGGGCCGGCGGCCGGTACGGCGCAGGCCGGCCGCGAGGTCGTACCGCCGGAGTGGGCTCCCTGGAGTCTGATGGCGGCCGGCGCCGTGGTGATCCTCTATTCCATTACGCTCCCCAAACGAATTGCGGGCTGATTCCGTTTTGTCGGCTGCGAGACTGGTCAGAGCCAGCCAAACCAGGAATACTAGAGACAGGACTCTCGTTGGCTCTTGCCCCCTTCTCGACCGGTTTCCTCGCGGATGACCCGACAACAAAAACTGTGGTGTATGGGCGGCGCTGCCGTGGTGGCCACCTTCGGCTTGGTGCTCTACTTCAATCACTGGATGACCGACCGGTGGGCGGACCAGTCGCTGCAATATGCCCGCACGCTGCTTACGGTCGGTGATGCTCAGGGCGCCTACGACACGGTCCGCCAGATACTGGACCGGCGGCCCCAGTTGAGTGAAGCCGCCATGTTGGGGGCTCACGCCAGCGTCCAACTGCGTAAGCTGGATGATGCGATCCAGTTTGTGGACCACTTTCTCGAATATGCCGATGAAGGTCGGGACGAGGCGTGGGGGTTTCGCGGAACGATTCTGTTCGAATTGAGGAAACTGGGGGAGGCCGAAGAGTCGTTCCAGGAAGCACTCAAGATCAACCCGAAGAACCTCTACGCCACTTCGCAGCTCTGCTTGGTCCGTGTCATCGAGGGGCGGAGGCGGCAGTCCCTTCCGCTGCGGTTCGCCATCTTGCGAGACCACCAGGGGGCCTTGGACGAAGGGCAACTGATGGAAACCTTGATCATGTTGGGGAACCCTCAGGCCATCGTCGCCGCGCAGGAGATCCTGGAAGCTGCGCTGGTCGCCGAACCCGACGATCCGTTGCCTCACCTGGGACTGGGGCGTTTGGCGCTGAAGCAGAATCGGCTGGAGGCGGCGGAGCGTCACTTCCGGGCGATCGTGGAGACCATGCCCCAGCAGGCAGAGGCTCAAGCCCGACTCGGTCAGGTCTACCTGGCCCGGCCGGAAGCCGAGCGGGAGAAAGCGCTGTTGGATTGGAAGCGTTCCCTCCCCGAGTCCGTGGCCGAACACGCCGAGATCTGGGTGGTTCAGGGACTTTGGGCGCAACAGCGGCGCGAGTGGGACGTCGCCGTCCGTTGCTTCTGGGAAGCGGTGAAGCGCGACCCCAATCACGCACTGGCCTGTTATCAGCTCGCGGTCAGTCTGACGGCCGCCGGCGATCCGTCGATGGCGCCCCCGTTTCAAGCTCGAGCGCGCCGTCTGCAAGAACTGGCACTGTTGTGCGACCAGCTTCACGAGAGCGGCGGCACGCTGGTGACTCGAGCGCGCAACGCCGAGCTGTGCGAACAACTGGGGCGCTATTGGGAAGCCGAAGCTTGGACACGCCTGGTGCTGATGCATCCGCTCCAGCCCGATCCCGAGCGTTCCCCGGAAGATCGCCTCGCGCAACTCCAGGAAGACGAAAAAGCTCACGCAAAGGCGAAGGCCATCCGCAGTCGCATTGCCGACAAGATCACTCCCGAACTGCCTCAGGTCGCTCCCGATCACCGAATCGCGCAACGCACCGACCTTTCTCAGTTTCCGCTCCCAGATTTCTCGGTCCCGGTGGAGACGGAACACCATTTGGCGGCCGCCGACTTGACGCGGTTGCCGCGGTTCGAGGAAGTGACCAAGCAGGCCGGGATCGACTTTCAATACCACAACGGCGACGATCCCCAGACCGAAGGCCGGCGGATGTTCGAGTTCACCGGAGGAGGCGTGGCCTCGATCGACTACGACCAGGACGGTTGGCCCGACCTCTATTTTACTCAGGGGTGCGATTGGCCGCCCGATCCCAACCAGACACGCTACCGCGATCGGCTCTACCGGAACCTGGGCAACGGGCGGTTCGTCGATGTCACGTTGCAAGCGGGATTGGGGGACCGCGGCTTCAGTCAGGGAGTCGCCGTGGGGGACTACGACAACGACGGCTGGCCTGATTTACTGGTGTGCAATGTCGGTCGCAATCGCCTGTATCGCAACAACGGGGACGGCACGTTCCGGGAAGTGGCGGACGGGGCGGGCCTGCGCGCGGAAGTCTGGTCGACCAGCGCGGCGATCGCCGACTTGAATCTCGACGGAACTCCCGACCTCTATCAGGTCAACTATTTGAAAGGCGGCCGAGCTTTCGAATTGATTTGTGCTCGCGAAGGAAAAGCTCGCTCGTGCTCGCCCACCGAATTCGAGGCGGAACAGGATCAGCTTTTTCTGGGCGAGGGGAACGGCAAGTTTCGTGACGTCACTCGCCAAGCCGGAATCGTGGCTCCTCAGGGGAAGGGATTGGGGTGTGTCGTGGCCGACTTCGACGGCAGTGGGCAGTTGAGTATCTTTGTCGCCAATGACACCACCGCCAATTTCTTGTTCCAGCCTCAGCGGTCTCCGTCGGGATCACTGAACTACGTCGAACAGGCGGGTCTGCTGGGAACGGCGTTCGACCGCGAAGGGAAGGCGCAGGCCTGTATGGGCATCGCCGTCGATGACAGCGATGGAGACGGGCGGTTGGACCTGTTCATTACGAACTTCTACAACGAGGCCAACGCCTTTTACCATCAACAGGAAGGGGGCAGTTTTCTCGACGAGAGTAGTGGATGGGGGCTCTCGGCCGGAAGTTTGAAACTGCTGGGATTCGGTACTCAGTTTTTCGATGCCGAACTCGATGGGCTGCCGGACCTGATCATCACCAACGGCCATGTCGATGATTTTCGCTACACGGGCGAACCGTTCCAGATGCCGCCCCAGTACTATCGTAATCTGGGCGGTCGATTCGCCGAGTGGCCGGTAGTCGATCTGGGGCCGTTTTTCCGGCGCAACATGCTGGGGCGCGGATTGGCACTGATCGATTACGACCGGGATGGCAGGGAGGATTTCGCGGTCTCCCATCTCGATGTGCCCGTGGCACTGGTGGCCAACCGGTCGGAAAACGCCGGACATTACCTGGCCGTGCAACTGGTGGGCCGCCACGCGGCCCGCGACGCCATCGGTGCCTGGGTCGTCGTCCACTGCGGCAATACGACCCGTACGCGGCAACTGACCGGTGGCGGCGGCTACCACGCCTCCAATCAACGGCAGTTGGTGTTCGGCCTGGGCGGCCACGAATCGGTCGACCGACTCGAGGTCCGCTGGCCGGGCGGCGAGTCGGCGACATGGACCGACCTGCCCGTCGATCGGGAGATTCGAGTGATCGAGGGAGGCGGCTGGTATGAGATGCCTCGAGAGACCGCCGATTGACCCTTCGGCGCATGACAACGGCCGGCTGCGGATTTTGCCGCAGCCGGCCGTGTCGCTGATACGGTCGCGAATGCCCGGCGATTACTCTTCCGGCGGCTTCTCATCGCCTTCGCTGACCTTCTTGAAATCTTCGCCGTGCCCTTCACCGTGCTCCTCTTCGACGCCCTCGATCTGTTCCGACTTACCGACATCCGAGCTGCAGCCGGTTGCGGAAAACAGGGCCACGGGCATCGCCAACGCGGCGATGCCCAACAGTAGACTTCCCAGCAGTTTCTTCATCGTGCCACTCTCCTTACGAAAATAAACAGAACCAAGAACGGGAGACCATTGGGTCTCCACCGAATGTAGCCCAGTTCCCCAACAGGGTGAGTCGCCTGGGGGCTCCCCAAAAACCGCACCTTGAACCGATTCAAGGAGAATGCGGGCGACACCGTGGGGCTCTACTATAGTCAGAGCCACCGATGGCTTCACTTTATTCCCGGGACGGGAGTTGTCGAGCCGGTGTTCAAAAGGTCACTAATCTTTGGGTAAGGAGATTGGCGCATGTCGACCGTTCGAGCCGTTGCGGGGAGACTGTTGAAATACTTTCTGGCCGGAGTGTTCGCCATCTTGCCATTGGTGATTACCGTAGCCATCGTGGCCTGGGTGGCCAACTTTCTCAAGACGATTCTGGGCCCGGATACTCCCTTTGGGCAGGCCATTGGCCGGCTGGGCTATACCACCGAAGGCGGATTGTGGGCGTACCTGCTGGGTTGGGTGACGGTCTTGGGCGTGGTGTTTCTGCTGGGGGTGGCGGTGGAGATGGGAGCCAAGAGCCTGTTTCAGCGGGTGGTGGAGGGCATCGTGCACCGGGTGCCCCTGATCGGAGCCATTTACAAGACGGCGAGGCAGTTGACCGGCATGCTCGACCGGGGGGAGGAGAACGAATTGAAGGGAATGAGCGTGGTCTATTGCGTGTTCGGCAAAGAGAACGGCGCGGGATTCCTGGCTCTGCTGGTCTCTCCGGAGATCTATCGAGTTGGCGAACAGGAATTCCAGATCGTGTTGATCCCGACCGCTCCGGTGCCGTTCGGCGGCGGGCTCCTGTTTGTGCCCACCGACTCGATCTACCCGGCTGAGATGTCGGTGGACGGGTTGATGAGCATCTACGTGTCGATGGGAGTCACCGCGTCGCAGTTCATGAAACGAGTCGAACAGAAATGAGGCCGGGTTGGCGAGGGGGGCCTGGCAACCGGATTGGCCTTGACCCCTCCTCGGCTTCTTCCAGAATGAACGCTCGGCAACCAGTCGGGTAGGTGGGACCTGCCGCGGCCTTCGCAAGATTGCAGGAAAGAGCACCACGGATGGGACACTTCGGCCAAGTTTTGCGCCAGGCTTTGGCGTATCCGTTCACGCTAATCGGCATCGTCGTCAGTTCTCTGGCGATCGCCGTTCTCTGGGGCGGCAACATTGGCACGGTCTATCCGCTCATCGAAGTCGCTTTCAATGGCCAGTCCCTCCCCGGCTGGATCGAGACGAAGATGGGAGAGACCGAGCAGCGGATCGGTGAACTCGAGTCGCGCCTCGTTGCCTCGCCCTCCCCGGATCGAGACGCCCTCCGAAGCCGACTGGACGCGGAGCGACAGGCGCTGCAGGTTCAACGGCGAGTAGCTCCCTACATCCGCCAATACGCTCCCACCACTCCGTTTTCCTCCCTTGTTCTCATCGTTGCCCTGCTGATTGCGGGAACGCTGCTGAAGAATGTCTTCACCGGTGTCAATCTGCTGTTGGTGGAGCGTTTGGCGCAGAGGATGACCTTGAACCTGCGGCGGCGTTTTTTCCAGGCCACAGTATCGCTCGATCTGGGAACGCTGGGCCAGGAGCCGACCTCCGACTTGATGGCCCGGTTCACCCACGACGTGAGTTTCATCGGCGGTGCCGTCAGCAGCCTGTTCGGCCGTTCGGTTCGCGAGCCGCTGAAAATGCTGGTGTGCCTCGTGGGAGCCGCTCTGATTTCGTGGCGACTGCTGTTGGTTTCGCTGATGACCGCGCCGATCGCCGCCCTGCTGATTTGGCTGCTGGCCCGCTCCATCAAACGGGCCAGCCGCCGGGCGATGGAAGAGATGAACGGGATGTACCGGCTGCTTGGCGATGTTCTCGGCGGCATCGACGTCGTCAAGGCGTATACCATGGAACGGTATGAAGTGCGCCGCTTCGACCGCATATCCGAGCGGTATGTGAGCCGCGTCATGCGGATCGCCGCCTACAACGCCATGCTTCGTCCCGTGACCGAACTGATGGGGATCGCCACCATCGCCGGTGGGATCCTTGCCGGCGGCTACCTGGTGCTCAATCAGCAAACCCACTTGTTCGGCATCCTGATATCGCCTCGGCCACTGGACCGCGGTGCCTTGATGACGTTTTTCGCATTGCTGGTGGGAGCCAGCGACCCGGCCCGGAAACTGGCTGACGTCTACGGGGCCATTCAGCGAGGAGTGGCGGCCTGCGAACGAGTCTTCGACCGCATGAACCGCACGCCGCGCGTCGTGGAAACTCCTCACCCACTCCCCATTCCCCGGCCCACGCCCGCTATCCACTTGCGCCGAGTCTCGTTCGAGTACGCACCCGAGCGGCCCGTTTTGCGAGAAGTCGACCTGGTTGTCTCTCCGGGTGAGTTCATCGCCTTCGTCGGGCCCAACGGTTGCGGCAAGAGCACCCTGCTGAACCTGATCCCCCGCTTCATCGATCCGAAAAGCGGCCGTGTCACCTTCGGGGATGTCGACTTGAGACAAGTGGGACTGCGCGACCTTCGCCGCCGGATCGCTCTGGTGACCCAACGCACCGTCCTGTTCGACGACACCGTGTTGGAGAATATGCGCTACGGAGCGCCGCGGGCTACGTTGGAGGAAGTCGAGGCGGCGGCACGGCATGCCCACATCCATGACTTCATTGCCGGTCTGCCACGCGGGTATGACACGCGCGTGGGAGAAGCCGGAAAGCGCTTTTCCGGTGGCCAGCGCCAACGGATCGCCCTGGCTCGAGCCATCCTCCGCAACCCCGAAATCCTCATCCTCGACGAGGCTACCGGCCAAATCGATCCGGAAAGCGAACAAGCCATCCATCAGGCGCTGGCTCAGTTTGCTCGCGGAAGAATCACGCTGATGGTGACCCACCGAGCAGCCAGTCTGGCCCTGGCCGACCGCGTGGTGGTGATGGAAGACGGTGTCGTGGTTGACCAAGGTCCGCCGGAACTCGTCCACCGTCGCTGTAAACTCTTTCAACGCCTCTTTCCCTCACTGCCAACCCGCACCAACCTGCCCACGCAGCGTCACTCGGCATGAGTCTCTTCGGCCCAACTTTCGCCGGCAGACCATAAGTCGGCCCAACGGCGACGGAAACGAAGAATCTGCACTCCGTCGAGTGATTGGCATGCTAGTTGCAATTACGAGTGGTCGCCCGGCGAGGTGTCAGCCGAGTCGGGAGGTCACTCGGCTCAGCCTTCCCCTCAATCCGTCGGGAGAGCAGACGGGTGGCGCGGGGCCGGAACGGAGAAGAACAGGGCATTGCCAGCAATGCCGATTACCGAACAGATCGTAGAGGCAAGGTGATTTCCAGTAAGGGATTGGAGCTATAGACCGCTCGAGTTTCCCTGGTAGTCTACCACCCGAGAAGAGGCAATCTCGGAACAGAGTCGAGGTAATCAGGCAACGCCATTAGCCCAAGTGCGTGCCCCCGCTGACAGGCGAATCAATGAGTGCCAACCACACTCGTTGGTTCGCCTGTTCTTTTTTGGGTGTTGCAAAATTGAACATGTGTGCAATTTTGCAACACGGGTGAGTTTGGATTGACGGTCGGGAATTGGCGGGAATTGGCGGGCGTCACGACCGGGCATGTGCCGTTTTTCTGGGGCTCGAACCGTCTGTTGTGGCTTGGAGATAGCGGAGGCGGTCGTCGGTTGGTTTCGCACAAGAAAACCGAGTACAATCGAGGGTGGCGAGCGTTGTATTGAGTTGGACACCTAGTCGGCCGGCCGTTTTCTGGCGGTGCTGCGCGGCAGGCGCATCAAGAAGGGCGAAGCATGGCGCGAGAAGTGACGGGATCGAAACGTGTGTTCCCCGCGGTCTGGATGCTTGTTGGCATGGTCTGGATGGGGGGCGTTTCCGCGGACGGGCAGACGGCTGCCCGTTTCGCTCAGGTTGCCGAGATCAATCGTCAGATTGCCGCCGGCTGGAAGGACTACGGCATCCGACCCAGCCCCGCGGCGACGGATGGGGAGTGGTGTCGCCGCCTCTACTTGGACTTGCTGGGGCGCATTCCCACGGTGGAAGAGGTGCAGGCGTTTCTCAAAAGTCGGGACAGCGACAAGCGGCGGAAGCTGGTCGCCAAGTTGCTTTACGACGAGGAGTACACGGAGGAATATGCTCGCAACTGGACGACACTGTGGACCAACATCTTGATCGGCCGCACGGGCGGTACGGAGCGGCGCACGTTGATCAGTCGTCCCGGCATGCAGAAGTACCTCCGCGATGCGTTCGCTCGCAACAAGCCCTACGACCGGATGGTGTTCGAATTGGTGACATCGACGGGGACGACGAAACCGGGCAGTCCCAACTTCAATGGAGCGGTGAATTTTCTCATCGGCAAGGTCAATGACGAAAAGGGAGCTCAGGCGACCGCCGCGACCGCTCGCATCTTTCTCGGGATGCAAGTGCAGTGTACGCAGTGTCACAACCATCCCTTCAATTCGTGGAAGCAGCGCAAGTTCTGGGAGTTCAACGCATTCTTCCGGCAAACGCGGGCGTTGCGGCGTTACGAGCCGGGGACGCGCAACTTGGCGTACGCCGAGTTGGTGGACGAAGATTTCGGCGGCGAAGGGAGTTCTCCGGAAGAGGCTGAGATCTACTACGAACTGCGAAACGGCTTGCTGAAGGCGGCCTATCCGGTCTTTCTCGACGGGACGGTGATTCCGCGCAGCGGTTTGCTCAAGGACGTCAATCGCCGCCGCGAGCTGGGCAAGCTGATTGTGAATTCTCCCTATGTGTCTCGAGCCATCGTCAACCGGATGTGGGCGCACTTCATGGGCTACGGCTTCACCAAGCCGATCGACGACATGGGCCCGCACAACATTCCCACGCACCCGGAGCTGCTCGATTACCTGGCCGACGAATTCGCTCGGCAGAGCTACGATTTGAAATTGTTGATCCAGTGGATCGTGCTCAGCCGCCCCTACGCTCTTTCCAGCAAGACCAACAAGAGCAACGAGAAGATCGACGATCCGCTGTTGGGAGAAAGCCCCAAGTTCAGCCGGTTCTACTTGCGGCAGATGCGGGCGGAGGAGCTGTATGAATCGCTGTTGGTGGCGACGGAGGCCGACCGGGCCGGCGGCAACTACGAACAGCAGGAAAAGGCCAAATCGGATTGGCTGCGCCAGTTTGTGGTGGCTTTCGGGAACGACGAAGGGACCGAGATGACCACCTTCAACGGCACGATCCCGCAGGTGCTGATGATGTTCAACGGCAGTCTGATCAAACGGGCGATGGATGTGAAGTCGGGTGGGGTGTTGGGTAAGGTGTTGCGCAGCCCGATGAGTACGAAAAACAAGATTGAATATCTCTATCTGGCCGGGTTGGCCCGGAAGCCGACTCGCGAGGAGCTGGGCTGGGCGTCGCAGTTGATGCGCGTTCACAAGGGGGATCCCGGAAAGGCCTTGCAGGATATTTGGTGGGCCGTGCTCAACAGCAACGAGTTCATTTTCAACCATTGATTGATGGAGTTTCCATCACGGGTCGCCCGGCAGGGCGTCCGGATTCGAACCGTAAGGCGTTCCAACGGAATCGGCGGCCGGATTGCCGCCGGACGTGGGAACGGACCCATTCCAGGGAGAACGACCACATGACCACGCTCATTCCCAACGGTATGTCGCGGCGGCACTTCATGAGTCACCTGGCCGGCGCTTCGGCCCTGGCCGGATCGGCACTCAGTTTGGGACACACCCTGCGGCTTCACGCCGACGATCTCAAGCGGCGCCGCAAGTCGGCGATCTTGTTGTGGATGGGGGGCGGACCGTCGACCATCGACATCTGGGATCTCAAGCCGGGAACCAACACCGGCGGCCCGTTTCGTCCGATCTCGACCAGCGGCGACGTGCAAATCTGCGAGCATCTGCCGATGATGGCCAAGCAGATGCACCACATGGCCATCATTCGTTCGATGAGCACGCGCGAGGCGGACCACACTCGAGGCCGCTATTACATGCACACCGGGTATGCTCCCGATCCCAACGTGGAACATCCCAGCTACGGTGCCGTGATCGCTCATGAGCTGATCGAGCAGCGTCCCGATCTGCAGATCCCGCCGTTCATCTCCGTGGGTGGCGGCAGTGTAGGACCGGGCTTCCTCGGCATGGCCTGGGCTCCGTTCTCCGTCAATAGCAACGGTCAGGTGCGCAACCTCAACATGGGACTGGACCGGCAGCGGTTGGCCAGCCGCCTGCGGACGCTCGAGTTGATCGAGCAGCGGTTCATCGATCAGCGGCGAGGCCTCCCCAGCGACGAACACCGGCAGGTCGTGCAAAAGGCCGTCTATTTGATGACCAGCGAGCAGATGAAAGCGTTCAAGGTGAACGAAGAACCCGAGCCGGTTCGCGAGCGGTATGGCACGGATGCGTTCGGTCGCAGTTGTCTGATGGCTCGGCGGCTGATCGAGGTCGGCGTGCCGTTCGTAGAAGTCGGACTCGGTGGTTGGGACAACCACTCCAACATCTTCCCCACCTTGGCCGACAACAAACTTCCCGCCCTCGACCGGGCCATGAGCGCGCTGGTGGAGGACCTCGAGCAGCGAGGGCTGCTGCAGGATACCGTGATCATCTGGATGGGCGAGTTCAGTCGTACGCCTCGGATCAATGGAAACACCGGTCGCGACCACTGGGCTCGAGCCTGGAGCGTCGTCGTGGGCGGGGGTGGAATCAAAGGCGGGCAGGCCATCGGCAGCACCAACGAAGACGGGACGCGGGTGGTTACCGATCCGTACACCGCCGAGGATGTGATGGCCAGCGTTTGCCATGCGCTGGGCATTTCCCTGGAAACGACGTTCACCAGTCGCAACGGTCGACCGATGAAGATCGCCAACAGCGGCAAGATCATCAAAGATCTGTTCGCCTGACCGGCTCCGGGGTTGCGCCCGGTCGTAGGTGTGGTTACCGGCTTTGCAATGCTCCGCGGTCCGTTCGGATGAACAGCGCCTCCCAGATGGATGTTTCCCTCAAGCCGGATTGGGCTCTGTTCATCCAGACTCACCAGCGCGACGTGTGGCGCTACCTCCGAGCCCTCGGATGCAGTCCCGCTTTGGCCGACGATCTGACTCAGGAGACGTTTCTGAGGGTCCTGCAGCGGCCATTCGAAGACATCCATCACCGGGCCACGGCGGCATACCTTCGCAAGGTCGCCTATTCGCGGTTCATCACCGAATGCCGCCGCAGCGCGCGGACTCCGGAAATCGCTCGATCCGACGCCATCGACCGATGTTGGCAGCAGTGGGTGGGGGACGACTCGAGTGACGAGCTGATCGAACACCTGCGGGGATGCCTGGAGAAGCTGACCGATCGAACGCGCCGAGCCTTGCAATTGCGATACGAAAAACAGGCGTCGCGCAAAGCGATCGGTCAAGCTCTGAAGATGTCCGAACACGGTGCCAAGAACCTGCTGCAGCGTGCCAAGAAGAAGTTGCGCGAGTGCATCGAACGACGGGCGCGGCGCGCCGAGCGCCCCGCCGCCGTCCGGTCTCCGCACCCGGGAAAGGAAAGCTAGACCATGTCCCCGGATGAAACCACACGATCCGCAGCCGCCGATCAAGTTCTCGAGGTGTGGCTGGAAGAAGTTTTCCAAGGGGTCGAACCCCCCGATCTCACTCCACGCATCTTGGCGGCCTCTTCGGAAGTGGCGGGTCGCGACGAGTCCAGCTCCAGCGATGGACCGGCACCCGAACCGGCCTCCCACGTGCTGGTTTCTCCCAGGCCGCGACGAACCGTCTCGCGCTCCCGACCCGCTCTTGGTTTGTGGGGTGCCGTCGTCGCCGTCTCGTTGGCCGCCGCATTGGCTGTCCTGTTGTGGCCTCGTGACCCCAAGGCGGCCCGGCACGCCGAGTACGGTCGTCGGTCGGCGAAACGTCCTTCGCCCGGCGAAACGACTCCCGGCTCCTCACCACAAGATTCGGCTCGAGCGAATCCGCCGGTCCGCCATCGTTCCGCCCTGCCTTCCGAGCCGGCCCTGCCGACACTTGGTGCCTCCTCGAGCGATAAACCGCCCCACGCCCAGCCGCAGCAGCCGATGCTGCAGCAGTCCGTGCCGGCGCCGGCGGTCTCGGTTCCCTCCGTGCCCGCTCTTCCAGCCGAGGCCGTCCTCGCGACCATGGAACGCCTGTTGGCTCAGCGCTGGCAGGTGGCCAGCCTCAAGCCCGCGCCGGCAGCCGAGGATTCCGTGTGGTGCAGGCGAGCCTTTCTGCGGATCTTGGGGCGGATTCCCACCATTGACGAACTCAACGACTTTCTTGCCGACCAGTCGCCTAGCCGTCGCAACCGCCTGGTCGACCGTCTACTTGATGATCAAGCGTATGCCGACGAGCGGGCTCAGTATTGGGCGACCTTTTGGGCGAATGTGTTGGTGGGAAGAACGGGCGGTACCAAGCAGGGCTCGGGCGATCGTGATGCGCTGCTGGGGTATCTGCGGCGGGCCGTCCGCGACAACCGGCCTTTCGACCGGATCGTCTATGAGCTGATGAGTGCTGAGGGAACCAGCGATCGTGGCGCACCCAGCGCCGCCCAGTTCTGGCTCATTCATTACACGCCCGACGCCATTCGCATCACGGACTGGGCCACACGGGCCTTTTGGGGAAGGTCGATCGGCTGCATGCGGTGTCACGACCAGATCAACGGCCCCATGCGGCAAGACGATTTCTGGTCGCTCAACCTCGTGCTGCGCACGGCCGATGTCCGTCGCGGCAAGTCGCCTCGCGTGGTGGTCCGTTCCCAATCCGGGCTCCCCGAAGTCTTCTTTGAACGCCCCGATGGTCGATTGGCGATGGCGGTTCCCCGGCTTCCTGACGGTTCGGCGGCACCGGAGCGGTTGACGCGCGACCTGGCTGCACTGCGCCGGATGGTTGCGCGTCAGTTTGCCGAATCTCCCTATGTGGCCGAAGCGTTGGTCAACCGTTTGTGGGCCCATTTTCTCGGCTTCGGCTTTACTCGTCCGGTCGACGACATGCTGCCGCCTCGCGAAATCAGTCACCCCGAATTGCTTCGGTTCCTCGCGAGTCAGGTTCGCGCTCACGACTACGACTGGCAAGAACTAGCACGTTGGATTGTGCTCAGTGAGCCGTTCGGGCGTTCCAGTCGCGTCACGCCGGACAACGAGAGCGACGTTCCCGAAACCGGAGTGCCACCCTATTTCACCCGCTATTACGCTCGGCCGCTGGCACCCGAAGCCGTCTATCAGTCGCTCATGCTGGTCGCCCATCCGTCGGCCAGCCGCCAGGAGCAGGTGGCTGCCCGCAAGCAGTGGCTGCGGCATTGGACGCAGTCGCTGGAAACCGACGATGGCGGCGAACACTCCTTGTTCCGCCAGGGAGTACAAAAGTCATGGCAATTGATGAATGACCCGTTGATGCAGCGAGCCACCAACAGCCGCGAAAAAGGATTCTTGCAGGACGTGGCCGCCAGCCCGTTGCCGCCCGAACAAAAGATCGCGCACCTGTTCCTCGCGGCGCTCGCCCGCCAACCGACGGCCAAAGAGCGAAAGGTGGCGTTGGCGTTACTCGAACAACACGAAGACGCCCCTGCTGAGGCACTGGAAGACATCTGGTGGGCACTGCTCAACAGCAACGAGTTCCTGTCGGATCATTGAGCCGGCAGAGATGCCCCGGCCGCTTCCTCTTTCATTCGCAATTCGTAACCGAATGCGCCCAGCAGCGTGCCCGGCGGAACCTCACGGCAGACAGCCGAGTTCGATGACTGGGTGGGGCCCACGATGGGGTTGAGAAACGAGACCAAGAGAGTGGAGGATAGGGGACTCGAACCCCTGACCTCTTGAATGCCATTCAAGCGCTCTCCCAACTGAGCTAATCCCCCTTGGGTTGCCGAAAGCGGTGCGCCGCCGGCGAACTCGCCTTCACAGGGAAAAGTAGCAGTGGCCTGTCGGGCTGTCAAGGACGACGTCGGCACAGGCGCTGGAGGAAGGCCTGCCGTCGCACGGGATCGGCGATGCCCGTTTCGTTCTCGATCGGCAGGTCGGGCCAGGTGGTACGGAGAATGTCGGCAAAACGGCCGGTTCCGCTTGCGGTCACCGTGCCGTCGCGTTGCACGGTGGCCACGTCTTCGACACCGCAACTGGGCGATTTCGACTTGAGCACGAATCCGCCGACACCCTCGGCGATCAGTTGTCCGATGCGCCGGCGAGCAAAGTCGCCCATCGAATCGGTCCAGTCGCGGCCACTCTCCCTTCCCAGCAGTCGCAGGCCCTCTTCGGTCCACCTCAGCTCGATCGGTTCTCGCGGCACCGGCATGCCCAGCTCGACCTCGGGACAGATCGGCACGAGGAGAAATCGGCGGCCCAGCTCGACGACCGGCGGACAGCGTTTGTCCTTACCGTCGTAACGCACGGCATCTCCCAGCAGACAGGCCGAGACGGCGATCTTGACGTGAGCGCTCTGCATACTGTTGCATTGGGGTTTAGAGTTGCACTTTGTCACATCTACGCGTTGTGCGCGCATGTTGTCATGGCCTTCGGTTGTCACTACCTCACCTACCGTCTCCGGCCTCCCGCCTTGCAGGCGAAGCCCGTGTCAGGCGTCATCGCGTCTTCCCGTTACCGAGTAGGCCGGTCGTAGTTCGCCTCCTTCGCTTCGCGCAAACGGCAACCAGACCACGGCGACTCGCTCCACCGCCAGATCTTTCTTGGTGCTCTTGAGCAGCAGGGATTCCATCGGTAGCGTATCGGCGTGGTAGGCCATCTTGAGATCGTCGAGTCGTTCTTGCAGTTCGCGCGAGACGGCTTCGAGTTTCTCTTGCTCGGCTTGGAGGGCCTTTTTGGCTCGCCGAACATCGGCCCACTCCTTGGCTGCCCGGGTTCCCTTGCGAGCCGACGAAGCCGCTCGGTCGATGTTGCGCCGCGTGGCCAGTTTTCTGCCGAACAGGGCACCGATGAGTGTGGCACCGAACGACAGCGTGGTGTCCACCGCCTTTTCCGTGACCTGCGATTGCTCTCGCGACACCCGCTGTTCGGCGCGCTGTACCCGCTCGCGCGCCGCAGCGATGCGTTTGCCGTAACGCTGTCGCAGGGCTTCCCGTTTCTGATCGCGGATTTCGCGAGCCGCTTGGGCGGCTCGAACGCGAAATTCCTCCTCGGTCTCGCCGGGGCGGGAATAGAGTTTCAGCGGCGCGCACTTCCAGACGACCAACGGTTCCTGCCGATAAAGCCAATCGCGTAGTTGGCGGCTCCAGCGCGCGTAGTTGGCCCCTTTCCTCAGAGCGGGTGTCAGTTCGGAGAACGAAGCTCCAGCCTGAGGCGTTTTCGACCACTCGGGACGCCGGCCGCGGATAACGTGCGCGCCTTCCCACACTTCATTGGGCAGCGGTTCTTCTACGGATGCGATGGCACAGCAGTCCATCCACGTATCGATTCGGTAACCGGCGCGCACGAAGTGGAGCTTGGCGAATCCAACGAGCGCTGCGTGGTAGATGACGTCGTTACCGGAGGACGCTTCGGCGGAAACCGGCATGTAATACGCTCGGATTCCTCGAGGCAGCGTTGGTGGCTCTGTCTGCACGGGCGCAGTGGCGGCCGGCTGGACGGCGGGGACTTCCTGACTGGAGACCGATGCTTCGGCTCGGCGTGCCGCCTGAGACTTCCGGTCCGCCATCAGCGACTTGATCTGCTCTCGCGTCAGCGGACCGCGCAGATACGACAACGCCCAACGGGTTTGAAACACGACCGGCTCGTCTTCATGCACATTGTTCATCAGAAAGACGCGGCTTTCGAGTCCCGACAGGAGTTGATCGAGTTGGCGGCGGTCGATGGTCTTGCCCGACTCAGCCGAAACGCCTTCCAAGCCGTCCAGGACCCGCTCTTTGTCTCGCTGTGTCTGTAGCCGTCCCAAGAACCAGGTGCCGCAGTTGGAGAGTCCGCGGTAGTCGAGATCGACGGGATTCTGCGTGGCCAGCACGATTCCCAGTCCGTACGCGCGAGCCTGTTTGAGCAGCGTGAGCATGGGGCGCTTGCTGGGTGGTTCGGAGACCGGCGGAAAGTAGCCGAAGACTTCGTCCATGTAGAACAATGCGCGCAGACTGGGCGTGCCCGGTTGGGCTCGCATCCAGGCGAGCAACTGATTCAGCAGGATGGTGACGAAGAACATCCGCTCGCGTTCAGAGAGATGAGCGACCGACAGGATGGAGATACGAGGCTTTCCGCCCGGGGCGTAAAGCAACCGCTGAATGTCGAGCGATTCTCCCTCCAGCCAACCGGCGAAGGTGGGAGACGCGAGCAGACCGTTGAGCGTCATTGCCAGTTGCATGCGGTTTTTGGCGGGGAAGAACTGATCGACTTCCAGCACGCCGATCCGCTCGAAGCTGGGCTGTTGGATTTCGCCGATCAGTGCCGGCAAGTCGACGTCGTTGCCTCGAGTCCACGCGTCTTCCAAGATCTTCGCGATCAGAATGAACTCGGGACTGCGCACCGGATCGGCTTCGATGTCCAGCAGAGCCAGCAGCCCGGCCGTCGAAGTCGCGATCTGTTCCCGGAACGCGTCGGCGTCTTGCCGAACGGCCTGAGCGGGAGCGGCGAACGAGCCGAGGATGGAAATGGGGAGCCCGACATTGCCGCCCGGCGTGTAGATGGTCAAGTCGACCGACTCTCGAAACCGCCGGATCCGGTCGCCGTCTTGGCGCCATTCGGCCAGTCCATCGCGCCACTTCTGGGCCACGCGAGCGGCGTAGTGGGGCACGTCGGTTCCGTGTTGAGCCGCCGCAGCCGGATCGACCCACGGCTGAAAGTCATCCGGTCGGAGTTCGGGGAAAGTCAACAGCAGGTTGCCCAAGTCCCCTTTGGGATCGACGGCGATGGCGGGGATGCCGTCGATCCCCGCCTCTTCGAGGAGGCTCAGACAGAGCCCGGTCTTGCCGCTACCGGTCATGCCGACGCAAAGAGCGTGGGTCGTCAAGTCCTTGCTGTCATACAGCAACAGCTCACCGGGGGCCGGATCCGTGCCGAGCGGCAGTGTTTTTCCCAGATAGAACGCCCCCAGTTGCTCGAACGATTCCATACCGATGATCAACCTCCGCGAATCCCCTGCGATCAACCGACGTGCCCATTGTTACAGGGAGTCCCACGGGGGACAATGTGGGCTCGGTCGGGAGACGCAACGTTCGGGCGAGTCCTTTCCGGACGCGTGGCGATCTAGATGGGCGGTAGCGAGCGGATGCGTTCGGAGACGACGGGAGCCGCCGTCTGCAGGGCGGCAAACTGTCCTTCTTCCGGGTCGAAACCGAATACCTGACCCGTTTCGAACTTGTAAACCCAGCCGTGCAAGTGCAGCGCCTGGCGACTGATGGCTGCCGCAACCGTGGGATGGGTCCGCAGATGCTCCAGTTGGACCAGCACGTTTTCTTCGACGGTTACCGTGAGCCGAGCCGCCGGGTCGGTCAGATGAGAGTAGTTCTCCTCGACGATGCGATGGGTCGATTCGGCATAGGTCAGCCACGAGCGAACGGCGGGAAGGCGTTCGATGGCTTGCGGCTCGAGCAATCCACTCATGGCTCCGCAGTTGGAATGTCCACAGACGATAATGTCTTGCACTCCCAGGACGGCGACGGCGTATTCGATCGTGGCCGCTTCGCCTCCATACAGCGTCCCGTAGGGCGGGATCAAGTTGCCCGCGTTGCGCATGATGAACAGCTCTCCCGGATCGGTCTGCGTCAACAGGCTGGGGTCGATCCGGGAATCGGAACAGGTGATGAACAGAGCCATCGGTTGCTGCCCCGACTGCAGCTTTTCAAACAGCCGCTGCTTGGAAGGAAAGATCTCCTTTTGGAACTTGTGGATGCCGCGTACGAGCTTCTGCATCTGGGGTGTCTCCCTTGCGTATCAAGTTGCTTCGTGTCGTGGAACGTGATGCCTGCCGGTGCGTGGTCGCCAACTCGTACCACCGGCGCAGCGCAGGACCGGAGCGCCGACATCTCAATTCCGCAAGGGAGCCATCAGGCCGTTGGCCAGTCGGTGGCCGGATCGTTGACCGGCTTGCCGGGACTGCCGCGCAGAGCGGGTCACCCTGGTTCTGGGAGCGTATCCCGTGACCCAGATCGCACGGTCTGGTATCGGAAGCCGCGAAACAGAACACGCCAGCGGCTCGGAGAATTCCGTGTTGCACGACGTCTGGCCGTCGGCTCGTGTTTCCGTTTCGACCGACTCCGTCAGCGTGATCAGCGGAACGGCACCACACAGGAGCAGTGAGATACCGATCAGACGGCCCCACCACTGCTTGGTGCTCCAGCCAGCTCGCGCGTTCAAGAGGTGAGTCGGGACTGTCGTCATGACATGGCGTGCACTGCGCGGCCCAGGGGTTGCCGCATTACTTTTTCTTGCCGGAATCGGCTTTCTTTTCCCCGCCGGCGGCTCCTGCCGGGTCACTCGCCGGCTTTCCGCCGGGATCGTCGGCCACCGGCTCGCCGGGGCCATCGTCCGGCGATTCGGCATCCGGCTTCTCTTCCGGCCCAGGCTCTTCCGGCTCAGGAAGAGCCGCTTCCAGCTCGGCGAGCTTTTGCTGGACCGACTTGAGCACTTCCTCTTCCGTTTTGAAGGGAACGTCGGGGTCGGGGGGATCCGTGGCGGCCAGCACGGCAGCCACCGCATCGGCGATCTTGGTCACTTCAGCCTGCTTGGCCGCATCGCCACTCGTCGCGGCCATGGCAGCCAGCCCCAAGTTCTTCGCCCGCTTGGGTCCGTGAAAACCTTCGAGAATGCACACCAATTGATACTTGAGAATCCGTCGCAGGCGGTTGACGTCCTTCGGGCTTTTGGGAACGTCTTTCTTGTCGGCGTCGTCGTCCGACGTATCAAAGCCGCCTCCTCCGTAAGGGCTTTCATCTTCTTCCTGCTCCATTCCGCCCGGCCCTTGCCCTTCCATCATGTCCATCATCCCGCCGTAGCCTTCGGGTATCGAGCCGTCACCTTGGCTCTTCTTTTTTTCGTTGATGCGTTTGGCTTCGCGATCGACGACCTGGACGGCGGCATTTCCCAGACGCTGAGCCAGGGGCAGAGGGTCGTACTGCAGGTTCTTGGGAATGCGCAACCGGCCGACCGCTTGAGCCGTCACGCAGACCAGCATGGGTGAGGCATCGTCACTTTCGATCAGCTTCGCCAAATCTTGCAGGATGTCGGGATGCTTGTTCAGGTCGGCCAGCAGTGCCAACGACTCCATGGCGCGCCGCTGCATCCAGGCGTGCCCTTCGGCCGACCGCGTATCAGGCTTGTCCTGGTTGATCAGGTTTCGCATGGCGGCCAGCGCCTGGTCGCGCTGCGCGGCGTTGATGGTGTAACCACGGCTGGCCAGAGCAAGTCGGATGTGACGACGAATTCCCACCAGCGCAACCGCTCGGACTCCATCGATCTGTTTGGCGGCGCCCAACTGTGCCAACATGAAGTTGAAGGCGGGGGGATACGGCACCGGCCTTGTCCGGGGCGTTTCCTCTCCCTGATTCAAACTGGCGATCAGCAACATGGCGTTGACTCGCGTCGCCGGATAGTAGTCGTCGGTGCACAGCCGCGACGCATATCGGAAAAACGTGTCCAGCAAGAACTGGTGCACCTCGGGCGTGCGGGCACTGCGCAGGTCCTTGAGCAAGTCGCTGCGAATCGATTCCATTTCGTGAAAGTACTCCGGCAGCGTCAATCGAGGAAATTGATAGCCGCTGTACCACTTGCGGAACTCGTCACTCTTGTCGGCCAGCACCAGCCGACCCAAGATCACACCGTCTTTCACCAACTTCGCCTGGGAAATGGCGCGACTCGTTTTGAACTCGGCCGCGATCGGAACGGTCTTGTACTTCTTTTTCGGTTGGTTCTGCGCGATCGAGTTCGTCGCGGGTGCGACCAGGAGCGTCGCGAGGGCCACTATGCAAACGATCGCCCGGCAGGCCGCAGGTGTAGGACGCGACATGAGCATCAGAAAAGTCTCCTCACAGGCTCCTCGCGGTACGAACCGACTCGCACCTCGCAAGAGACTGGTGTGCGGTAAAAATGGGATGGAACCTCGTCCGACGACACGGTCCTCGCTCTGGCGGCTTTGGGGTGTGCCGGCCAGCCGGGAGCCTGTCGAAAACCGGGTAGGCTACCCTTCTAGCCTACTCGGCCGTCCGCCGATCTGTCAATTCACGCGGTGGCTCACGTCTGCCGACTCAGCCGGCTCCGGGTCTCAAGACTCCTTCCCATCCGGAGGGGGGGCGCCGGCTGTGCCGGACAATCTCGCCGACATAGTAGTCTTTCACTTGGTCGTAGTGAGGAACCTCGTGAAAGAGCTCAAAGGCGATTTCCCAGTCACCCTGCTCGAACGCGGCGACGGCCGCCTCGAAGTCTTCCACGGCCTGGTCTGACAGCTCGGGACATTGGCTCACCGGCGGCAGCAATTCGTAGATCTGCTCGATTCTGCCCATCCGTGGCAATTCCACTCGGCCGAGCCGCCGCAATCGCCAGTCTCCGTCTCCCAGCGACCGCAGGGCTCCGGCGGTGGCCTGATCGAGGAGCACGGGGGCCTTGAGTGCTTTGGTGAGGGTTTCCAGGCGGGCCGCTCGATTGACGACGGGCCCGAATACGGTGACCTTCAGTTGGTCGGCCGTACCGATGGGGCCGGCGACGGCTTCGCCGCTGGCGAGACCCAACCCGGCTTGAAAGTCGGGCAGCGGTTCGTCCGCTGCCGCCAGGCCGGCGGCCAGTTGGCGGCGGATGTTCAGAGCGGCCCGGCACGCTTGGGCAGCTTGCCGTGGGTGGGCGACGGGCCATCCCCAAAAGCCCATGGCCGCATCCCCGTGGAAATCGCCGATGACACCGCCCGAATTCAGGATGTAAGTCGTCATCACTCCCAGCGTTCGTCCCACGCGTTGGAGCAGCGCGAGTAGATCATCGGCGGAGAGCTCGGATTCGCGGGAGAACCCGCGCAGGTCGCAAAACAACACGCAGACGTCGACCTTCTTGGGCTCGAGCCGGCCGTCGGATTCCCGATCGAGCCACTGCAGGACGGAGGGGGAGAAGAATGGACGCATGTGCGCGTGGCGGCGTTCCCACATGCGAGCCGAGCGGAAATTGGCCACCATAGTCGCCACGATCTGGGCGAACTTGATGTCGTCCTCGAACGCGGAGTCCTTAAAGACGGTGTGACCGTCTTCTTCACCACCCTCGACATAGAGGCACCACAGTTGGCTCTCGCCCTCGACCGGGAGACAAAACGCCCAGTCGACGCCCGCTCGCTGTGTCGGCAGTCTCGCCGCGGAGTCGTCGGCCGACGAATCCCACAGGTGAAGCGTTCCTTCGCCGCTTTCCGCCACTTGGCGCAGCAGCCGCAGACTCGGCCGGAATTCGCCCCTTGCCCTGCGACGACTCTCGCCATGCAGAATCGTGTATCGTTCCCCGTCTGCCGGGTCGAAGTGGATCACGGCCGCCGCTGTCGCTTTGGTGACACCATCGAGCAAGAGTCGCGCGATGCGACGAGCCAGTTGCGGGTCGGTATCGGCGGGAGAAATCAGGCGCGGAAGCCGGGCCAGAGCGTCGATCCGCTGAGCCGCTTCGTGGAATCGCTGCATCTGGATTTCGTTGCGATGCAACGCCTGGACGGAAACCGGCGGAGGATGAGACTCCGCGTGCGAGTCTGCAGAATCCACGAGCAAGAACGTCGTGTTGCCGATCACAAACCGCTCGCCGACTTCCAAGTCGCAGCGGTCCACGGCGTCCCCGCCGAAGTAGATCGGGTTCTTGGCCTCGGGCATCCGTTCCACGTGGAGCACTTTGCCGGTCCAGCGAACTCGAGCGTGGCAGCGGGAGATCTTCGAGTCCCACGGTACGGCCGCTTGGCCGGACGTCCGGCCCACCAGGACAGGCTCGCCGAGCTCCAGCGGGCGCCGCCAGAAATGAGTGGCATCGGTCGACTGGGCGATCAAGTCGGGCATGAGTGGCCAGGGGCGTTGTCGGATGGAAGGGAGGACTGCAGGTCGACTCGACACGTTCCACATCGGGTAGTTTGAATGAACCCAGAGTTTAGCACATGGTAGATGCGTCGGTGCTTCTGCGCCGTACATACGTTCGGCCATGATGCGGTTGGGCGCTCGGTCGGGCTTTCCAGGCCAGGGCTTTTAGAGGCTGTCACAAAGCTCCATGCTGCAAGCAACATGTCCGAGGCCGGAACGCGGCGCGGCGGGTTTTGTTACAGGCTTTTAACATCTTTGGAGCAAACGAAACTCACTTTCCGCACTTCGAGAGAACATTTTCCGTCAATTTTTTTCGGGACGCGAGTGGAGTGCGAGGCATCGTTCGGCGTGTCGGTGGGTGCGGTTTCCTTTGGCTCGAGGGTAAGTTCCGGCCTTCCGGCGTGATGGATGTGTCCGGATGACCAATGGGTTCGGCAGGGGCTAGGAAGCACGGTGGCCATACGTTCGGCGTGAGCCCCCTAAGAGTTGGGGGA
>JALSIV010000032.1 GCA_026989685.1 Pirellulaceae bacterium | reverse complement strand
GGCATCCCTCATGGCTCAGGGCTTCCTCATCTGCCCCCATCCGCTTCCCCGTCCCTGGCCGATACCTCGCCCCCGTCCGCGCCCCCAACCCGCTGTCACCTATCGGGTCTCCGATCTGGCCATTCGAGCCAACGTGGACGGCCAGGTGGCTCAGGTCGAAGTAGAACAGACGTTTGTCAATCGGGGCTCTCGGGTACTCGAGGCATCTTTCGTGTTTCCGCTTCCCTACGACGGCGCCGTCGATCGCATGACGTTTCTGGTGGACGGCAAGGAGATTCCTGGGAAGTTGCTCGAGGCGGACGAAGCGGCGCGGATCTTCCAGGAGCACGTCAGCAAGAATCGCGATCCGGCGCTGCTGCAGTGGTTGGGGAGTGGCGTCTTCCGTACGCGGGTCTTCCCCATCCCGCCCGGCGCGAAACGGACGGTCTCCCTGCGCTACACTCAGGTCCTCCGCAAGGAATTCGGCCTGACGGAATGGATGGTACCGCTGCGGCCGGCTCAGTTCACCGACAGCCCACTCGACTCGCTGGCCATCACCGTCAACATTCGCAGTGACGCGGCGATCAAGAACATCTACAGTCCGACGCACGATGTGAAGATCAAACGGAGCAAGGGCAAGGTGGCTCGGATCACCTACCGGGCGAACAACTCCGTACCGCTCAGCGATTTTCGACTGCTGTACGACGTGGGGAACAAGGCCGTCTCGACTCGAATCGTCTCCTACCGTCCCGACCCTGCCAAACCCGGTTATTTCCTGATGCTGGTTTCTCCGGAATTGCCGACGCAGCGTGCCAAGCCGCAACCCAAGACCGTGATCTTCGTCATCGACTGCTCGGGCAGCATGTCGGGTGAAAAAATCGAGCAGGCTCGCAACGCACTGAAGTTCGTGCTGCGCAATCTCCGCAAAGGTGACTTGTTCAACATCATCGCCTACGACAGCGATGTCCGGTCGTACCAGCCGGAATTGCAGCGGTTCTCCAAGAAACAACGCGACGAAGCACTGGCATTCGTCGACGGCATCGATGCCGGGGGGAGTACGAATCTGCACGGGGCGCTGCTGCGAGCCGTCGAGATGGCCCCCGACGATGATGAGCGGCCGACGTATATCGTCTTTCTCACCGACGGGCGTCCCACAACGGGTGTCACCAACGAGGCGAAGATCGTGCAGGCGGTCAAGAAAGCGAACCGCAACGCGGCGCGACTCTATACGTTCGGACTCGGCTTCGATGTCAATAGTCGATTGCTGGACAAGCTGGCTCGAAGCAATCGAGGCTACACCGTCTACGTGCAACCCGATCAGGACATCGAAGAGTCGGTGGCCAAACTCTACCGGCGCATCGAAGCGCCCGCACTGGTCAATGTGCGACTTCATGTCAAGGTCGGTGGCGACAACGACCCAAGACCGCCCGCCGTTTTCCGCATCTACCCTCGTGAACTCACCGACCTGTTCGCCGGTGATCAACTGGTGATCGTCGGGCGCTACCGGCGGCCGGGCCGGGCCACCGTCACCATCGAAGGCGATCTGCTCGGAGAGTCTCACACCTATGACTTTTCCGGCAAGTTCGTCAAACGCTCGAAAGATGACACTCACGCCTATGTGGAGAAGCTATGGGCGGTGCGACGCGTCGGCGACATCATCGACCAGATCGACCTCCACGGCGAGAACGAGGAGTTGATCGAGGAACTGGTGCGGCTGGCTCAGCGTCACGGCATCATCACGCCGTATACCGCGTTTCTGGCCGACGAACAGGTGGTGTGGGATGATGTGGCGGGCAACCAACGACGGGCCGCCGAGCGGCTGGAAGTGCTCAAGGAGAACGCCGCCGGACGAACCGGCTTTCTCCACCGCCAGGCCAAGAACATGATGCAGATGGCGGACCGGGCCGCTGCTCCGGCCATGCAGGCCGGAACGGGAGGAGGTGGCTTCGGTCAGGGAGGTCCAGCCGGCGGTCTCGGAGGAGTCCAGGGCGTGGGGCCTCGAGCGGGCGGCGGCGCGGGCCCCGATCCACGAATCGCCGCGTTCCAGGTTCGCTACTGCGGCCGATGGACGCTCTTTTTCCGCCATGGCAAGTGGATCGCGTCGGATGTGCGGGAACAGGACAACCAGCGGGCCACGCGGCTGGACAAAGTGGGGGACGAAGCGATGAAACTAGTCGTCCAATACGGACCGGGACTCGCCCAGGCTCTAGCCTTGGAAGGCCCCGTCGTGGTCCAACTCGATGGGAAACTCTACGAGTTCGCAGGAGAGAAGAAGGAGCAGTAGGTAAGCAGGTCCGGATCTTGCCAACCCGCTTACTCCAGCATCCGTTGGATCTCGGGCAGCATCCGGTTGACGGCGATGTGAATGGCGAAACCGATCACGGCCAGCAGACCCGTCGCTCCCACCACGTTGGTCAGCCAGTCGTTGCGATACTCGCCCATCACCGACTTCAAATTGGAAAGCCACAACAGCGTGGCGGCCAGCAACGGCGCCGCCAACACGGTGGCGGCTTGAGCGGCCACAATGGCGAACACCGGTTTCACGTCCCGCGAGAGAATGAACAGAGCCATCCCCATGCCGGTCAGCAGCACGGCCGCGGTCAGCACTCGAGGCACCCGATCGCGAGGCATCGAGCCGGCATGGAAGGAATCGGCCAGCAGAAAACCGCCGATCATCGAATTGATGATGAAAGACGAAAAGGCGGCGGCGAACAATCCGAGGCAGAAGATCAGCTTGCCGGCATCGCCGAACAGCGGCCTCAGTTGATTGGCGACGTCGGCGGCGTTCGCCAATTCCTTGCCTCGCAACACGGCCGCCGCCGTGATCATGATCATCAGCGTGATTACGCACATGATCAGGGCACTCACGCGGGCGTCGGTCAAGCCTGTGCGCAGATCTCGCACCGTCCATCCTTTGAAACGCACCAAGTACGATTGGTAGAACGCCGCAGGAATGACGAACGTCGTACCGACCAGCCCCAACAACGGCAAACTGAACTCGCTCATGCCGCCCCGCGGAATCATCTCTTTCCAAATCGTCGCCGGATCGGGCCGAGCGAACGCCAGATTGATGGCGAAAGCACCCAGCATCACCGCCACCAGCACCATCATCAGCTTCTCCAGCGCCGAGTAGAGGTTGTGAAAGCCGAACACGAACAGGATGGCCAAGGCATTGAAGACCACCGTCCAATAGCGAAACGGCAAATGCTCTTTCAACCCCGTCTCGATCCCCAAGTTGTTCTCGGCGGCATCCACTGCCATGATCGACACTTCATTGAGCGCCGTGTGAACCCCCAGATTGTTGCCGGACTGATAGAGAGCGGCGATCAGGAAAACCGAGACACCGATCATCACGGCCAGCCAGCGTCCGGCTCGTTCGGCGACCAAGTCCAACGTGGAACGTCCGGTCACCGCTCCCAAACGAGACGCCATCTTCACGTAAGCCAGCATGAAGATGACCGCCGCGAACACCACCCACATCTTGCTATAGCCCGATTCGGCTCCCACCTGCGAGCTGGTGAGAATGCTCCCCGGGCCGATCACCACGCAAGCGGTCAACAGGCCGGGGCCGATCGATCGCCACCAGGGGCGCCGAGTCTGCGTGGCAGAGGATGCATTGCTGGATGTCGTGGCGGCGGTCATCGATTCATTCATAAGGCTGAGGCCATCTGCGAGATCCTATGATGCGTGTTGCGACCATCACGATTGGAAATGCGGCAGTCGCACTTGCCTCGATTCTAACGGTCCCCCGCAACCATTGGGAGTCGTAGCCCAAATTTCCACACCGGCCTCCTCTGTTCACTCCGTTCGATCCACCACGTCCGCTCCGTCGACTGCGTCCACTTGGTCCACCAACCCCACTGGGCGTTATTTTCCTTCGCCCTTACAATGCGGCGCGATCGACCGGCACGGTAGCAACAGACAAGGACGACCGCCCATGGGAAAAAAGAAACGGACCGCCATCGAACCGACTCGACAGCAGGACTACCCCGAGTGGTACCAGCAAGTCATCCGGGCTGCTGATCTCGCGGAAGTTTCACCGGTCCGCGGCTGCATGGTGATCAAACCGTGGGGCTACGCCATCTGGGAAAACATGCAACGTGCCTTGGACGGCATGTTCAAGGAGACCGGCCATGAGAACGCCTATTTTCCGCTGTTCATTCCCATGAGCTTTCTGGAGAAAGAGGCGGAGCACGTGGAGGGATTCGCCAAGGAGTGTGCCGTCGTCACTCACCATCGACTGCAACCAGGGCCCGACGGAGGGCTGGTTCCCGCCGGCAAGCTGGAAGAACCGTTGATCGTCCGACCGACCAGTGAGACCATCATCGGCGCCATGTTCGCCAAATGGGTCCAGTCCTACCGCGATCTACCGATCCTGCTGAACCAGTGGTGCAACGTGGTCCGCTGGGAGCTGCGCACCCGTATGTTCTTGCGGACCGCCGAGTTCCTCTGGCAGGAAGGCCACACGGTGCATGCCACCGAACAAGAAGCTCGCGAAGAAACGGCTCGCATGTTGGAGGTCTACGCGACCTTCGCCGAAGAGTACATGGCCATGCCGGTGATCCGAGGCTCCAAGACGTCCGGCGAGCGTTTTCCAGGCGCCGTCGACACGTTGACGATCGAGGCGATGATGCAGGACCGCAAGGCGTTGCAAGCCGGCACCTCCCACTTTCTCGGCCAGAATTTCGCGAAAGCCCAACAGATCAAGTTTCAGGACCAGCACGGCAAGGAAGTCTACGCCTGGACGACCTCGTGGGGCGTCTCGACTCGCCTCGTCGGCGCTCTGATCATGACTCACAGCGATGACGACGGGCTGGTACTCCCCCCCAAGCTGGCGCCTCGTCATGTCGTGATCCTGCCGATCTACCGAAACGACGAGGAGCGCTCGCAAGTGTTGCCTTACTGCCGGTCCCTCGCCGAAGAGCTCCGGCAACAGCGCTATCACGACCAGCCGATCCGAGTGCAGATCGACGATCGGGACATCCGCGGTGGCGAGAAGAACTGGTATCACATCAAGCGAGGTGTTCCATTGCGGCTCGAGATCGGCCCCAAAGACTTGGCGCAAAACGCCGTCTTCCTCGGCCGACGGGACACCGGCGAAAAGAAGTCGATTCCGCGCGCCGAACTGGTCGCCCAATTCGGCTCCCTATTGGAAACCATGCAACAGAACTTGTTCCAACGGGCGACCGAACTGCGAGACCATCACACTCGGTGGTTCGACGACTGGGACGAGTTCCGCCAGTTCTTTACGCCTCAAGACGAGCAAAAACCCGAAATCCACGGCGGCTTCGCTACGGCCAACTTCGTCGACACTCCCGAAGTGGAAGAGAAGCTGCGGGAACTGAAGGTCACGATCCGCTGTATTCCGCTGGACGCCGAGCCGCGTCCCGGGAAGTGCCTCTTCACCGGAAGAGCAACCGACCAGTGGGCGATCTTCGCCAAAGCGTATTAGAGCCTAAAACAAGAACCGCCGCGCCGATTTCCGGCCTCGGGCGTGCTGCTCGCGGCCTGGAGTTTTGCGACAGCCTCTTAGAACCGGTCATGGGAGCCACCCGCTCACATCCGCCCGTACTTCCGATCTTGGCGGTGTTCGCCGGCCAGGAAGCCGCCATCGAGTGGGGGATCGCCTCGGCGGCCGACCAGTGGGGCGACGTGCTGCTGCGCAGCCAGCCGTTTCCCTTCGAAGAAACCGCGTACTATGCGCCCAGCATGGGAAGCAGCCTGACGAAAGTCCTGGTGGCCTTTTCCCGATTGTTCGACCCGGCCGAACTGCCTCGGCGCAAGCAACAAAGCAACCGGTGGGAAGAGGAGTACGCCGCGGCACGGCCCGGGGCCGTGCCGCGTCCCCTCAATCTCGACCCCGGTTACCTCACGCTCGCCAAAGTCGTGTTGGCCACCACCAAGGACCGCGATCACCGCATTTATTTGGGCGACGGGATCTTCGCCGAGTGCACACTCGCCTATCATCGAGGCGCCTGGCGAAACCAGCCCTGGACGTACCCCGACTACCGGCAGGCAAGTTATCACGCGTTCTTCGACGAGGCTCGAGCCGCCTATCGCAAGTTGCTTGCGGAGCAGAAAATCTAAGGCGGGCTCCGCCCGCAGGGCCGGAGACGGGAGACGGAAGGCTGCAGGGTTGGTGGTGACAACCGATGGCCGGTGCGGGATGCACTCCCGGCGCCTGGATGTTACCAAGCCAGATTCGGACTCTCTTACCGCGCGACGGAAAGCGACCGCTGCGCCATCATGTCTGCCACCATTTCGTAGCCATCAACGGCCGGCCAACCGCACCGGCATTCGCCGGCTTCCCCAGCTCCCCGGCTGAGCTTCGAAGACGC
>JALSIV010000031.1 GCA_026989685.1 Pirellulaceae bacterium | reverse complement strand
CTGCGGTACGATTGGGCGGAACTTCGCACCAGCTCACCGCTTCCGCGCCGTGCACCTGCCACCCGGTCCGGGTGCGGACCGGATCGAGCCACTCCCGCCACAGCCGGCAGTCGACCAGCGAAGCGAATAATGGGGAACCGGCCCGATTCCACACGACGGCGACAGCCGCCTCGCCCTCGAATACCGCCTGGCAAGCGGCCTTCAGCGGTACTGGCTCCCCTAATTCGACGGTGTCCCCGTCCGGCATGACCGCATCGGCGTACAGCGCCACGCGGCGGCACCACTCGAGAGCGGCCCACCGCGCGCTCACCCGATCATCGGCTCCAAACTCTGCCGCCACCTCGTCGAACCGTTTGGCCAACTTGGCAGTGACCAAGACCTGCATTAGCGGGCGGGCGAATTCCGTCTCCACGATCTGCGTGGCGATCTCGGCGGGCGCAACCAGCCGCTGCAAGGATGCCCACGTCGGCAGACTCGAACCGGACGGTGCCGCAGCGGAGGTTTCTTCCTCGGCGGCCAGGTGGGAAGCCACCAACTCCAGCCACTCCGGCGGCGGCACGCTGCGTCCGGCGAGCTCTTTGAGGGTCGTCTCGAACTGAGTGCGAGCTTTGGGGCAAACCAGGACGGCCGCCGCTCGAGGCCGCAGCGAAACTCGCCCCAGCGCTTCCTCGATGTGGCGGTACAAGGCGACCGACTCGCGACTCGATCGGCCCGATCTGAGACGGCGTCCTTGCCGAGTATTGGGGGCGCTGGCGGCCGGGTCGGCCGGACCGTCCAACGGCGCCCCCACATCCGCCGCTTCGATTCTCAGCGTCGCCCGCTCCACATACTCCGGCGAAATGTCGAAACCGAGAAACCGCCGCCCCAGTTTCTTGGCCACGGTCAGCGTCGTCCCGCTGCCGGTGAACGGATCCAGCACCAAGTCACCGGGACTGGAACAGGTTCGAACAATCCGTCCCAACAATTGCTCCGGCATCTGGCATCCGTGGAAGCCTTCGCGTTCCTTGAACGTCCCGGCTACTCGAGCAAAGTACCAGACGTCCTGGTCTTCGCCGAATCCATAGGGAACGTCCTGAGGTCGCAACACCCAGGTGTTGTCGGGAAGACGTCCCCGAGGATTGGCGCGCCGGTCGCCGTAGACCAGTTGCCGCGCCGAAGGAACTCGTACGGCCGGATTGTCGGCATGGAACGTGAACCGCTTGGGGTCCTTGACGAAGTGAAACAGATGTGTGTGCGAGCGGCTGAAACCGCGCACGCAATTCACACCGAAGGTGTAATACCAGATAACCCAACTGCGACAATGGAGCCCGCAGTCGCGCTGAGCGATCAACTTGAGCTCGGCGGCGAATTCATCGCCGATCGCCAACCAGAAAGTACCGGTATCGGTGAGAACTCGGGTCACTCGAGTGATCCAACTGCGACACCAGTCCAGGTAGTCCTCGGCGGCGCGCCGATCGTCATAGACGTCATATTCGTAGCCGATGTTGAACGGGGGATCGGCAAAGACCAGATCGACGCTTCCGGCCGCCACACGCTCCAAACCGGAAACGCAGTCCACTTCATACACCTTGCCGGGAGCCAACGTATCAGGACAAACAGCCATCGGAAAACCCGCACGCAACCAAAGAGGCAGAGAGAAACAGAGCCAACCAGTGAACACGGCAGACAAGACAGGAGTCTAGCAGGCGAACGCCGACACGGTGAAGCGGCGGGAGCCCCCGAATTGACGCCATGGCGGCCAAGAGCGACAATAGACGCGTTCGTTCGGTCCCCCCTCTTGATCGAAGGCCTGCACCATGACGCGACAACACTCTCCGATTCGGGGCCCGGCTCGGAACTCCCCGCGCATCCTTCGCCGCCTCGCGGCGCTGATCCTGCTTACCCTCGTCCTGGCCACCCCGTCGATCACGTCGGCCGCCGACCTTGCCCGCAGAGGCGGCAAGGGCCGTCCCAACATCCTGTTCATCATGGCCGACGACCACGGCTACCAGGCTCTTTCCTGCTATGGCAGTCGGGTCAATCAGACTCCCAACCTCGACCGTTTGGCTCGAGAAGGCATGCGATTCGATCGCTGCTACGTCACCAATTCGATTTGCGGCCCCTCCCGAGCCGTGATCCTGACCGGGAAGTATAGTCACCTCAACGGCTTCAAGAATAACGGCGACCGCTTCGACGGGTCGCAACAGACCGTCGCCAAGCTGTTGCAGAAAGCGGGCTACCAGACAGCCATGTTCGGCAAATGGCATCTCAAGTCGACCCCGACCGGCTTCGACTACTACCACATCCTGATCGGGCAAGGCCCGTACTACAATCCGGCCATGCGGACGCCCGGGGGACGAGTCAAACACACCGGTTACACGACGGAAGTGATCACGGATGAGTTGTTGAAATGGTTCAAGAACGGAAGAGATGCGGACAAACCGTTCTTCGTGATGTACCACCACAAGGCGCCTCATCGCAACTGGCAACCCGGACCCAAGTACCTTCACCACTACGACGATGTCACGCTCGCAGAACCCGACACGCTGTTCGACGACTACTCGGGGCGAGGAACGCCGGCCAAGACTCAAAGGATGATGATCGCTCGAGATCTCAATCCCAACGATCTGAAACTGGTCCCGCAACGGGGTCTCAATCCCGAGCAGCGCAAAATCTGGGATGCCGCCTACGGTCCCAAGAATAAGGCGTTTCAGCAGGCGGGCCTGGAGGGCAAAGATCTGGTGCGCTGGAAGTACCAGCGGTTCGTCAAGGATTACCTCCGCTGCATCGATGCGGTGGACGACAACGTCGGGCGCGTCCTGGACTACCTCGACGAATCGGGACTCGCGGAAAACACGGTGGTATTCTACACCTCCGACCAAGGCTGGTACCTGGGAGAGCACGGTTGGTTCGACAAGCGTTGGATGTACGAAGAGTCGTTCCGCACGCCGTTGCTGGTCCGCTGGCCGGGTGTGACGAAGCCAGGCAGTGTCAGCACCGACTTCGCCATGAACCTCGACTTCGCCGAAACGTTCCTGCAGATCGCGGGTGTCGAGATTCCCTCAGACATGCAGGGCGCGAGTCTGGTGCCGCTGCTGAAAGGCCGAACCCCGCGCAACTGGCGAGAATCGATGTACTACCACTACTACGAATACCCGGGACCGCACAGTGTGCGCCGCCACTATGGCGTCCGTACCGCGCGTTATAAGCTGATCCGCTTCTACGAGCCGGACGTGGACGAGTGGGAGTTCTACGACTTGGAAAAAGATCCTCACGAACTCAACAGTGTGTACGACGACCCTCGCTATGCCGAGCAGGTCGCCGAATTGAAACGCGAACTCCTGCGTTTGAGAAGGCGGTACGGCGATGATACTCGATAGCCCTTTGGTAATGAAACGGTGACGGACGCTCCGCCCAGTTCCGGTCCACATCGCGGCCCCTGGATGATCCGGCACGCCACTTGGATCCTGGCTGTGGCGGCGCTGGTCGGCGTCCCGCTGTTTTACGGCTCCCGGCAACTCGACCAGACGCACGACAATCGTGTCTCCGTCTGGTTGCCGCACGGACACCGGGAAACGCGAGATTTCGACTGGTTTCTCGATTTGTTCGGCACCGACCAGGTGGTATTGGTCAGTTGGAACGGCTGCCGGTTGGACGATCCGCGTCTGGAATGTCTGGCCCGCCATATCGAATCGGATCGGTGTCTGCCGGGAGTCGACCGCCCCTGGGCAGCCTCGGTCTGGACGGGCCAGCGCGTCGTCGAGCGATTGACGGCCGAGCCGGCCGGACTCTCGCAGCGGCAAGTCACCGGCAGGCTACAAGGCGTACTGATCGGTCCGGACGGGCGATCCACCTGCGCCATGATCATGCTCAGTGACGCAGGAAACCGCCACCCGGCCGCCGTCCTGCGGCGCATCCGCGCAATTGCCCATGAGCAATGCGGCATCCCCGTCGACGCACTGCACCTGGGGGGAAACATCGTCAGTTCTCGAGCCATCGACGTGGAAGGGGATCTGGCCATCGGTAGACTCCTCCCGGCGGCCATCGCGCTGAGCTTCCTTGCGGCCTGGTGTTCGCTGCGCAGCTGGCGCTTGTCGCTGATCGTCTTCTTGCTGGCTCAGTACTGCGCGTTCGGACTGGAAGGACTGATCTTCTTCAGCGGCGGCAAGATGAATCTGCTGCTGACGTTGGTTCCCGTGCTGGTCTACGTGTTGGCATTGTCGACCAGCGTTCACATCTCCAACTACTACCGCGACGCGGCGCGCCGCCACTCGCGACATGTGGCGCCATGGGTGGCCGTTCGCCATGGCTGGCGTCCCTGCTCCATCTCGGCACTGACGACCGCGCTGGGACTGATCTCGCTGCTGGTCAGCCACATTCCGGCCGTACGCGCATTTGGCATATACGGAGCCATCGGAGTGCTGCTGGCGTTCGCTCTGCTGATCGTACTCCTCCCCGCGGCGCTGGCCAAGTTCCCCGAGCACGCGCACGAGTCCTCTTTGGCCGGTCGGCGCAAGTTGTTCGATGTCTGGTTGCCGGCATCGGTTTCTGCGTTTCGCACGGTGATGGTGGCGGTGTTTCTGCTGGTCACGGTACTGGTCGGCAGTGGGGTCGCACGCATCGAGACATCGGTTTCACCGCTTCGCTTTCTGCCCGCGGAGAGTCGCTGTGTGCGCGACGCCCGCTGGCTGGAGAATCACATCGGCCCCCTGGCTCAGTACGAAATCCTGATCGGATTCCCGGCCGACTCCCCCTGGAGTTTCGGAGCGAGAATGCGGATGATCCGCGAGGTGCAACGGGGCATGCATCACTTCCCCCAAGTCAAGGGCAGCACGTCGGCGGCCACGTTCGCGCCGCCATTGGGGCCGATTGGAAGGGTTTCCACAGTCGACCGGGCACGGCGCACCATCCTCGATCGCCGTTTGGCAGAACAGGTGGCATTGTTCGAAAGAGAAGGCTACGTGGCACGGGACCGAGACCACCAGTGGTGGCGGGTCACGCTGCGGCTGACCGGCATCGACCGCATGGACTTGAAGCAATTCAAGCAGCAGGTGCACAGGCAGATCGATCGAGTGCTGAGCCGAGCCGGCGTCGATCGCCTCGCGTCGATCCGAGTCGTGCAGACCGGCACCGCACCGCTGTTCTTCGCCGCGCAACGCGAATTGCTCGAATCGCTCGTACTCAGCTTCCTCGCCGCTCTGGCCACCATCACCGTGGTGATGATGCTGGCGACCGGCAACCCCGTCGCCGGTTTGGTGGTGATGCTGCCGAACGTCTTTCCCGCCGCGATCGTGTTCGGCGCCATGGGCTGGACTCACGTCATCGTCGATATCGGTTCGATGATGACCGCCAGTGTGGCGTTGGGAATCGCGGTCGACGACACTCTCCATTTCCTCACTTGGTACGAACGGGGCCTGGTGGAGACGGGATCGCGATTGTTGGCACTGCGACGCGCCTTCCGCATCAGCGCACCGGCCATGCTGCAAACCACGGCCATCGCCGGCCTGGGGCTGGCCGTGTTCGCCCTCAGCGACTTTCAACCGGTGGCTCGCTTCGGCATCCTGATGTGCTCGCTGCTGGTGGCGGCCATCGTCGGCGATCTGCTCTTTCTCCCGGCCATCCTCGCCTCGCCGTTGGGACGTTACTTTGGTCGCCGCAATGGCCGCGGCAAAACCAGTGTCCCCGTCGGCCGGTCGGCCGTGCAGTGAATGGTTCCCGTCCACCGTCCGACGCGAGCCGTCACCAAGTTGACTTGGCGCGGCACCACGGCCGTGAACATCGACTGCGTGATCTCCAACCGGCGAACATCGCCCGGGAACGACAGTTCGAAATAGAGCCATGCGAAACGCGGCGTCAGCTCATGCCCGACGAAGTGTACTCGAGCCTTCCACGGCGGGCCGGCGCGCCGATCACCGACTCCCACGACCCGAAACGTCTCCTTTACGAATTCGGCCAGCAACCCGTCTCGCACATCCTCCGTCTCATGCTCCAATACGAACCGCCGGCCGGTCCTCCCGCGCAGCGCCCGCTCCAAATCGCCGGGATCCACTCGCACGGCAACTTCCAGCCTACCGGTCTGAACGTTCCATTCGATCTCCGACAGGGTCGCGTGAAACGGGTGCGCCGACGCAACCGAAGCGGCCGTGCCCAGCAATACCAGCAGCGCCCGTAGCTGCCCCATGGAAACCGGAGACCGGATCACAAATGTCGCAGTCGCGCCATTCATCAATCAAGGGATTCCCTCTTTTTCTCGTACTCGTGCTCGTACTCGTGCTCGTACTGGTACTCGACGCCGCCCCTTACCGTGAGTTTTCGGTAATCGTGCGGTCCCAGTAAGAATGG
>JALSIV010000030.1 GCA_026989685.1 Pirellulaceae bacterium | reverse complement strand
GGGAGGTGTGAAGTGTGAGGTGTGAGGTGTGAGGTGTGAGGCGTGCGGTGTCGGAGCATGGTTGGAATCTTACTTGTGATATCTACTGACATCTGCGCGCCGTGCGCGGATGTCGTCATGGCTTTCGGTTGCCACTACTATCCCTACAGCCTCCCGCCTCCGGTCTTGCGAGCGAAGCCCGTGTCAGGGAACCATCCGTCGGGCTTCCGCCTGGGCTTTCTTCAGAACGGATTCCAGCGTCACCGCTTTTCCGCCCTGCCGTTTGCTTTCGTCGGCGGCCTCCATGAAGGCGAAGATCTCCAAGGTCTCGGACTCCGCGACGGGAGCTTTTCCTGTTTGAAAGAACTTGATGATTTCGACGATCAACGGCTCATATCCGTCGAAGCCACCTCCCGGCGCGATCCCCTTGGTGCCGAAGATGGTGGAGCCGTAACCGCGGCGGCTTTCACGGATGCCGCGGAACACTCCGATCCGACCATCCTTCCAGACGCCCACGGCCACGTCGCTTCCTTCGGTGCAGGTGCGCGTCACCGACACACAGCCGGTTCCCATGATGGTAAACAGCGGTTCGACGCCGTGAATGCCGTACCAGAAGTAATCGGGATGGTGCGGTTCGAGTGGGCAGGGGGCGTACTGGTCACAGCCGACGATGCGCCCCAGTTTGGGATTCTCCCGAGCGTCGATCGTCCCTTTGGCGAACCGGAGCGAGGAGCTGGTGAAGACGGGAATGTCGTGTTTCTTGGCGAGGCGAAACAGGGCGATCGTTTCGGCCAACGTCCCGCCCATCGGCTTATCGATGAATACCGGCTTGCCTGCGGGAAACACTTGGCGGGCTTCCGGGAGATGTTTGCGGCCGTCGATACTCAACAACATCACCACGTCGACTTTCTTCAGCAATTCATCGATCGAGTCGACCATTTCCACGCCGAGCTTCTTCATGGGCTCGACGTTCTTCTTGAGCAGTTCCATACTATGAGGAATATCGGGGCTTCCGCCGGGGTAGGCGGCGACGACGTTCATTTCGGCCAGTTTTCCCTGGGCGTTGGGGTCGTTGAGGATGCGCGTCCAGGGCAGGGCGTGAGCATCGCAGCCGACGATGCCGGCTCGGAGGACTTGCGGCGGCGCTGCCGTAGCCGTCGAGCCGGCTGAGGCGAGAAGGACGCAACACAGGAGGGGGAGGGCGGTGAGAGATCGGGGGAGAGACGGCATGGCAAGTCGGACCTTTGGGCAGGACGAAGGGAAGGTGAGAGGAATCATGGTCTTGTTTGAGCGACTTTCATTGATTGTCGACTCCGACGCGGCCGATTGCAAGGGTGTGCTGCGATCCTCAGCTCGGGTGGGCACACGACAGAGTTCGTTCGTGGGGCGGGGGCCGAAGTCGCGAGAATCGACTGCCCACGTCAAACCGTCCACCCCGCGAAGACCGCTGCACGCCTTACTCTCGTACTCGTAACGGGTATGTTCCGAGTACGGGCTGGCGTCTGAGTACGAGTGCGCTGTGGTGAGTATTCAGCGGCGGACCGACGGGCGACACGACTGGGACTGGCATCCTAAGGAAAATCGACATGAAGACGGCGGCCGTGTTCGGCGGAGCCGGCAAGATCGGGCGACGCGTCGTCGACTTGCTGGGAACTTTGGATTACACGGTGAGGGTACTCGTCCACCGCCACGAGATTCCCGGAAATCACGTACACAGTATCCGCGGCAGCATTGTCGATCCCGACGTGTGCCGGGACGTGGTCGGTCACGCCCAACTGGTGATCCAACTGGCGACGATGAAAGAGGACCCGCAGACGTTTTTCGACGTCAGCTTGCGGGGTACGTTCAACGTGCTGGAGGCGTGCCGGTTTTCCGGGCAGGTCCGCCAGTTCATTTTGCTCAGTGGCGATGCGGCTCAAGGCATCTGGTTCTATCCTCATCCCCAGCCCATCAACGAGCAAACGCCGCTGGCAGCCTACCCCGGATACTACGCGTTTTCCAAAGTCATCGAGGAGACGATGACGCGGCAATACGGAATCCAGTATGGGCTGCCTTGGACCATCTTGCGATCCTCGTGGGTTTTCGAAAATGACGACCTGCTGCACCACTTTTCGATCCTGGAAAACGTCGACCCGGCCGAACCGGGACACGGATTCGGAGAGGTTCCCGAGGAGGTGACGGAGCAGGTGAGGCAGGGGCGTGAGCACATTCCCGTGCTGGTGGATGCCGACGGGCAGCCTCTGACGCGGCACATCGTCCATCTCGACGATGTCGTTCAGGCTTTTTCGTGTGCCATCGGCAATCGGCGGGCGATCGGCGAAGACTATAACATCGCGGCGCCTCAGCCGTTTCGATATCGCGAAGCGGCCGAGTATCTGTCCGAGAAGCTGAGCCTTCCCACAATCGAGATTCCCAGCCCTCAGTACCATTCGTTCTCGATCGACATCTCCAAGGCTCGGCGCGAAATCGGCTACCAACCGGAGAACGATTTCCCTCGCATGGCCGACCGAGCGATCGCGTATCGGCGGTCGGACGCCGGTCGTTAGCGTCTTAGAGCCTGTAATAAGACCCGCCGCGCCGCTTTCCCGCCTCGGGCGTGTTGCTTGCAGCATGGAGTTTTGTGACAGCCTCTTACTTCGTAACATCTGTGCGTCGTGCGCGCAGGTTACCGGCGCTGTCCTCACCATCCGCCATCACGTCCCTCAGATTTCAAATCTCAAATCTCAGATTTCAGATTTCAGATTTCAGATTTCAGATTTCAGATTTCAGATTTCAGATTTCAGATTTCAGATTTCAAATCTCAGATTTCACACTTTACACTTGCGGGTGCAGCCCGTGTTAGAGTCCGCACCATCGATCCAATCGGTCCACGAGTTCCTCAACGTGATGTAGACTTGCTTGTAGTCTTGCGGAGTCACATCAACGAGCCGTTGCGGCGATGATCAGGAAAGGCGGAACCGATGGGAAAGTGGATGTTGGGCGGAGTGTTTGTGTTGTTCGGAATCTTCTTTACCTATGCCATCATCAACAGCGCTCGCCGTCAAAACGACGCTGCCAGGAGATTTCGGCCGGTGGAAGCCTACGTGGTGGCGTCTCGCGTCGCCAGATCGAGCAGCGGCAGCGGTGCCAGTCGCACCACCAGCTACCGTCCCGAAATCACTTATCGATACACGGTGGATGGCCGCGAGTATACGTCGCGAACCTACCAGTTCATGGGAGTCGGACAGGGCTCCCAAGCTGCCGCCACCGGCATCGTCAGCCGCTATCCCGTTGGCGGCAAAGTAACGGCTTACTACGATCCGCGACGACCGTCGGTGGCCATTCTCGATCCCACGCCCGTCGACGTGACGGCCATTTATATCGGTGCCGCGGTCGTATGGGTGGTTGTCGGAGGTTTGGTCGGGTTTTTCATGTTGCGAGGGAGCCGGCGCCGCTCCGGGAGCAACTCGCCACGGACGGTTCGTGACGCGTCGACGAGTGGCAATCCGTACGCTACACTGACCGACGAAGACTTTACCGGCAATCCACGAAGGCCCACCCCGGTAGGGGACCGTTAGATGGCCGAGTGCGTCTCGGATCGGATCACCGCACATGATGCAGCTTCAAGGCAAGACGATCGTGGTCACCGGCGGAACGTCGGGAATCGGTGAGGCGTGTAGCCGCGAATTCATCCGCCAAGGCGCCAACGTGGTGATGGCATCGATTCAGGACTCGCAGGGAGCAACGCTCGAGCGGGAATTGGAAGAGACGGGCCGGGCCCTGTTTGTGCGTTGCGACGTGAGTCGAGAAGAGGAAGTGCAGCGTGTGTTCCAGCAGACCATTGCCAGATTCGGCCGAGTCGACGGCTTGCATTGCAACGCCGGTGCCTGGGCCAAGGGGACGGTGGAGGAGTTCGACGACACCATCTGGGATAATGTCATGGGGGTCAACGTGCGCGGCGCTTTGTGGACGCTCAAACACGGCATCGCCGCCATGCGGGATACGGGAGGCGGTGTCGTGCTGATCACCACCTCGGTGGCATCCCGGATCGGGTTTCCCCAACACGCTGTCTATTGCGCTTCGAAAGCGGCGTTGGAGGCCATTATCCGATGTATGACGACGGATCATGCGGGCGAAATTCGAGTGGTCGGCATCAGTCCCGGGACCATTCGCACACCCATGCTGGCGGCGACTTGCGAAGGCTGGGACAAGCCCGTGGAAGAACTCTATGACGAAGTGGCCGGGCGCATACCCGCAGGCAGATTGGGAGAGCCGGAAGACGTTGCCCGGGCAGCCGCTTTCTTGATGAGTGATGACGCAGCCTATATCAACGGCACGATCGTAACACTCGATGGCGGTACGACGGCGCTTCCACCGTGGTAGCGATTCTTTCAGCCGGAATGCCGCAGCGCTGAGCCGGTCGTATTCGAGTCCTACTTCGTAGCATGTGTGCACTGTGTGCGGGGCTTGCACCGACGCTTCGGTTGGCACGACCACCCCTACAGCCTCCCGCCTCCAGCCTTGCGGGCGCAGCCCGCGTCAAGCCGTTTCGGCGTCTCGCAGATCAGCGAACTCGGTGGCGCCTTCGCGGAACTGCATGAACTCGATCACCGCGCCGTGCTTCTTGATGAAAGCGACCCGGAGACCGGGCATCGGCACGAAGGGCTCGAGGATGATCTCCTCGTCCGCCAGATGTTCCTCGAGGTTGTCGACACGGTAGGCGACATGAGGCATCTTGCGGAGCGGTCCGGTGACCGGGGAATCGGCTTCGAATCTCAAGTATTCCACGCGGTAGGGATGATCGGCGGGATCGGTGACCCAGACCTTGGTGTCGGGCACGTAGGACTCATTCGGCTGAGGCTCGTCGGTCGGCAAGCCGATGTGGTGGAAGATCATGGCGGTCGGCCTTTTCTAAGGGGCTGCAACAGGACTTCGGGCCACAAGCACCATGCCCAACGCTCGGAGGCGATGCGGCGGGTTTTGTGACACGCTCCCAGAAACCTTCGGCGGGACAAAAGGAGTATGGTCGCTTTGCTGAGAGTTCACCGCATGACACCGATGCTGGAAGCAAGGTCGTAACTCCCAACTTACCGCCTGAGCCGGCACGTTTCCAGCGGGCGGCCCGTTGTGGCGAGTGCCGCCGGTCATCACAATGTCGGACAACAGGTCACGTGGTTGTCATCCGGGGAGAATCCAATGAACGGGCGAGATCGGGTACGGTGGGGAGTCATCGGTCTGGGTTGGTTTGGTGAAGTTCATGCCGACAACTTGGCGGAAATGCCCGACATCGACCTGGTGGCGCTCTCGACACGTCGCCCCCAGCGGTTGGCCCAGATCGGTGAGCGGCTCGGCGTACAGCGGCGGTACACCGATTATCGGGAGTTGCTGGCCGATCCCGAAGTCGATGCGGTCAGTGTGACCACACACATCTACGACCATCGCGACATCGCCATCGATGCACTCCGTGCCGGCAAGCACGTGCTGCTGGAAAAACCGATGGCACCCACGGCAGCCGATTGCGACCGGATCATCGAAGCGGCGCAGGCGGCGGCCGGACTGTTCATGGTAGGGCACATCTGCCGGTTCGATCCTCGAGTCACTCTGGCCAAGCAGGCGATCGACGAGGGGCGGATCGGCCGGATCGTCTCGATGCACGCGCGGCGCAATCTGTCTCGAGCGATCGGGCGGATGGTGCTCGACGACATCTCCGCTCTGATGGGTGACGGAATCCACGATGCCGACCTGATGCTGTGGTTCAGCGGAGCCAACGTCGCCAGCGTCTACGGCCAGGAGGTCCACCCCGGACAGAACAAGTATCCCGATGTCGGTTGGTCGATGGCGCGACTCGATAACGGCGCGGTGGCCGTGGTCGAGTCGGTGTGGTGCTTGCCCGAGAGCACACCGTATACGATCGATGCCCGCCTGGAAGTGATCGGCACCGAGGGTGCTCTATACATCAACTGCGGCGAAGCGGGACTGGCCATTCACGACGCGGCCGGTGTGAAAATGCCGGACACGCTCTACTGGCCTCGTCCCTTCGGTCGCTATTTCGGCGTTTTGCAGGAGGAACTGCGCTACTTCGCCGATTGCATTCGCTCCGGCCAGAGACCCTCGCGTGTACCGCCCGAGGATTCTCGGGCGGCCGTGGCCTGGATGGAAGCGGCCACCCGGTCGGCAAACACGGGGGAAGTGGTGGTAATGAAAAATGAAAAATGAGAGTGCCGGGATAAACCGGCCTGGAATAGGGAATGAAAGTGTCCTACGAAGAAGAGTTAGCCACTAGCTTCGGCCTCGCAAGGAGGGCGACATGCGGTAACGCATGCCGTCTAAGCGTCCGGACCGAGGGAAGTGCAGGCCAGCCATTGAGCTCCGAA
>JALSIV010000029.1 GCA_026989685.1 Pirellulaceae bacterium | reverse complement strand
CGCCGCCGAATCCGCCGCCGCCGAATCCGCCACCCAGGGGAATGATGGGCACGACCAGGTCACCGACCTGGTAGACTCGGGTGATCAGGTTCTCGGACTGTGAAGCGACTTCCTTGGTCGTAATCATCAACACGTTGTTCTTGATCATGAACGTGAGTTCTTGGGGATCGAGCACCAGTCGCAGAGCGTCTCGCAGCGTCACACCGCTTACTTCGACCGACACGGTCGGCTGATCGATTTCCACGTCGGCATCGACCAGTGCCTGCCGATCGAACTGTACCTGGATCTGGTATTCGGTGCGAATGAAGTTGATTACGTCTTCCAGTGTCTGCTCCACGAACTGGAAGTTATCGACGGTCTTGTCCAGAGCTTCCCGAATCTTCTTGGCCGCTTCGGTTTCGCCGAGCAGCTCGAAGGACGCGTACTTCCTGCGAGCCTCCGAGAGCCGGATCCAGGTTTCGGCATCCGGATAGCGGATCGGCGGATCATCCGGGAACGGATCGGCCGCTCGATCGACCAGATAGAGGGTGTCCGCGAAGTCGCGGTGACGTTGCTCGCGGAAACTTTCGTGCCCCACGATCTGTCGCATCAATCGGGCTCGCCACACGGCCGAGGTTCCAATGGACTCGTTGGGGACCAACTCGTCGCGGATCGGCTTGGCGATCTCCTCGTCGGCGATGAGGTATTTCTCCGAATCGTCGCCGGCTTCCTGCATCAGAGAGTGGAAGCGAGCCATCAGTTGCTTGGCATCGTCGCGATTTCGCTGCAGCAGTTCCAGCAGTCGCCGCGATTCCTCGGCTCGCGCTCGGTTTTCCGCAAGGACGCGCCGTTCTTCGTCGAGTGAAAGCTGTCGGCGAGCCGCCTGCTTGAGGGCCACCTCGATCTGATCGACCAGACGGGCCCGCATTTCCGGCTGCAATTCGGGAGCCGTCCGCACCTGATCGAGCAGGATCTTCAAGGTTTCCTGCACGCGATCGGGAGCGTCGGCCATCAGTTTCCTCGCCTGCTGGAGCCGGACCTGGACTTCCGCTTCCATCTTGGCCGCCAGCACTTGTTGCTGCTGCCGTACTTCGCGGATCAGCTTGCCCGGCGGCACGTCGTCTCCGGCCTGCCCGGCGGGCTGTTCGGACTGATTTCCTCCAGCGTTCTTATCTTCTTGCTGGCCACCGTCCCGGCCGCCGGCGGGTTCTTGAGTCGTAATGAACCACACGTTGGATGTTGCCAGCCGAGATTCCAGTCGACTGTGCGATGGCGGGTCGTCCGCTTCCCTGTCGACTGCTTGATTGTTGTTCTCACTCTCTAGCTCGGGTTCACTCAACAACCGAGCCACTTCGCGCAATCCGTCCGAACCGGCTGTGGGCATCCGCAACCCGTTGTCCTGGCGAACGATTTCCAGAAACAGTGACAGGAATGCGAATTCGGAACTCGAGGGTTGAGGCTGGGCAGTCAGCTTGAACGAGCGCTGTCCGAGCGGCGACTCCAACTGAGCTGCCAGCCGGATCGGCGTTCTCGATGCCAGACGTCCCACCACAATCGAATCACGATCGGCTCGCAGCGGCGGCAGTGCCACCGGATAGGCCTCGGCGACGTTCTTACTCCAATGCGTGTGAACCGGATACCAAACCGGAACATGTGTTGCCTTGGCAAGCAGGGCTGCACTCGACTCGACCGCCGCTTCCCCTTCCCGATCCACCACCGTGACCCCACCGCTGTGATTGGCCAAGATGGCGGCGAACTTCACGTCGCGCTGAGGGCCGATGACGAAGCTGGAAATGGAGACTTGCTCGAGTCTGCAGCGACGGGCCAGATCTCTGAGTTCGCTTTCGTCAAACAGATTCGCGCGGCTTTGGGCGTCTCCGACCAGCATGATGCAGCGGGTCGCCTTGCGCTGGTCGGTCTGCAGCCAATCGAGTGCCGCCTGCAGGCCGCTTACCAGATCGGTGGCACCGAGTGGCGTTCGCAGCTTGAGTTGCTGGAGCGCTTGCGTGACTTCGGAAGAGCCGGGAGAGACCCAACGCGACGTCAGACGAACCGGTTCCAAGTCCACTGCGGCGATGATCAAACGGTCGTCTGCCGACAATTGCGAAGTGAAATGACGCACAAACCGCAGGCTGTCTTCGCGAAAGAGCCCGATTTGACTGGCCGACGTATCGACTAGTACGACCACGTCGGTTCGCATCACCGTCTCGTCCGCCCGCGATACACTCAAGGCAAACAGCGTTTCGCCCTGTGCCGAATCGTACGTGGCCAACCGGGCCCGGTGGGCATCGGCCGCCGCGCCGGGCGACGGGGTGGGCACCAGTAGCAAAGCAGCCATCACTGCCAGCAATATCCGACTGCGTTGGGACATCATGCTCACTCCAAAACAGAAAAGAACTCCGAGATCGCCCCCGGTTCGCACTCCGGGCGCACCCATATTCCAGTTACCAAGCCCAGCGCGAACCCATCCCGCACAGGATCTATCTTACACCCCCACGCCCAATTCCGCCAGATTTCTCGGCCTTCTTGGACGCGAGACGACGTGAGTGTCTAGGCAATTTAGCATAATCACGGGAAACGGGGCAATCTAGAGACTTTCCGTTGTTTCGCCGTGAGTTCTGGCAATTGAGCGGGGATCGGACGGGAGATCCCTACCAGAGAAGGGTTTTTGTGGTGGATCGGAGCTGAAAAGCCGAACCGGGCCGCGCTGGGAGGAGCAGCGTGGCCCGGTTGTGGCATGGGTGAGCCGCCAGGACCGTCATCACCGTTGGAAGGACTCGAGGTCTTCGCGGGCGATTTCCACCATCATCTGCCGTGAAATTCGTTGCAGCGACTCGCCGATCTGGTCGAGCCACAGCGCGGCTCGGATGCGGGCTTCGCGGCGAGCCCGTGCCCCATGGACGGTTTTGTTGGAGTCCGACCGAGCGTCGACCGCGTCGGCCACCGCTTGGCGGGGTTGGACCGCGGCGGGCGAGCTGCTTGGTCGAGTCATCGATTCCAGCACTCGAGGCAACGAAGAGGCGACCTGCGCGGCCGTTCCCTGCACTACGATTCGAGCTCGAGCCACCGAGTCTTCGATGCCGGTTTCGCAAATCCACGCCAAGACCCGGTCGCGGATGTCGGACACCCGGCAGCTCAGGTCATCGAGTTGCCAGTGGTGGGCCGTTGTCTCGTCGGCAACGTCGTCGTCGTACGACAGTTCGTACGGGAAGTCGACATACTCGTCGTCGGATGACTTCGCCTGAGCCGGTTGGGCGCCCGCGTCCGATGGCAGATCGGGTTCGCCATGCGTCAGGTCGGCTGTCTGCGGGGCCGGGTCCACGGCCGCCGAAAGATCCTCGTAGTCTTCGTACTCGTCATAGTACTCCTCGTAGTACTCATCGTAGTACTCGTCGTATTGGCGATAGGCATCCTCGGCATCGGACGACTGGGTGTGCGTGGACTTTTCCTCGCTCAGACGATCGCTAGTGGCCTGGTCGGCTTGAGATTCGGAAGCGGGGCCCTCGTCCTCTACGCTGTCTACTTCGTCGTACCCGTACGCGTACTCGTACTCGTAGTCATCGTCGTATTCCTCTGGGGCGTACTCATCGTTGTCGTAGCCGTCGTATTCATAATCGTACTCGTCGACTTCGGCGTCGTCATCGCCATAAGCATGCTCGTAGGAATCTTCCTCACGGAAAATCTCCTCCGGCTCAGCCGGGTGGTCGGCCGATGGCGCAGCCACAGGCGATGGTTTTGGTTGCGACGTGGCCGGTTGAGGGTCATCGTCGTACGTCAACTCGTACGGAAAGTCGACGTATTCGTCGTCATCGCTGGCGACCTGTTGGGCGGTGGCCGGCGTGGCGGCAACGGTTTGGGGCGGGGAGTCCAGTGGGACAGCCCATTCATCGCTGGTTGAGCCGTACACGGCCTGATCATACACCGGGTCGCAGCCTGCCTGGTAGAACTGCCAGGGCGACGAGCGTTCGGCCATTCGGTTGCCGTCAGCTCGCGGACCACTGGGATAGGCGTAGGGGAACCACGGATCGTCGTCCACAAACGGGATGATTCCGCCGCAGTGATCGCCCAGGTTGGGGAGTTGGCCGCAGACCGTGCTTGTTCCCAGCAGCCCGCCGCTGAGCAGCCCAATCAACACGAAGAGTGAGAGAGTCGGACGGTGCATCGTTATCAATCCTCCTGATTTTTGCGAGGTGCCCAATCCATGCCGGCGTGATTGCCAGATCACTGGCATCAGCGTTAAAGGTATCGGGCCGGGGAAAAAAAGCTCATTAGGCAATGGAGCGAAACAAGTCAAAGTTGGCTGATGGATGGTGAGTTGCCACGGCCAGCGAAAAGAGAGTGAAACTGCGTCCCACATCGGTCGTGCCAACGGGTCCGAAAATGACGGCGGTAGCATGATCCGGCGCCAGGTGCTACCCTCCCAAACGCGCCCAGCCGTGGGAGTCGATGCGATCGGCGCAGCCGGCGCGTTCCAGCCAGGCGGGCACGTCACGGCCCGGGGATACAGCAGATCGGGGGTCGCCTTGCCGTTAATCTGGATAAACCGACGCCGGTTCCTTCCGGTCCCCTGCGGCGGCCGAACGAGCGATTGGAGCGGCAATCGCTTCGCCGAACAAAGTTCGTTCGCGATTCCGCTCAATCGCGGACTCGTTATGCGGAGATTGCGGGCTCGTGAAGTTGAGGGAACGATTGGCTGAAGTGGGACGCACCTTGGTCGACCAGCAGGCGGCTCACGTGATTGTGCCGCCGGACGGCGCGGGGAGCGGCAGTTGGTTCGGCGGTGGCAATCTGTGGAATGGCTCGGACGGCTCGCTGTGGCTTGTCGGCCGCTACCGCAATCCGGGAGACTCGCGAACAGGCGTGCAAGCGGGAAAACGCGGCTTCGTCCTGGCCGCATTTCGGTCGACTGACGGAGCACGCACGTTTTATCGAGTCTGGCAACGAACCAAGGAAACGATCGCGCCCGCCGGCGAAGAAGTGTTGTCGATCGAGGGAGCGGCGATTTGGGAGCGCGACGGTCAAGTGGAGCTGCTCGTCTCTTCCGAGAAAGCTAACCGCCGATATCGGGACGAGCTGGCGGCGTTCCAAAAGCCGGGGACGGGCGTTTGGACAATCGATCGACTGGTCGCGCCGACATTGGAAGCACTGGCGACGGCGCCGGTCGAGCCGCTACTGAGTTCCGACATGCCGGAGATCTGCCATGTCAAGGATCCCTTTTTGTGTCATCGAGCGGACGGAAGCACATGGCTGGGTGTCTGCACTCACCCGTTCAATTGGAGCAGCTCCAACACGATCTGGATGCCGTACTATCGAAATGGGCTTTGCCCACTGCCCGAGCTTGATCCGCAGGACTGCATCCCCAGGGGCCTCACCTGGGACGTGGCCATGACCCGTCTGACGGCGGTGGTCGACCCGGCTCGATACGGGATACCTAGTCCGTTCCACCTGGTGTTCTACGACGGGGGTGAATGCGTTCGACCGTTGGATCCTCATGCGACCGCGGTTCCCCGGCCTCGAGGCTATTCTTGTGAAGAATTGGGTGGGCTCGGCTGGATGGAAGGCGGCGATTCAACCACGTTTCGACGGGTGAGCCGCTGGTTTCCCGAGTTCGTCAGTCCTCACGGGACCGGCTGCAGCCGCTATGTCGACGTTTTGGTTACCGAGGACGCTTGGATCGCAACCTGGCAGCAATCTCAGGCCGACCAATCGCAGCCTCTGGTTTGCCATGTCGTTCCGGCCGAACGGATCGAGAGCCTGCTGAACGCCGACTGAATCCACCGAAGCGATCGACCGAACGAGACTTAAGTGGCGACTAGCGTTTGCCGAACGCATCAGCCAACTCGGCCGGCGTGATCTTACCGTCTTTGTTGACATCGGCGTGGCTGTAGTCGAATTTCATCTTGGTCCACTCTGATTCCTCCAGTACTCCGTCTTTGTTGGTGTCGTACTTCTTGATTTGAGCCACGGCGTACTTGAGGAAACGGGGGGATTGGGTGGCGGGCGAGTCCGCCGGGGACGAAGAGGAGGATGAACTCGACTCGGTTCCCTCACCCGCTTCGCCCACCAATCCGGCGACGGCTCCATTTTCCACGGCGGCCTGGCACTCGGCCACGGTGATCACACCGTCGCCATTGCGGTCAAAGGTGGCGAATTCGCTGGCCACGGCCTTCGACCACGACCGCGAATACTCCGCCATGGAGACTTGTCCATCTCCGTTGGCGTCTTGGCGGCCGAACCACGCCGGCAAGTCGTCGGGCACGCCGTCGGTCGGGGCGGCTCGGCGGTAAGAGCGGCGACTGGAATTGGTGAACACAAGGTCGCTGCCGCCGCTACCGGCCCCGCTACCGGACTGGTC
>JALSIV010000028.1 GCA_026989685.1 Pirellulaceae bacterium | reverse complement strand
GTCACGATGCGTTGGTCGGCGACTTGCTTGCTGAAGCCGAGAACTACCTGCGGATCCGGGGCGCGCGGAAGGTCCTTGCCGGTGGTGTCAGCCCGCACCACCCGTTCTATCTCGGACTGTGTGGCGGCGCTCTGCTGCCGGGGATCGTGGCGTCGGATCGGTGGCTGGTCGACCGATTTCTGGACGCCGGCTATCACCGCACCGGCGAACGATCCATCCTGCGCCGGAGCCTACGTGGATTTCGTCCGCCGGTCGACCGTGAGTTGATGCGGATCCGGCGGTCTCATCGGGTTGCCGGCCGGGAGACTCCGGTGGCCGAGCGTTGGTGTGAGGCGTGTACGCTCGGTATCCTGCATCGCCGTCGCTTTGAACTGATCTCACGCATCGGAGCGGATTCCTTAGCGCTGCTGGACGTCTGGGACATGGAACCGCTGGCCAGCAGTTGGGGGCTCAACGCCATGGGAGTTTGCCACTGGAGTCGTTGCGAGGGTCCGGAGGCCGGTCTCTGCCAGTTGTTTCTTCTGGGCGAGACCATGCGACTGCTCAGCGCCGAAGGTGTATCGATCCTGGAACTGCAAGTCGACTCCGACGATGCCGCCAAGAAAGAAGTCTGTCGTAGCCTCGGTTTCGATACCGTCGACCGGGGACTCGTTTTGTCCAAACCGCTGGAGGCTGCATGAAAGTCCGCTGGCACGCCGACTGGATGGGACTGAGACCGTCTACCACGCGGATACCGTTTCGCTACGGCAAAGCATGCTTGGTGCACTGCCCGCAGTTGCTGGTGCAGGTCTCGGTTGAAATCGACGGCCGATCGGCCGAGGGGTTCGCCGGCGATTGTCTTCCGCCGGGCTGGTTCGACAAGACTCCGGGCAAGTCGTACTTGCAGCAATTGGAAGAAATGCTGGCCACCATCAAAGCGGCTCGAGATCGCTATGTCGAAGCATTTGCTGCGGGCGAAGATTTCTTTCCGGGCTGGTTAAGACTCCAGCAAGAGATTGATGCGTGGTGCGGCGAACTCGAGATCGTACCGCTGCTGGCATCCTTCGGCTTGAGTCTCTGGGAGCGAGCCGTCTTGGATGCCGCCTGTCGAGCTCACGACATGTGTTTCGCCGACGCCGTACGAGGCAACCTGTTTGCCATCGATCCCGGCGCCGCTCATCCGCAACTAGCCGGCACGACGCCGGCCGACTGGCTGCCTCCCGAGCCGCTCCAGCGAATCGCCGTGCGGCACACGGTCGGAATGGGCGATCCGCTCGAATGGGAGGACGTGACTCCGTCCGAGCGACTCGACGATGGCCGCCCCCAGACGCTCCGGCAGTACATTCGCCAGTCGGGAATTCGCTACTTCAAACTGAAGCTCGGAGGCCAACTCGATGCCGATCTGGCCCGACTCGGCCGCATCGTTGCCGTCATCGAGGCAGAACTCTCCGGCGAATACGGCGTCACGTTGGATGGGAACGAACAATTCGACGACTGGGAGCAATTGACAGCTTTGCTCGAGGCGATGGAAGCCGATCGGCGCTTCTCCACGCTTTGGAACAACACGATTGCCATCGAACAGCCGCTTCCCCGATCGATCGCCCTCGAGCGGCCACTCGACTCGATCGCCGCCAGACTCGCGGAAAAACCCGTGATCATCGACGAATCGGACGGGACGCTCGATGCCTATCCTCGAGCCATTGCCTTGGGCTATGGGGGAGTGAGCAGCAAGAACTGCAAGGGGGCCCTGCGTTCTTTGCTCAACGCCGGACTGGTGCAGTGGGCGGCAAGCGAATATCCTCACCGAAAACAGTTGATGACGGGCGAGGATCTTTGTTCGGTGGGAGTCGTTCCCGTGCAAGCGGATCTTTGTTTGGCGGCCACGTTGGGGCTTTCTCACGTCGAACGCAATGGACACCATTTTCATCCCGGCTTGAGCTACCTTCCTCCGGCGAGCCAACAAGAGGCTCTTCAGGCACACCCTGATTTCTACATCCGCATCGGAGATATCGTCTCGCCCCGACTGCACGATGGCGAGTTTTCCATCGCCAGCTTGCACTGCCACGGCTTCGGATTCGATTGGCGACCTCGCCGGGACGACTGGCAGGCGCCGCAGGACTTCGACTGGAGCGTCTATCGCCAATAATGGTCTCAACTCCTATCCTGCCGGATGGAGCCCACCGCGTTCGTCTTCAGACTTCAGACTTCAGACTTCAGAGGACTCGAGCCATGCGAACTACGGTTGTCGGCAGTTATCCGGTTCCGATGTGGCTGCGAGTGTTCAGCACGCGAGAGAGTCTGCGCGATGCCATCATGGCGGTGCTGAAGACTCAGGAACTCGCCGGCATCGAAGTCGTTGCCGACGGGGAACTCTACCGCTGGGACATCAATCACGCCGAAACCAACGGCATGATCGATTACTTTGTGCGCCCGCTGGGAGGGATCGAACCGGAGTTGACGCTGGAACAGGTGGAACGCTGGCAGGCTCGGCCCGGCAATCGTTTTCGCGCCAAACCGCCCGGTATTGTGGTGGGTCCGATCACCGCGGGGCACATGAGGCTGCAACACGATTATCGCCTTTATCGTGATCTCACACGCCATCCCAAGAAGTTCACCGTGACGAGTCCCTACATGCTGGCCAAGACGCTCGCCGACGAACACTATGGCGACCTGCGTTCGTTGGTGCTGGCCATTGCGGACGTGCTCAAGGAGCAAGTCCGAGCGATCGATGCGGAGGTCATTCAGGTCGACGAAGCCAACGTTACGGGACATCCCGGCGACGGCGAGATCGCAGCGGCCGGTATCAACCGCGTGTTGGAGGGTGTGCAACGCGAGAAGGCGGTCCATTTGTGTTTCGGCAACTACGGTGGCCAGACCATCCAGCGGGGCACCTACGACAAGCTGATCGAGTTTCTCAGCCAACTGCAGGCCGATCATCTGGTGCTGGAAATGGCTCGTCGCCCCGAAGCCGAACTGGAGATATTGCGGGAGGTGGAACCTCGCCTGAAATTGGGGATCGGCGTGATCGACATCAAGGACAACGAAGTGGAGTCCCCCGAGCAGGTAGCCGCTCGCATCGAGCGAGCCGCTTCGGTGGTGGGCGCCGATCGGATCGCTTATGTCCATCCCGATTGCGGGTTCTGGATGTTGCCGCGAAGTGTGGCGGATGCCAAGATGGTGTCACTCGTTCGCGGGCGAGACTTGTTCCTCGGAGAGTCGAGCGAGCCACTTCAGTAGCCGAGCATTGGCGTCGGGGAATTGCGCGTGAACCAATTGTGACAGGGGGGGTGCGGTGCCGGTCACGCGCAATCGAGCCAGATACCGACGAAGCAGCTTGCGATGTTCGGCGGAAGACTCGAGCAGCCAATGGACCCAAACCCACGACTCAGCGTAATCTTGCTGGGACATCTGGCCGGGCGTGGCCAGCGACTCGAGTCGTTTCAGATTCGGCGTCCATCGCCGTTCGTCCACCGCTTGGTGAAGTCGGCGCAGATGCGAGCGGTGGCGGCCGTCGGCCGTCCGCGGAACTTCGAAATACTCGGCCAGGCCTTCGTCCAGCCACAAGGGGAGGCCGGGAACCACGGCGTGCAGGTAGCCGTGAGCGACTTCGTGCCTCAAGTCTTCGGCGACTCGGTCTCCCCAATAGGCAAATACCTCCAGTCGCGTATCGGTTTCCACAAAGAACGCCCGCCGGTCGGGAAAGTCGGGAAACCGCTGGCGCAGATAGGAGGAATAGGTCTGGGGAGAGTCGAACAAGTAGACGTGGATCGGTTCATCCGAAACCGGCAGTCCGAGTAGCTCGTGGACGTCGTTCCGCCGAGCTGCCAGTTCATTGAACAAACGATGTTTGGTCGGGAGTTCGAAGTTCGAGTGGATGCGGAGCTGGTCGCGAGCAAGTTGCTGCTGCATCGGCAGCGGTGCCGGAGCCGGTGTCAACGTGCACCCTGCCAGCAGGACCAGGGGAATGGCCCGATGGCAGAGCCGGCCGTAACGCCGGCGGCTTGCGTTTCGCCCAGCCGTCCTCATGACTTTGGCTTTCCGATCGTGTTATCGTCCCGATAGCGGTTCGGCTGTCCTTTCCCGGATCAGTCGATCGAGTTCTTCCTTGAGTTTCGCGAGAATCGTGTCGTACGCGTATTGCCCCAGAGTCTCCGGGCCTCGTTTCAAGTTGACATAGGCAGGCCCGCACCACAGCCCCAGGTCGGCGTCATCGGTTTCGCCGGGACCGTTCACTCGGCATCCCATCACCGCGATCGTGATGTCGTATTCGCTCGCGTACTCGGTCATGCTCCGCACTTGCTGAGCCAGCTCCACGAATGCCTCGTTCTCGACTCGCGAACAACTCGGGCAGGATATGATGTTCAGGCCACCTTGAGCCAGGTCGACCACGGTGCGGACTCGCCCTGCGGCGATATCATCGAGTATCTGCCGCGCCGCCGCGATTTCCTCCGACTTGCGAGAATTGGGCAGCGTGAGGGAGACCCGGACCGTGTCGCCGATGCCCCGCCCGATCAGTTGTTCGAAAGCGATGCGAGTCTTGATGATGCCCTCGGGAGGCATACCGGCTTCCGTCACGCCCAGATGGAGCGGAACATCGGGACGCCGTTCGGCGAATCGCCGATTGGCTTCGATCACGCGTTCCGGGTCGGAGTCCTTGAGTGACACGCAGTAGCGGTCGAATCCGATTCGGTCGAGCCACGCGCAATGCTCGAGCGCACTGGCCACCATCGGCCCCACCGAATCGTCCGGGGAGAACGCGTCTTTTTTCTCCGGGTCGATGCTTCCACAGTTGACGCCCACACGGATGGCACAGTCGTGTTCGCCCGCCACTTCGGCCAGAAAACGGACCTTTTCCTGCCACGGCTTGCCTCGCTCGTGGTGGTACAGATGGCCGGGGTTGTAGCGGATCTTGTCGACCAGTGGGGCGACTCGAGCGGCGATACGGTAGTTCTCCTGAAGGTCGACCGAGAGATTGGCCGAAGTTCGCCGACGGATTTCCGCTAGAGCCTCGGCATCTCGCTCGCTGTCCACCGCGATCCGGACGATGTCCGCGCCGGCGGACGCCAAATCGGCGACCTGGCTGGCCGTCGCCTCGACGTCGACCGTCCGTGTGGCCGTCATACTCTGTACGGCGATCGGGTGGCCGGCCCCGATAGTGAGGCTCCCGATGCGGACGGCTCGAGTCGGATTGCGGTGGATCGCCATGGCAACAGACTGGGGGATACGGGTGAGCCAGGGAAAGCGGGCTGCAGCCTCCGGGCTACGCCGTCTCGGCGGAACGAGCAGCCAACACGACCTTGGTCAACGCTTCGACCAGGAAATACTCGCCCCACATCACCGATTCGTCAACACCAAGTTGCTTGTCGGTGTGGTAGACACCGTGCATCAGAATGCCCTCCCAGTCGGGAGTCTCGCTGGCCAGATACTGGGGTGTCACGAGCTGGTCCAACATCGTCAGAGCAGTCGTCCGGTAGGCGATGGCTCGAGCCTCCGACTCGGTCTGCGAAGCCAAATCGAGCAGGCCACTGGCGGCGATCGCGGCGGCCGAAGAGTCCTTTTGAGCGCCTCGCGGCGGCGGTTGTGAGGTGTCGGCCTGAAAGTCCCACCAGGGAACCCGGTCGTCCGGCAGGTGCTCGATCCAATACCGGGCGTTTCGTTCGGCGACCTCCCGCATCTCTCCGATGCCTGTGTGGCCAAACACCTGGCTGAACCCATACAGGGACCAGGCCAGGCCTCGAGCCCAACACGAGTCGGCAGCGATTCCCTGCTGCGTCGACTGACGCTGAAACTCTCCTGTTTCCAGGTCGAAAACGGCTTCGTGTGCTGTCGAGCCATCGTCGCGAACAAGGTAACGTCGAGTCGTGCGGCAGTGAGCCAGCGCGATGCGAGCCAGATCCTGGTCGAGCGTTTCGTTGGCCGCGTAAAAGATGATGGGGACGTTCATCATGATGTCGATGAACAGCGAGTCGGGCCCCAGGAAACTACATAAATAGCGTCCTTTGGGTTGGAACCGTTTGGCCAGAGTGCGGCCCGCCTGGATTAACACGTCGTGAAGGGATGGCTCGCCCGAGAGTTCATACCAGGGCAAGTAGGTGTTGAGGAAGATGAAACCCAGGTCATGGACATTGCGGTCATGCTGGCGGTGTTCCAGTAATCTCGAATAGTGCTCGGCTCGCTCGCGCCACTCGGTGGAACCCGTTCGCCGGTGAAACTGCCACATCATTCCGGCGAGGAAGCCGCCCGTCCAATCGGTCCACAGCTCTCCCTCGTGATGCCACTTTCCCCTCTTTGTGTAAATGGGAAAGAAGTCGGGGTGCCGTTCGATGAGCTCGCTCACCTGCCCCTCGGCGAACTCGAGAGCTCGTTCGTAACG
>JALSIV010000027.1 GCA_026989685.1 Pirellulaceae bacterium | reverse complement strand
CTCGAGGCGCCGTCACCAGGATCGCCGTGCTGTCCGCCTGTTTCGACTGCTGGATCGCCTCGAGAATGAGTGACAAGTACGCGTCACATAGCATCAATTCCGCTGCGTAGGCGTGCGAATAATCGAGTAGTTCATCGGGGTCGGCATCGCTGTCGATTCGTCCCTGCGGCGGGTCGAGAAAGGTAGGGGGTGGCGGGTCTTCCTCGTCCCGAAACCGCTCGCGCCAGGCAAGGGGCGCCTGCCATTGCCGAGCCAGCGCGTCGCAATGGATCCAAGTAAAAAAGCGGGACGGGGCTCGAGCGGGGATCTCGGCCGCCATCATCGCCCACCTGGCCGCCGAAGTCTCCTCCCAGGAATCGGTTCGCGCTCCCACGTCGCCCATGTCGGCCGTTTCCACCAGGGAGTATCGGGCGTGACGCATGCCCCAGTCGCCGATCTCCCGCCGATCGGTCACGCAAAACGCCTTGATCCCCGCTTCGTCCAGCCGCCTCATCAACCGGTCCGCCGTTCGCCAACCGCCGGACGAAATCGCCGGCAGCCCGCTCCAGTACGCCTGGTAGGTGGATGCCAGGTCGCTCGAGTCCACGTAGTTCCACTCCAGCAGCAGAGACTGGCTCGCCAATTCGCACCAGGTGGGCGTCGGTACCCAGGCATTGCCGTACGGTGCCAAATAGCCGGTCTGCAAGCCATCAATCACGATCACGATCAGGTTTTCCGCAAGCATCTCCGGCTCCCTGGCAGGCCCAGCTCCCTATCGGGAAAGACGATCCTGCCCAGTTTGACTACGTTGTCCACTTTCGATTCTCATCCACAACCCCACATCGTATAATCCCGACCCGTTGGAGTCGATCGACCGCCGGAGGCGCGATCGGTTCGTCTATTTGCCACCCTACTGCAGAGCAGATTCATGAAGGTCCCCGGACAAGGAGGTCCGCGACCGACAACACCCGCTCACCCATCGCCTCGCGCAGTTCGACGGCGACTCGGTCACCGGTGCGTCTCCACTTGCCCGGTGATTCTCTCCCTGATGCTGCTTTGCTGGTTCACCCCGGCGGCTGCCGCCCAAACCGCCGATGCCATGGGCGATTCGACGCTGCAGTTGCGTCTGCACGTCGCCTGGGGGGGCGGTCAGGCCCGCCGATGGCAAGGGGCGATCGAATTGGTTTCGGGAAGCGTCTCGCGGCTACAACGCCTGGGACTCCATTCGGACGAAGCCGCCGCCATCGTGCAACTGCCGGATCAGCCGGACCGGATCACCATCGATCCGGCGTCGCCGCGGTCCTACGACGGAGTGGAGTTTTCCGTTTCGGCCGGTGCATCCAGTACTCTGCGGGTCACACTGCGATCCGATCATCAGCCGAACCACGTGCGAACCATTGAGCTTCGGCTGGCCGACGTTCTCGCCGGGTATCACTCGGAACAACTCGACGAGACGGGCAATCGAATCCTCATTCGCCGAGCTCCCGGTGACACGCTGCGTCTGAAGTTGGACCGAGAGCACCTGATTTTCGACACCGGTGAAACGTGGAACCTGCCAATCGAACCTTCGGGGATCCTCTCGGGCACCGGGGTGCCGCTTCAATTGGTCGTCACCCTGCACAGCGCCAGGTCCGAGGACGAGCTTTGGAGCGACACGCGACCGGTGAAACTGGATGAAACGGGAACGGCATCCGAGCTCGAACCGTTCCAGATTCCGTTGCCGGCCTCGGAAGGTGTTTATGAACTCGATATCCAACTCAAGCGAGCGAGACTGCGCGATACGATCGTGGGCAGCAAACCGCTGGCTCGACGACGCGTCCAGTTCGTGGTGCTGGCCAAGCAGAGTCCCTCGGCCGCAGGTTCCTCCGACAAAACCGGGGAGGAACCCAGCGCCGGTGAAATCTGGCGACCCGTCGAAACCTGGCATCCGACTCGAACCAACTGGACCGACTGGCTGGCTCAGATCCCCACGGTTCCGTGGCTGATGCCGTCGTTCGCTCGTCAACCGCTGGGAAACGACAAGGCGGTCGTTCGCGATTCCGGAGGGACGACCTGGACCGAATTGGCTCCCGGCGGATGGCAAGCCATTCCCTTGCCGGTCGACGAGGTGGCTCGCCCTCACCTGCTGGAGATCGAGTTTCCCCAGGACCTTCCTCAAAGTCTGGGGATCCGCATCGTGGAACCCGATGCCGCGGGGCGAGTGATGGATGTGGGGCTCGATAGTGGCGTGCAGGTTCCCTGGTCGGCCACGCTCGGCAAGCGGCCCCGTGGTGTCCATCGCATGTTGTTTTGGCCCAAGTCGAAAACACCGCTGGTCGTGCTGATCAATCACGATCCTCGGCGTGTTGCCCGATTCGGCCAGATCCGCGTGCTGGCCGGTCCGCAGAACCTTCCTCCGGCTCCTGGAAACGTGGCGGCCAAGAACGAACGGCTGGCCGCAGTCTACTTCCACAAACCGTTCTGGCCGGCGACCTTTTCCGCCACGCAGCGACTCGATCCCGCCACCGGCCGTTCGCTCGACGACTGGCAGACGTTTTACGAGGCGGGAACCCGGCTGGTGCAATACATGAAGCATGTCGGTTACAACGGTGCCGTCCTCTGTGTGGCGTCCGAGGGAAGCGCCGTCTATCCCAGTCGCTACCTCGGGGCAACGCCGAAGTACGACACCGGCGTCTACTTCACCGACGGCCAGGATCCGATCCGCAAGGACGTCGTGGAACTCCTCATGCGGTTGTTCGCGCGAGAATCGCTGACGCTGATTCCGGCGATCGAACTTTCGGGAGCCCTTCCCGAGATCGAACAACTGCGGCGTCAAGAACCATCGACCGGCATCGTCTTGTCGGACGGTCGTGGAGAATGGCACGGATTCGAGGGGGATTGGAAGAGTCGGATGCCGCCGTACAACCCGCTGGACAAGCGCGTGCAAACGGCGATCGTACATGTGTTCCGCGAAATCGCCGAACGGTATGACCGCCACGAGTCGTTCGGTGGGGTGGCCTGGCTGACCGGGGGACAAGGCGTGGGGCTCTTCCCGGGACCGGCCTGGGGACGCGATCCTGTCACTTGGCAGCGGTTTCGCTCGGCCTTCACCGGCGAGAGGGATGCCGCTCATCCCGAGGAGCACCCGTCCGAACTGGACTGGCTGCAGTGGCGATCCCGCGAGCTGTTGGTACTGCAACGTCGCTTGCAACGCGTCATCTCTCGGAATCACCGCTCGGCACGGCTACTCGTGCTGACCGCCGATCTGTTCGCCGAAGACGCCATCAAGGAAGCTCTGCGTCCCGATCTGCTGCGCCCCACCGATTTTCGCTCGCATCTGTTGCGGTTCGGCCTCGAGCCCGAGCGTTATCGCAATGAAGATCGGATTGTCCTGCTGGAGCCGCGACGGTTGGCGCCGCCCTTCTCGCCGGCCCGATTCGCTATCTCGTATCAGCAGCAGACGCCCGAGTGGCACGCCCTGTTCGGCGGCTACAAGTCTCCTGGCTTGCTGCTGTTTCACGAGCCGATTTGGCAGGCACTGCCCGCATTCGACCGCCAAAGCCCCTTTGGTAGCGAGCGGACGCAACTGACGGTCTTTAGTCACTTGGCGCCTCCGGAAGAGTTCGCTCGAGCCCGGTTCGTCAGTGCCATCGTCGAGCAGGACCTTCACTTGTTGCTCGATGGCGGTTGGCAATTGGCGTTGGGTGGAGAAGGCCGACTCCGGCGACTATGGCGAGTATGGCGGCAGTTGCCTACCAAGCCGTTCCAGACGATCCCGGGCGCCCGCGAGGGTGCCACACGCTCGTCCATCGTCCTGCGAATGGCTCGTGGCGAGGATGAAACTCATGTCTATCTGGCAAATGCGGCTCCCTGGAGCGTCACCGTAACGGTTCAACTGCAATACGATCCGGCGGTACAAGTCCAATCGTTGGGCCCCCATCCGGCGCCGTCACCCTCGACCCTGTCGGGCGAACCGGTGTGGCAGGTACGGCTCGAACCATTCGACCTGGCGGCCTTTCGCCTCGACTCTAGTTCCGTGCGCGTCGTCTCGTGGAAGACAACGAACACCGAAGTCTGGGGCGAGCGTATCGCCGAGGCGGTCCGCACATTGCGGGCGCAAGCCAATACGTTGCGCACACCCGCACCGATGGCAACGCTGCGGAACTCCAGCTTCGAGCAGGACGGTTCCGAGATTCCGGGCTGGATCGTGGCTCGTGGTCCGGGACTGAACATCCGCACCGACGATTCGGTCAGCTTCGATGGCAAGCGGTCACTCCACCTGAAAAGTTCGGGCAACATCGCCTGGGTCCGTTCGACACGTCTCCCCGCCCCCACCACCGGCCGCATCTTCGTGGTGGCGAGGCTGCGCACATCCGACCCGACCAAGCAGCCCCCCCTTCGTATCGCCATTGACGGCCGCCGCAATGGGCTGCCGTATTACCGCTCGGCACGGGTCGGAGCAGGAGATGCGCGGGTTCCCAAGATCGACAACGACTGGGGCTCGCAGCCGTTCCTGTTGCCCATCACCGATCTGCCGGTAGGCGGCTGGCAGGACTTCCGTGTCGGGTTCGACCTGATGGGAGAAGGAGAAGTCTGGATCGACGACGTGAGGATTTACGACGTCTATTTTCTGGTCAAGGAACGCCAGGAGCTGATGCTGCGCATCGCCGTCCATGAATCCTTGGCGGCTCAGGGAAAATGGCCGGCCTGCTATGCATTCCTGCAAAGTTACTGGCCGCAACTGTTGTTTGCGCATCTGGAACCGCTGCCTGCTCGGATCGCCCGCGAACCGGCGCGACCATCGGCGCCGGCACCGCAACGCCAAGCGCCGCAGACACCTTCGCAGGAACCCCGTTCGATCCTCGACCGCCTCAAGCCGAAGTGGCCGAAGCGCTGGAATCCGTTCTAATCGATCGCGTCGGCAGCGGTCCCGCTCATGCCAGTAGCGGCTCGATCACTTTACCGCCGAATTGACTCAACTGCTTGAACCGACCGGCGTGGTAGTATGTCAGTTTGTTGTCATCGAGTCCCAGCAAGCGCAACAGCGTGACGTGGAAGTCTCGCAAAGGATGGACTTCCATCACCGCCCGGTCCCCGATCTCATCCGTGGCCCCCACCGTCTCGCCCGCTCGCACGCCGCCGCCTGCCAGCCAGACCGTCATCGCCTTGGGATTGTGGTCGCGACCATACTTGATTCCGCCCCGCACGCCGTTGTCGGGCGATCGCCCGAATTCTCCCATCCACACCACCAGTGTCTCCTCCAACAGCCCCCGCTGTTTCAGATCCTGGAGCAATCCGGCAATGGGGCGATCGACGGAACGGATCAGTGCCCCGTGAGCCCGCTCGATGTAATCGTGGCTGTCCCACGTACTGGCGTAGACCTGCACAAACCGCACGCCCTGCTCGACCAGCTTGCGTGCCAACAGGCACCGGCGTCCCAGATTGTCCGTCACCTGGCGGCCGATCCCGTACAACTCGAGCGTTTTACGGGTCTCCTTCGACAAGTCGATGATCTGGGGAACCTGCATCTGCATGCGGAACGCCAACTCGTAGTTCTGCAGTCGTCCGAGCAGCTCTTCGTGCTGCGGATGGCGTTCGGCGTGCCGCTGGTTGAGCATCTTGAGCAAATCCAGATTGCGGCGCTGCTGCCGGCGTGTAACACCCTCCGGCGGACGAATGTCCAGCAGCGGCGATCCCTGCGGGCGGAGCGCCGTCCCTTGAAATTGCGTGGGAAGAAACCCGTTGGACCAGTTGGCGGGGCCGCCTTGAGGATACGAGATCTCCGGCAGCACGACGAATCCGGGCAGATCCTCGTTTTCCGTTCCCAGCCCGTAGTTCACCCAAGCTCCTACTGCCGGATCTCCCCCAAACTTGCTGCCGGTGTTCACATGATAGTTGGCCGTGGGATGGTTGACCGATTCGACTTGCAAACCTCGAAAGAAGCAGATCTCGTCGGCCACTTTCGCCAGTTCCTCCCACAACACGTTCATCGTCGCGCCCGACTCGCCGCACCGGCGAAAGCGGAACGGACTCTTGACGTAATACCGTTTCCCCGAACTCATCGCCGACTGCTCGTCTCCCGAACGCACGAACTCCTTGAGGTGCAAACGGTCGAGTGCCGGCTTCGGGTCGAACGTATCGATGTGGGACGGTCCCCCTTCCATATAAAGGAAAATGCAGTGCTTGGCCTTGGCGTCGGCGAAGTGGGGGCCGGGCGCGGCTCCGCCCGACTCGCGGGCCAACAGCGACGTCAAGGCCACGCTGCCCAGTCCGCCTCGCAGAGAATACAGGAACTCGCGACGGTCCATGATGGCGACTCGCTCAATAGACGTAGACGAACTCATTGGCGTTGAGCAACACCAGACAGACGTCGGCAAAGGCCCGCACGCGCGCCTCGACCTGGTGCCCTTCCAGATCGGGAACATAGTCGCGGTACTCGAACAACGTCTCGGTGAAGGTAAACGGCTCGCCCGTATTCTCTTCGACTGCCCGCCGGGTAATCTCCGTCGGATACTCGCGAGCCACCGGCTTTCTCGACTGCTGTTCGAGCAGCGCTTCCCTCCACCTTCGGCGAACCGCCGCGATTTCCTCCGGATCGGGAGATCGGCCGAACGCCAGCTCGAAGGCTCGCACAATCGCCGCGTGATCGTCGTCGGTTTCACGGAGTACGCGCGAGGCGAAGGCCAAAGCCCGATCGGCCGACTCATGACTGTTGAGCAGCGTGAGCGCTTGAGGCGCCACATTGGAACTATCCCGCCGCTCACACGACTCATCGAGTGACGGCTGGTTGAACACCGTAAAAAACGGATCTCGCTGGCCTCGCAGCTTCAGCGCATAGATGGAACGGCGATTTCGCTGTTGCGGCGACGGATCGGGCACGTAACTAGGAGCAAAGGTCCCCATGATCATCCGGGGCTGCAGCGCGGCTTCCAGATTCATATCGGGACGGACCGGCAAGCCTCCCATTTCGCGATTGAGTTCTCCCGAAACCGCCAGCATGGCATCACGGATCTCCTCGGCGGCAAGGCGGCGCGGGCGAAAAACGGCATAGCTGTCGCCCAGAGGATCGAGCTTTTTCAAACGGCGCGGGGCGGGGTGTGTGCTGCTGCGGCGATAGGCGTCCGACGTCATGATCAACTCATGCAGGTACTTGATCGACCAGCCGTGAGCCATGAACTCGGAGGCCAGCCAATCCAGCAATTCCGGATGCGTGGGCTTCTTGCCCGTCGCGCCGAAGTTATTCGGATTGCCGGCGATCCCTCGGCCGAAATGGTACTGCCAGACTCGATTGACGATTACCCGCGCGGTCAAGGGATGATCGGGGCGGGTCAGCCAGCGAGCGAACGCGGTCCGCCGACCGCGAATGGTTGTCGGCAGATCGGCCGGAATCCCGGTGGCGCTCAACACTCCCGGCCGCACCGACTCCACCGGCGAGAACAAATCGCCCGACCGCAGAATCGCGGTCTGTTCCAACACACCCTCGGCCGTCGGATCCCGAGGCATGGTGAGGCGGTGATTGACGTTCTTGAAGTAGCGGGTTTTGCCACTGTAAACGCTCAACGCAATCGGTCGGTACCGGTCGTCTCCCCAATCGAACAACGTCTTCCATTTGCGCGCGATCCGTTCGCGCCCGAAATCGTTGGGAGTCACTCGCTTCTTGGGGATGCTCTTGAGCAGCTCGCGATTGGCCTCCTTGCGCAGTTCGTGGTACTTCCGGTGCCAAGCGAATGCAGCCGTGTTCTCCCGAGAAAGGAACGGCACGTCCCTCTCGGCGAATTGCGTCGTCGCGAAGACTGCTTGGATCGAGTAGTAGTCTCGAGTCGGCACGGGATCGAACTTGTGGTCGTGACAGCGGGCACATTGCAGCGGATGCGCCATGAATACCTGGCCGACGGCGGCCGTGACATCGTCGAGGAACATCTGCCGCGTGACTTTCGAAACCGACATGCCCGTCTGCTCCCACGGTCCCATCCTCAAGAACCCCACCGCAATCAGCATCTCCGGGTTATCGGGATCGATCTCATCTCCGGCGATCTGTTCCCTGACAAACTGGTCGTACGGTTTATCTTGGTTGAACGAGCGAATCACGTAGTCGCGGTAGCGCCATGCGTTGGGACGTTCGAAATCGTTGGCATAGCCCGAACTATCGGCGTAGCGGACCACGTCCAGCCAATGACGTCCCCATTGCTCTCCGTAGTGAGGCGAATCGAGCAACCGGCGGATGACGCGACGATAGGCATCCGGATCGCCATCCTCCACGAACGCCCGGACTTCCTCTGGCGTCGGTGGCAGGCCCGTCAGATCGAAAGTGGCGCGCCGAATCCACGTCGCGCGATCGGCGGCCGGTGCCGGCTCGAGGCCCCGCGGCATCCGAGCATTCAAGAACGCGTCGATCGGGTGACGGGCTCCTTTGGGTGGAACACTGCGGCGGATCGGCTGGTAAGCCCATACGTCTTTGCGATCGTACCGTCGCTGCGACCACTGACGAGTGAGCCCGCCCGTCGTGCGAACCACGACGCCTTCCTCGGCGGACGACCGTTGGTGCTCCTTCCGCAGCCATTCCCTGCGCGCTTTGTCCGGCCAAGGCGCCCCTTGGGAGATCCACTGCCGGATCGATTGGCACTGCCGGGGGCTCAGTCGGTCATTCTCTTTCGGCGGCATCGGCGACCACTGGTTCTCGTGCCGACGGGTGATCGCCATGTAAAGCGGGCTCTGGCTCGGGTCACCGGGAACGACGGCCGGCTGCCCGCTGCCACCGCCTCGCAGCAACCCCTCCCGCGACCGCATATCCAAGTCGCCTTCGATTTCGTCCGGTTTCTCGCCGTGGCAAGGCAAACAGCGTTGCTGGAAAAGCGGCCACACCTCGATTGCGAAACGAGCCTCGGGAGACATCTGAGGTGGCTCAGTCGCCGTGACCGTCGCGGCCACCATCGCGAGCAGAGCGGCACCCGGCAGCGCCCGGCAACAGCGGAGCCCCCTGCGCAGCAGACTCGAAACCAGGTGAATCCGACTGAGCTCCATCACAAGCAACCATTCACGAATCTTCAGGCTGTGCGCAATCGTCCCGCGCGAAACCGCCCGGCACCAAGGATGCATTATCGAGCGAGTCGAGCTGCCTTGTCAATCGTTTTCACGCTCTTGCGAGTTCTCGACAAGCGCGTAGTCCCACAGAAAATGAGTAAGCGGTGTGGTCGCCTTACCCGGTACGCCGCCGCTCGCTGAGCGGCGGCTCGAGGGCCTCAGCCCTCGTATGCAGCGGTGGGCGATGGAAGCCGACTTGGTAGCGCCCCGGCAGGTTCATCGAACCACCCGGTACTGGACCGGTCGCCAGCATCTACAATACGGGCAGTCCGGCGGTCGACGAGGGTCGTGCCGACTGGTTGCCGACGAGGGTTGCCACCGATCACCCGCTCCGTTCGAGCCGAGAAACGGCGACAGATCCCTCCCGACACTCGAAACGACCATTCTCACCAGGACCCCACGCTTGCCGAAAACTCACCGTGTACCCTCAATCAATAAAGGGCCCGCGGGTCCGAGCTACATGACGCTGGGCGCGTCACCGAACAGCGCCAGCGAACAACCTGCATATTTCGGGACGTTTGCCGGGACAGGTGCGTTGGCCGTGAAATATGCCTCGTGACGCAAGTCTTTACCAGGTAAAGCGGAGGGCACGGGACTCGAACCCGCAACCCCATACGGGGCAGTTGATTTCGAATCAACCTCCTCACCAATTCGGATACCCTCCAAAGTCATCGCCGCTCGGCTGCGGCTTGATCCTCTATTTTAGCAACCCGCCCCGCCAGCGAACAGACCGGTCCGCCTGTAGCGACCCTTCCCGCGGCGCATGATCTGACAGATGAACCGGTCGCTCCCCCTGTGACCGCCCGAGACCTTCCGGTCAAACCGGGACTGCCGGGCCGACGATAACGATAACGGGTACGGAGTTCGGAAGACGTTGGACGTGTCAATGGGCGAGGAGCAAAGATGGCGAAAAAACAGCAGACTTTTCGTGTCGTCACCCGAGCGAGCGACGGGACCATTCGCACCAAGGATTACCCCTCGCAGGAGTACCTGCTCAAGACGCATACCCAGATCGGCGTCGATGACTGCAGCACCAATTTGTCCCTGCGAGGTCTCCCCGTGTTCCGCGGCCTGATCGGCCCCATGTCGGACGAACAGGGGATTGTCCGCTACGAATCTCCCGAGGTGTTCGAAACGCTAACCAAGGAGTGGGGCACCCCGGCCGCTCCCAAGCGACGACGACGGCGCACGCAAAAGCCGGCGCGAGGCACCACAGCCCACTAAAACGGTCGTGGCGACGAACCACCCCCGTGGCAACCGATCCGCGGCGCTTGCTATACTGCGCTCGATCGCGACGTTGACGTTAAGAGTCTGTCACAAAGACTTCATGCTGCAAGCAACACGCCCAGGCCAGAAAGCGGCGCGGCGGTTTTTGTTACAGGCTTTAAGATCTTCCCTCTCCTTCACAAGGATCGACACCATGCAAGACTGGGTCATGGAGATTCTCCGTTGTCCCGTCACCCACTCTCCGCTGACCCCTGCCGACAAGACATTGCTGGCGTCGGTGAACCAGCGGATCGCAGCCGGTGAACTTCAGACGCGAGCCGGCACGACAGTCTCCGATCCGGTCGAGGCGGGATTGGTCAATCAGTCGCAGTCACTGCTCTATCCGATCATCGATCAGATCCCCAACCTGATCCCCGACGATGCCATCGTGATCGGCGAAGTTCCCCCGTCCGCCCCGAATGAGGACTCGACCGGTGAATGAGTCCAGCGAAAAGAACATCTTTCAGCGGATCATCGATCGCGAGATCCCGGCGGACATCGTCTACGAAACCGATCAGGTGCTCGCTTTTCGAGACATCCAGCCGCAAGCTCCCGTCCACCTGCTGGTCATCCCCAAGACTCCGCTTCCATCGCTGGCCGATGTCGATGCGTCCCATCAGGAGTTGCTAGGGCGTCTGCTCGTTGCCGCTGCCGAACTGGCTCGTCGTGAAGGCCTGCAACAAGGCTACCGCGTCGTCATCAACTGCGGGCGGCAGGGCGGCCAGGAAGTCCCTCATTTGCACCTGCACCTCCTGGGCGGCCGCGATCTTTCCTGGCCGCCGGGTTGATCCGGCCAAATGAGCCGTAACCGATCCGCTCTCTCATCAACTCGCAGAGAACCGCCGTGGACGCCGTGATCGAGGCCGCCATCGACCGATACCGTCATCTGTTCGGTTGGTCGGCCTCGGAACGAGAAGCCTTCGCCCACCATCTCAACACGCCGGCTCCACCGGCGATCCGGCTGCAACGCAAGACCCTCCGAGAGCAGCTTCCCTTCCATCTCCAACCTGTTCCCTGGCATACGGATGCCTTCTGGTGGCGTGAACCGTTTCGACCGGGCGCCACTCGACACTTTGCCGCCGGCGACTACTACATCCAAGATGCCGGCTCCACCCTGGCGATCTCGTTGCTGGACATCGCCGACAACGAGATCGTCGCCGATCTGTGCGCCGCACCCGGCGGCAAGGCCACCGCCATCCTCGACCGCCTGGGGCCGGACGGATTCCTCTTGGTCAACGAACCGATACGTAAACGAGTGGGAGCCCTCCAACTCAACTTGGCCCGCCAGGGTTCTCCTCGATTCGTGCTTACCGGCACCGATATTTCGAAGCTGGCGACACTGGCCGGCGCGTTCGACGCGCTGCTGCTCGATGTTCCCTGCAGCGGCCAGTCGCTGTGGGCGAGACAGCGGCAAACGACAACCGCATTCCACCCCTCCACCATCCATCTGTGTGCGGCTCGGCAAGCCCGTATCTTGCGGGAAGCCGCCCGGCTGGTTCGCCCCGGCGGGCGACTCGTCTATTCCACCTGCACGTTTGCACCAGAAGAGAACGAAGACTGCATCATCGCTTTCTTGACAAATGGCCACTGGGAAATCGAACCGCAACGCCACCTCGAGCCGTGGCAGTCTCCGCTGCTTCCTGGATCGTATCGTCTGTGGCCTCACCGCGACCGATGTGCGGGAGCGTTCGCCGTTCGGCTGCGCCGCAAAGCGGTCCCGTCGACGGGCCGGCACCATTCCCCCGCCACCCCCGCCGGCTGCGCCGGCGGCGGCAATGTCCTGGAACCGCTGGGACTCGCTTCGTGCGGCTTATTGGTGTCGTCCGACGTGTGGGAAAGTCGGGACGCCGTCTTCGCCACCTGCTCGAACCGGCCGCCGATTCTGGAGAAGACTTCATGGCGGGGCCCCGAGATCGCCCATCGCCGCGGGCGAAGTTGGTTCCCTTCCCACGCCCTCGCCCTCCGCGATGACCCGAGATGGACGCCCTATCAGACACTGGAACTCGACGACGCTCAGTCCGCCCGCTACCTTCGCGGCGAAGAACTAGGGGCGGTCCCCGACGGCTGGTCGGTAGCCTGTTGGCACGGCAAATCCCTGGGATGGATCAAAGGAAGTCGCAACCGAGGCAAGAACCGGCTCCCCAAGACGGCGCGGTTGGCTCATGTGATCGATACCGAACCAAGCAAGACCTGATCGGCGGTCAGTAGTCCTCATCCTCCGGATCGTCCATGAAGGAATCCGGATCGTTCCGTTCCAACTCGTCCCACTCGCGCATTCTCTCTGCCGCGTACGCTCGCTGTTCCGCCTTCATCTGGGAATCGCCGTCGGCGATTTGAGCCGCTTCACGGATGATCAAATGGCTGAACTCCCCCGCCCTGACGAGGTCCACACGCCAGTCCATCAGGGCCACCGTAGCGCCGGCCTCGAGGTGCAGACTGCCCACCGCCTCCCTGCCGTCGCCCACGTCCTCCTTCAGCCGCCGGTAATCGAGATCCACCGGTTGCGTCCACGGCACGGCCTTCATCGATTCGACGACCAACAACGTCCAACTCGGTGTGTCCTTCACATCCTTGATCTTAATGCAACGGTCCTTTTCCCAAGCACATCCCTTGCCGACGATCGCCAGGTAGCGAGTCTTTCCCTTTTCACTCTTGGGCTGATCGGGGCACCGGAACTCCTCGGGCATGCGCTCAGCCAGTTGCTTGTTCTTCGCGGAATCCCAGGGCTGCGAAAGGTCGTAACGCTCGTACAGCGATGCCCCCTCGTCGCCCAAGTACGGCAAGATCAACACCCGCCAACTGTGCATGGCTCGGCCGGACGCATCGGTCGTTACCGCCGGTGGCAGGGAACCGAATTCGTCGTGATACTTGGCAAGTGCCACGGCCACGGCACGCATATGTTCACCGCAACGTGATACGTTTTCGGAATACATCGTCTCGGGAATCTCCACACCGCGGCTCTTTTTCGGTCCGCCGGAATAGGCGTAGTAAGTAATACCTATCAAGGACGCACCCACCAACACGGCCGCAACGACACCGATGGTCACCAGCAGCCAGACCGGGGTCGCCTTCTTCGCGGAACCCGCCGAAACCGACGCTGCGGGAACCGGGGATAGTGGATCCACCGGTATCGCGGGAATCGTCACCACCTGGCCGCACTGCCGGCAATTCCCGGTCATCCCTGCGAAATGGTCGGCAACTTGAGTTCGACAACCGCAATACGGACAAGAAAAGTCAATCGCCATGCCGGTCTCCTCTCGCTTCGAGCCGGAATGTGTGGTCCGCCACGCCCTTCCATCAATATGCCCGGTTGCCGAGCCGCTTTCAATCCCCTGGAAGCGGAGCCTGCTTGCCTGGGTGCGACCGGCGGCCTACGCTGTCCAGTTCACAGGGGACCGATTGCCATCCACGTACTGTAGCCTGGGAGGAGAATGCCAATGGCCGGAGCCTTCATGGCCCTGATACTGCTGACGATCATCCTCACGTTTCTCGTAGGTGTTGTCGGCTACTTGATTTTCGGACCCCGCGAATCCTAACGCGGGCTGCGCCCGCCAGGCTGGAGGCGGGAGACCGGAGGCTGTAGGGGTGGTGACGACCGAAAGCCCGTGCACCATGCGCGTGCGGCAGGCGCTGTTACAGGCTCGAGAGCATTTTCTGGATACCGGTCAACTACCATCCGCGGATTCGGCCTGTTCGATGCGGCGGATGGTCGATTCGAGCAGCCGACGGAAGCGCTCGTCTCCCCTGTTTCCCCTGAGCTTCTTCAGCTCATCCAACAGCTCGACAGGGGCCGGCTCGACTCGCCCGAGCAGGTAGACGGCGTAGGCTCGCCGCCGAGGATTCCGTTCCCGCAGCAACTCACGCAGCAGCGGTACCGCCTCGGGGCCTGCCGTTCCGATCTGCTGGAGCGCCCGCCGGGCCGCCTGTTCGTCATCCGCGCTCCGCAACAGTTCCAGCAACTGCGGCACGGCGTCTTTGGCCTGGCGCCCCATCTCTCCCAAAGCTCGACACGCCTCGGCTCGGACCGCCCAATCGTCGCTGCCGATCAACTCAAGCAAAATCCGTTTTCGTTTGTCCACCGAGCGGGTCAGTCGGTCGAGGCGGCCAATGGCGGCCGAACGCTGGGCGCTACTTCCCTGCCGGATCCGGTCCGTGACGGCACGCCACAGCACGTTCGATTCTTTGGACAGCCTCGGTATCGCCTTGAGAGCCGACAGAGACACCGATTCGTCCTGATCGCCGATCAGTCGAGCCAGTTCGTTTTGAGCCGTCTGATCGCGAGCCGACAGGGTTCCCCAAAACGCGGCCGCCGCCTTGCGCCCTTTGGCCGACGATCCGCGCGCCGCCCTTTGCGCCACACGGCGCCACGCTCGGTCGGATCCAGATAGCAGCGATCGATGGCGAACCGCCAATGCCAGCAAAGGAACGGCTATGCGCGGATCGTTCCGCTGAGCCAACTGTTGCAACGCCGAGACGATCTCCTCCGATAGCAACGGCCAGTCAGCGAGCGTCTCCAAAGCGCAGCGGCGCACATCAACGTCCGAATCGGCCAGGAGCCGAGCCATCGCCTGCCGTACTTCCGGGCGGATACTCTCCAGTCTCCTCAGTGCCGTGGCGACGGCGGAGCGGACGCGTGGATCGCCATCGTCGACGCGGCCGAGCAACATCTCGCGCAATTCGCCGTCCGTTTGCGAAACCTGGGCCGCCAATGCGGTCACTCCGGCAGCACGCACCAACCCCGAGGAATCCTCGAGACGGGCTATCAGCGACTGGCGGGTGCGCGAGTCCACCGGCAGTCGTCCCAATGCCATGACCGCGCTGGCGCGAACGGCCTCTTGATCGGACCGCACGGCGCGCAGCAGCGCCGTGCGAGCCGCACCGCCGATCTGCGCCAACGCATCCACCAGCAGATCGGCCGATTGCGGGTGTGCTTGCAGAGCTTCCAACAACGCCGGCACGGCGGGACTTCCCATCCGGACCAGGCTGCGCAACACCGGCTCACGCAACGCCGGTTTGTTTTCGGCAAGCTGGAGCAGCACATCGACGGCGCCCGATCGAGGCGAAGCGTGGCGCCCCAGCAGAAACACGACATCGCGTTGCACTTCCTCGGTGGCCGTCTTCGCCTTTCGCATCATCGTCGCCAGCAAAGTGTCCGGCACGTCACGCGCCGCGGCGATGGCATTGAAAGCGGCGCGGCGCACGGTTTCGTCTTCGCCGAACAGCGCGTCACCGAACAGAGGGGCATGTTTGGCCGACACGCCGTGGAGTTTCACCAACGCTTGCAAGGCGGCCGCTCGGACGAGCGGCGATTCGTCCTTGGCCAACTCGGCCAGGCTGCCAGAGACCGCGGGCTCCACCTTTCCGAGAAAGCCGACCGCAGCCGCGGCCGCCGCACGAGCTTCCGGCTTGGAAGAGACCAGCATGGGCTGGACCGCATTGACGGCCGGACCGCCGATCTTTCCCAGTGCCTGAGCCGCCGCAAGGCGAACCGCTTCTTCGGAATCTTCCAGCAGCCGCGCCAATCGGTCCACCGCCGGTGCCGCCTCCGACTCCATCACGCCCAGCGCATCGGCGGCTGCCGCTCGCACCTTGGCGTCGCGCGACTTCAGAGCCGTCTGCAGCGCCGCGATCGCCGGCCGTCCGATGTGCCCCAATGCCACCGACGCCCGGTAACGCCGTTGAGGTGGATACGCACTCAGTTGCTTCACGAGAACATCGACGGCTTGAGCCGCCTCTTCTCCGATGCGGTCGATGGCCATGATGCTGAAATGCCATATCTGGGGATCGCGGTCCCGTACTCCCCGGATCAATTGCGGCAGCGCCTCGCGAGCCTGCTTTCCTCGTTCCGCCAACTCGCGAGCCGCCTCGCGCCGCGCGTCCCGGTCCCCCGTTTCCAACCGGCGAGCCAATTCCTTCACGGTCGGCGGTTGAGCCTGCGCCGGTGAGCATGCATACGCGCCGGCAGCGCACAGCAGCCCCAGCCCAAGCCAGCATCGCGCCAGGCGCCTGCCGCGTCCTCGGACGGAAAACAGAACCAACAAGAGAAACGAGCTGCGTGGCCCACTCATAGCGTCAGCCCCGAAAGGCGGCCGGTGCTGTCCCCCATCCAGTCGATCGAGACGCCGAACCGATCAAGCATCGACAGGAACAGATTGGTCATCGGCGTTTCACGCGGCACTCGCAAATGACGCCCCGTATCGATCGTTCCGTTGGCTCGACCAGCCAGGATGATGGGCAGGTTCTCGTTGTTGTGACGATTGCCATCGTGAATTCCGCTTCCGTAGACAATCATGCAATGGTCCAACAGCGTGCCGTCTTCTTCGGGAATCGCTCGCAGTCGCTCCAGAAGATATGCAAACTGCTGAACATGGAAGCGGTTGATCTGCGCGATCTTGGCGAGCTTGGCGGAGTTGTTTCCGTGGTGCGACAGCGAGTGATGCCCTTCGGGAACACCGACCATCCGGTAGCTGCGATTGCTCCCGGCATTGGCGAACATGAAGGTGGCGATGCGAGTCAGATCGGACTGGAAGGCGGTTACCATCATGTCGGCCATGAGACGCAGATGCTCACCATAGTCGCTGGGAATCCCCGGGGGCTTGGCCAACGCCGCGGGCCCCTGCTCTTCCACGGTGCGTTCTTCCAACTTGGCGATGCGCTGCTCGACCGTCCGCACGCCTTCCAGGTACTCATCGAGCTTCCGGCGATCGGCCGGCCCGAGTCGGCGGCCGAGTCGTCGGGCATCTTCGGCGACGAAATCGAGAATGCTCTTTTGAAACTCGGCCTGCAACCCGCGCCGCTGTCGCCGCTCGCTCGAGCCGGTCCCCTGACTGAACAACCGCTCGAAAACAAGTCGCGGATTGACCTCTTTTCCCAGCGGTGTGGAAGGGGTCGCCCAGGAAATACTCGAGGAGTAGGCGCAACTGTAGCCGGAATCGCAATTGCCCGACGATCGGCCCGGCTCGCATCCCAGCTCGAGGGAAGGAAGCGGCGTTCGGCTCCCCTTGTGTTTGGCTGCGATCTGGTCGACCGACACCCCGACTCGAATTCCGGCGCCCGACGTTTTGCGAGGTTGCGCTCCCGTAAGGAAAACCGATGCACAGCGCGCGTGATCGCCGGGACCGTCGCCGTTTGGACGCCCGCCATTGTGAGTCAGTCCACTGATCACCAGGAGGTCGTCCTGGAAACGAGCCAGCGGCTGAAGAGTCTGCGGCAAATCGAAGGCGAAGCCGGTTCGCCGAGGAAACCAATGCTCCACATTGACACCGTTGGGAACGAACAGGAAAGCCATCCGCAGCGGCGGCGCCGATGCGGCTCCCTGCGCTGCCCGCATAGCCTCCAGGCTCGGTAAAGCCAGCGCGGCTCCCAGTCCCCGTAGTACCGTTCTTCGGCTGATCGGTCGGTTCATTTCAGTCTCTCCCCATCCCGAGATTGCCCGTGTCCGTGTTCTCCAGTCACTTGGCAGCGCGATATAAGAACGGATCACTGGTCACGATCGCCTCAACCAGGCGGCTGAACCGATATCCGCTTCGCTCCAGCTCGACCCGGATCCGCTCCAATGTGCACCGGTCCTCCGGCACCACGCCGCGCCCCAGCGCATACGTCAACATCTTCCGCGTAAACCCACGACAGAAATCATCGCGGCGAGCCTCGGCCAATACCATCATCAACTCGCTCGGTCCGGAAAACCGAATCCCGCCGGGCAGTTCCCCGGACGCGTCGATGGGAAAGCGACCGTCTTTGGCGCGCCAACTTCCGATCGCGTCGAAGTTCTCCAGTCCGAATCCCAGCACGTCCATCTGTTTGTGGCACGTCGCACACTCCGGATCGGCTCGGTGCTGCTCGAGTCGTTCCCGAAGAGATCCCAACAACTCGGCTCCTTTTCCTTCGGCCAACGGAGCCGCATCGCCGGGTGGAGGCGGAGGCGGCGTCCCCAGGATCGTCTCCATCAGCCATTTGCCTCGAGAAACCGGTGACGTGCGGGTGGGGTTGGACGTCACCGTGAGAATGCTGGCATGAGTCACCACTCCGCGGCGCTGCGGCGGCAGCGCGACCTTCCGAAAGACATCTCCCCGTACTCCCTCGATGCCATAGTGCCGCGCCAGACGCTCGTTGACGAACGTGTAATCGGCCGTGAGAAACTCGAGGATGCTCCGGTCGTCGCGCATCACGTACCGAAACAAAGCCAGCGTTTCTTCGAGCATATCCCGGCGCAACTGGTCACTGAACGCAGGAAAACGCTCGGGATCCCGCTCGACGCGCTCGAGTCGCCCCAGCGTCAGCCATTGCGACGCGAAGTTCTGCACCAGCGCTTCGGCCCGAGGGTCCGCCAGCATGCGGCGAGCCTCTTTCTTCAAGGTATCGCGATCGCGAAGCTTGCCCTGACTCGCCAACTCGAACAACCGCTCATCCGGCATCGTGCTCCAGAGAAAATACGATAGCCGCGACGCGATTTCGTAGTCGTTCAGCGGGCGAATGCCGTCCGGATCATCGGCGGGCGGATCGCGTTCGACTCGGAAGAGAAAATGAGGCGACACCAAGACCGCCTGCAAGGCCACCGACAAGGCGTCTTTCGGAGTGGCGCCACCCTTGCGGGCCCGCTGCACCAGCTCCACCAACCGCTGCAGTTCGTCGTCTCGAACCGGCCGCCGGTAGGCTCGAGTGGCAAAACGCCGCAAGATCCGCTTCAGGCACTCCTCCGGTGAAAGCTCCGGGCCGGGGCGGCAAAAGACGATCCTGCGACGCGCCTGGGGATCTTCCATCGTGCGCCTCACGATCTCCTCGGCTGCTCGAAGATATTTCTCCATCAGCATCGGCGGAAGAGTCAATACGTCGCCGATGTTGTCGAACCCGTAGCCAACGTCATCCGCGGGAAAATCGTCCGCCGGGTGAAAGTCGATCCCCACCAAGTCGGCGATCGTCCGGTTGTATTCGGTGCGATTGAGCCGACGAATGGTGACCCGTCCCGGACGCTTGACCGTGCAATCGAGTTGCCGTAATCGAGCGTCGATCCATGCGGCAATCTCTCTCCGCTGCCGGGGCGTCGGCTGGTCCTCCGACGCCGGTGGCATCAACGCGGCTCGCACCATGTTGTACGACTTCTCCCACGGCCCGATGAACGGGTCGACCTTGGGAGACGCCATCATCTTCTCGAAATCGAGCCCGCCCTCGGACCCTTCTCCGAAATGGCAGTCCCCGCAAAACCTCTCCAGCAACCGGCGCCCCGGCGACTCGGCCGGACCGTCGGCAAAAGTCGAAGAGGACGCCGAAAACCCACACAGCAACGTTGCCGCAACCAACCAGCCGGCGGTAAGGGAGATTCTCCAGGCAGAAGGGCGACGGGGTGATGTCATGACAGTCCGAGCTAGGCGAGAAAGAAAGGGCTCACCGGTATGCAACCCCGCGCACTGCGGGACGGACCGGAGTGCGGGCGAGGCGGAGGGAAATCCGTGGTGCGGGGTTACACGCCACTTCGGCGGGTGCGTTGCCGTTGCATCAATACCGCCTGATTATAGCAGAGAATCCGAAAAGGGACAAAGCGGAGTCCCTGGCACAAAGGTGCGGTGGGGTGCGGTCACGCCCAGTCAGGATCAACTGATTCGGAACGAGAGACTCAAGTTCCTTGAGATTCGGGGAGAAGTCCAAAGCACAACCGTCCAGCTCCGTAAGCACTTGGCAGACAGGATATTGCACTTGGCTGACAGGATATTGCAGCGATCGGGCGGCGTCTTGCCAGGCTTTCCGAAGGGGGCGGAGAACCCTCGCTCACACTGAAAATCCCCCTCAGACCATCTGAGACCGACGATCCAACGAGAGCCGATGAGAGAGCCCGAGTACCGCCATGCCGAACACGAATACAGGGCGCACGCAACTTACGAACCACCCTGCTTTTCGAACCGACACATCTTTTCAAACCGACACACCATTGTCACAATTGAAATGGCAACGACTCTCTAGGTGCCGAGGCCCGAGTGTCAAAAACCACCGCACCCGATTCGTACTCGTACTCAGGCGCCAGCCGGTACTCGTAATCGAAAGCTCCGCCGTTTATAACGTCTTATGGAACAGATGGACGGCCGCCCAGGCCATTTCTCGAGCGATCCCATCGGCCAGTTCGATTCCCTTCAACTCGTCAGGAAGTACCGACCAAGCATAGGTTTCCACTTCGAAATGCAGCACCTCGTCTTTGCCCAGTTCGCCCAGAAATCTCCCGATCTCGTCCTGAGTCGTCTCCACGTGGCCGATCTGCTTGAGGAAAATGGGAACGTGGAAATGGATGCGCCACTCGATCTGCTCCAGGCCGTCCGGCTCGGCCAGAGCATCGGGCAAATCCTCGAAGAAACGTGTCTCGCTCGCCTCACTTCGCCACACCGTCTGGTGGAGATAGCGGGGCTCGGCAAACGCGGCCAGTTCGTCCCGAGCCGCCTGGCGGTGCTCGCGCGGAATCCCCTCCAACCACATCCGCACGGCCGATGAAATCTGGACCTTGCCGATGGGGATATCGGCTTCCCGGTAGGTGCGCAGAGCCTCGTGCTGATCCTCGAACATCACTGCGCTGTGGCAGATGTCGTGGCACACTCCCAAATGGCGGCTCCACCACGAGCGTTCGCGCCGCGACCACAAATACGTCTGAAAGAAGTCGACCACGTCACGGCTCGACTGGAGAATACACCCCGGTTCCGGCTCGAGGCACAAGATGATGCGGCGCCCTCGTTGATCGCTCAGCTCGTGCAGAAGCTGGACGGCGTCCTCAAGCCGCTGAGCTGCCGACCGCAGATGTTCCACCGGATCGGTGCGATCGGGCCATCCGATCGGCAATGTGGAGATCGTACCGCTGGCACCCGGAGGAAGCAGTGCATCGAGGATTCTCGCCAGATTGCCCGTGTACTCGGCTCGAGTCTCCTCCCACCATGCCGGCTGGTAGACTCGATGTTTGACCACAGGTTGATGAAAGTCGCCAAACGGAAACCCATTGAACGTGCAGGGCACCAATCCCTGCTCGGCAAGCCATGCAGCGAATTCCTCGAGTCGATCCGGCTGCGACACCAGCTCGCGCGCCGTTGCGGCCGACAACCACAGTCCGATCCCCATCGGATGCTCGGGCGCATACTTAGCCTTCACCGCACAGGCGTAAGTCTGCAAGGCTTCGCGCGTCATCTCCAAATTGCTGCCGGGATGGACGTTCGTGCAATAGGCCAGCCGGTCATGCATGGTCGTATCGGCCTCCATTTCGCTAGCATATTCCAGCACGCTTCCGTTATACACGGCCGGCGCAAGCCCCGACACCACGGATTGATCCATACAGCGCTTGGCACCGCTGTGCGCTCCCGAGCGCCGATCGAGTTCCCTTCGCCATATCGCCGGGTTACGATAGGACGGCGACTGGAGCTGTCAACCGCGCACACCATAGGAGACTGCCGATTGTCCAAGTCAAGACGCAAGGAAAAAACACGTCGATCGGAGCGTAAGCAACCTGCGGAGCCCGCAAACGCGGGTTCCACTCGTACTCTCTCCCGCACGACGACGATCGTCCTGCTGGCCGCCGCTCTGGTCAGCGCGGGACTCTGGTGGAAAAACCGTCCGCGAAGAACCGCCACGCCCGTCTGGTCTCACGAGATCATCGACAGCTTTCCGCATGATCCCGACGCGTTCACACAGGGACTGGCCTGGCACCAGGGGACGCTGATCGAAGGAACCGGCAAGTATGGGCAGTCGGAACTGAGGCAGGTGAAACTGGAAACAGGCAAGATACTCAAACGCGTCCCCCTTCCCGATACTCTGTTTGGAGAAGGCGTTACGCTCGCCAACAACAAGATCTATCAACTCACTTGGAAAAGCGGCAAAGCACTGGTCTATGACATCGAAAACTGGGATCATCCACGGCAGATCTCCTATGAGGGTCAAGGTTGGGGAATCACCTACGATGGAACCCATCTGATTACCAGCGATGGTTCATCGACATTGCGATTCCGCCGGGTGAGTGATTTCAAGGTCGTGCGAAAGATCAAGGTTCGAGACGGCCGGTTCCCGCTGAGCAAGCTGAACGAACTGGAGTTCGCCAACGGATACGTACTGGCCAACATCTGGTACCGCGACCGCATCGCCGCCATCGACCCGGCCACTGGGCAAGTGCGAGGATGGATCGACCTGCGGGAGTTGTGGCCATCGCACGATCGCGAAGCCGTACTCAACGGTATCGCCTACGACCCGCAAACAAAACGCCTGTTCGTCACCGGCAAGAACTGGCCGCGTCTCTACGAAATCCGGCTATCGAGCTGGTAGGGCATCCGCCAACCGCCTCACGTTCGCACGCATCATCTCCACCCAATCCCTCGTCTCCTCCGCGCCGTTGTCATCGGCAGCGCGTCGATCCAGGAGTCGATACACCACGACAGTGATCTCCCGCTCGGCCAGCTTCCGGCGGATCGCCTCGATGGGAGTATCCTCCCACAGCATCACACGAGCGCCGCTCTGCTGCTGCAGCGTCCACAGTTTCTGCCACTCCTCCTCGCTGGGCATCTGATTCGGCTCGAAGTGAACGCTCTGAATCGGCCACCCGCCGCGCCGCGCCAAATAGTCGTAGACCGGATGAGACGCCAACAGCGGAGTGCCGCGCGTCCGTTTGGCCAACTGCTCCAATTCGCGGCGCCATTGGTCCAACTCATCTGCGAGTCGCTGGAATCGGCTCTCGAATCCCTCTTGTCGCTCAGGAAACGCCTTTCCCAGCGCCGAGCGGACAGCTTGGGCCTGCAGCCGAGCCAGGTCGGGATCGAGCCACGCTCCGGGAGCATAGCCCGCATGCGTATGCGTACCGCCGGGGCCGTGGCGGTGCGTCACAGCGCCCTCCAGGCGGATCAGCCGATCCCTCAGGGGCCGCGTCGTATCGACTGCCCGCGTCAGCGGCAGCGCCGACGTGGTGACCCAGGGTGAGTAGCCGGGATAATCCAGCAGAATGAGCCGGCAGGCCTGGATCTGTCGAAGCTCTTCCGCGGAGGGACGCCAGTGCTGCGGATCCGTGCCGGGTGGAACGGGAAACCAAACGTCCACGTCGGCGCCTCCCATCCGGCGGGCGAAGTACGCGATGCCTCGATGAGCCGCGAAAACGCGACGCGTTCGAGTGCCCGCGGCGTCCGGTCCCCCGTCACGGGAACGACACCCAAGTGTCAGACAAAGGGCAGCGATCAGCGCACTTGCCACAATGCAGCGATTGGAGAACCAACTCTCCCTCCACATCCAACGGACTAGCCACATCATCCCAGTCTTCTCCGACTCTTCCGTTTCGTTATGCCTCCGTGTCTCCGCGTCTTGGTGAGCACTCGCAGCCAATCGCCCCGACAAGAACACGATCTATACTCCGCCACTCACGATCCACCAGCGTAACAACGAAGGCCCTACCAGCCACGTTGTCCCCAGCATGACGACCAGCACGGCACACGACAATCCCGTCACGATCAGCAACTCGGCCGAAATCAGCCGCGCCGTGGTGGCTCGACGGCACCCCAGCTTGAACAGCGTCGCCATCTCGGCAGCTCGCAAACGGAGGCTCAACAACACGACCAACGCAATCAACAGTCCCGTCGACACCGCCACGAAAACGGCGGCCAAATCCAGCAAGTGCTTGATCTGAAACACCGTACCGAGTAGCAATTCGACGACACGATCCGGCTCGATGACCTGAAACTCGTCCGACTCGTGCCATCGCCCCAACAGAATGGTCTCCGATTTTTCGTCTCGAGGAATCAAGATGACCGCCGTAATGGGGAAATCCCGCATGTTCCCGTGGAAGTGAAACGAGGCTTCGTTTTCGGGAGTGATTTCCAAATACTGCTTGAGTGCAGCGCCGGCCGTCACGGCATTCTCGGTTCGCTCCAGCACCACGCCGGGCTCGTCGACGCCGCCCAAGTCCTGGTGGCCGTGCCCGATCCCCTCGATGACCCAGACGGTCTTGATATCGCAAAAGACTGCGTCATCGTCGGGCGTTCCAGCCGCGGCCAGTACTCCGACGACATGGAGTTTGAGCGGGTACCGGGTCAGCTCGACGAAACTCTCGGTATCGGTCAACAGCGAATCGCCCGGGGACAATCCCAGTCGCCGGGCGACACTCGCTCCCACCACACACTCGCCCAGCCGGCCGAACGTCCTACCGCTCGAGACGCGCAGCCGACGGTACTCGAAATAATCGAGCGACGTACCTACGAGCGAAACGCGCTTCGCCGTATGCACCGCGGCCAGCGGAATGGCTCGAGCATACCCGTCGGCCGTCACGGTCTCCATCGTCCCGAACGGGATCCTGCCGGGAGCCTTCGCCGTGAAGTAGAGGGCGTGCAGCATCAAATCGGTGCGGCTGCCCAGCTTGCCGACTACCAGCGGCGTCGCATCGGCTCGCGAGCGCAAATCGTGCTGAAGCCGCCGCAGCAGCAACTCCGTCGCGATCGGCAAATAACCGGCCAGCGCGATCGCCGCTACCAACAATAGGGTCTGCCCGCGGTAATACACGACATGCCGCCAAGCCAGATGCCACATCGCACTACCCCACTTTGGCTGTCCAGTCGGCAAAGTCGACCACCCGATCCATGGCCGACAAGATGTCGCGATCGTGAGTCACCACGACCAGGGTCGCGCCTAAACGGCGAGCGTGATTCTGCAGCAGGGCCATGATCTTCCGCTTGTTCACCGGATCGAGATTGCCGGTAGGTTCGTCCGCCAAAATCAACGGAGGCTCGGTGATGAGCGCTCGGCACAAAGCCACTCGTTGCCGCTCTCCCTGCGACAGCCGCGTGACATTGCGCCGCATCCGGTCCCCCAAACCGACTGCCGCCGCCAATTCGTCGGCCCGTCGGCGAACGTCGCCCGAGATGCGCAAATCGGTCCCGATATAGTACGGCAGCAAGATGTTCTCGCGGACGTCCAAGTACTCCAACAGTTGAAAGTCCTGAAAGACCATGCCGATGCGGCGGGCTCGAAACGCACGCAGCTCCCGGTCCGCCAACTCGTCCAGCCGCCTCCCCTCGACGCCGACCACTCCTGCCGTCGGTCGTAGTATCCCGGCAATCAAATGGAGCAGCGTGGTCTTGCCCGATCCACTCGGGCCGATCACGGCCACCTGGCGGCCTCGAGCCACTTCCCAGTGGGAAATCTGGAGGCGGAACGAAGTCGCCGGATACGCGAATCGCAGATCCGACAGCCGTACAACCGGCTCGTCTGGTGTCTCCCCTGCACCCGTCATTCCCGTCGCCACTCCAACACCCGCGCCGCCGACTCGACCCCACGCCCCGCTGCCGAACCCTCTCCCTATCAGGCTAGGTCACGCTGGAGCCTCGCAGAAGTGCGGGAGCATGCTGGGGACCGGTTCAGCGGTTGCTCCACAAAAGCAGAACCGCACTCGTCACCGACTCCGCGGAAAAAAACTGGTGTAGGCGGTCGGTGGCAGCTTGCCCTAAAATGTCGGCCACGTCGACCGCAGCGAGTCGCGACTCGCTCCAGCGGCCACGGAAGATCTTCCAATGCTCTTGGAAGAATTTTTCCGCGCCGACGACCGGGCGGGAAAGGACCGGCGCGGTTCGCTGAAAGCGAAACACGCTTGGGGCCTTGAGTTTGCGGCGCAAGCGCGCCCAACCACGACCGGACGGCCCGCCGTTTGCAGCGACATCGCCACGACCTCGAGAACACGGGTCGCGCGGACATGGATAGTCTGCGCCGGGCCTTGCAGGAAGGACAACACACGTCAAAGGAGTGACAGAGCATGGATGCTCGCAAACACGCGGCGTTGGCCGTGATCGGGTTGGCAATTTCTTCGCTGGCCGCCGGCTACCGCACGGAGAATTTCGTGGTCTCGGCGCGAACGGCCGAGTTCGCCCAGCGCGTGGCCCTGGCTGCCGAACAGTACCGCCGCGAGCTGGCCATCTCCTGGCTCGGCGCTCCACTTCCCCGTTGGCAATCCCCGTGCCCGATCCAAGTGCACGACAGTCCCGCGTTGGGAGCCGGCGGAGTGACGACCTTTGCCTTTGACAACGGCCGACCGTTCGGCTGGGAGATGGTGATTCAAGGATCGCAGCAGCGCATTCTCGACAGCGTACTGCCTCACGAAATCACCCACACCATCTTCGCCACGCACTTTGGCCGCCCCTTGCCTCGCTGGGCCGACGAAGGCGCTTGCACGACCGTGGAAGACATCAGCGAACGAAGCAAACAGCACAAGCTACTGATTCGTTTTCTGCTGACCGAGCGGGGGATCGCCTTCAACAAGATGTTCGCGATGAAGGAGTATCCTCGCGACATCATGCCCCTGTACGCTCAAGGCTACTCGCTGACCCGCTTTCTGATCCAACAAGGAGGCCGACAGCGATTCGTTCGATTCGTGGGTCAGGGGATGGATACCAACAACTGGACCGCCGCCACGCGCGAGTTCTACGGCTACTCGAGTCTGGGCGAACTGCAAGACGCCTGGCTCGAGTGGGTCAAACAGGGTTCGCCTCAGATCGCACTTCCCATCGCTGCTCGGCCGCCGAGCGCAACGCGCGGTTCGGCGTCCGCCAACATGGGGACTGCGGCAACGCCGACTTCGACTACGACATCGGATTTGGTGGCAGTACAGCCGATGGCGGCCGGCCCGGCCCGCCCCTACACCCCCGGTTCGACCGGCCGAGTCGAACTGGCCATTCGTTCTCAACCAACGGCAGGCCCCACCGCAACCAAAGTCCGTCCTCGCCAACAACTGACGCGCCCTCAACCACCCCGCCAATCGGGCCAGCAGGTGCTCGAGTGGTCGGCCAGGCGATGATCGTTGCGACCGCCGTAGAGTCTTCGAGCCGATAACAAAACCCGCCGCGCCGCTTCCCGGCCTCGGGCGTGTTGCCTGCAGCCTGGAGTCTTGTGACAGCCTCTTCGAGCCGGTAACAAAACCCGCCGCGCCGCTGCCGAAGCTCGGATATGTTGCTTGCGGCCTGAAGTCTTGTGACAGCCTCTTACTTCGTAACACCCGTGCGACGTGCGCGCATGTCGCGGGAGTCGGGTTCATTCATCCCTGGGCGGCCGTCGCATCTGCTTCCGCTGACTGCGTCGGCGCTTCGCCTCGAGTCGCTTTTCCACCGACCGCCGAGAAGGGCGCGTCTTCTTCCGCGGCTTCGGGGCCGCGGCAGCTTCCCGCAACATGGCTCGCAGCTTCTCCAGACAGTCGGCCACATTGCGCCCTTGGTCGCGAAAACGCTGGCTATGCAGGACCAACTCCCCTCGATCGTTGATGCGCCGGTGGTAACGGGTCATGAATCGGCGGCGCACATCGTCCGGCAACGATCTGGAAGCGGCGACATTCCAGTGCAGCGTCACTTTCGTGTTGACCTTGTTGACGTTCTGTCCTCCCGGTCCACTGCTGCGAGAGAACGTGAACGAGAACTCTCGCAAAGGAATCGAGATGCGGTGGTCGACTTCGAGCATGACGGATTGTCGGCTGGCGGAAAAGGGGGTTCCGGTCACCGAGCCAATTCGGCGAAAAAGGGAGTCAAGTGGAAGAACACCGGAGCGCTGAAGCAGAGCGAGTCGATCCGGTCGAGCAGTCCGTGATGACCTTGCACCAGCGTACCGTAATCGGCCACGCCTCGATCGCGTTTGATCGCCGACATCGTCATCCCGCCGGCAAATCCCATCACCGAGACGATCATGGCCATGAATGCCGATCCCCACAGCCCGAACGGAGTGACGCCACTGAGCAACACGCCGAACAGAGTCGTGGAGGCGACACCGCCGCAAAAACCCTCCCAGGTGCGGTTCGAATTGACCTTGGGCGCGATGACGTGTTTTCCGACGAGCTTGCCCCACACGTACTGAAGAACGTCATTGAGTTGGACCAGCAGCACGAAATAGAACAACAGACCCGGGCGGCTTCCCTGCCACGGCTGGAGATTGCCGTCGGCATCCGGCACTCGCAAGCTCAGATCGAGCAGGGCTGGAGCATAGCTCAGTGCATAGACGCAGATCAGCAACCCGAACTGGATCTTGGCCGAACGTTCCAGAAACCACTTGGGATCGCCCGAAATGGCGATCCTGGCCGGTATCAACAGCGAGCCGTAGACGGGAATGAAAATGCTGTAGATCTTGTAGGCATCTTCGCCGAATCCCACCAACACGTACTGCAACGGAGTGACCGCCAGAAAAACCCAGAACAGCGCACGGTGGTCGCCTCGGCGAGTCGGCGTCATGGTGATGAATTCGCGCAGTGCCATGAACGAAACAATGCCGAACAGGACCACCGTCGCCACGTAGCCGAAAATGAAGCCGGCGATCAAGATAGCGCACATCATCCACCAGGCTCGTACCCGGAGGTTGAACAACCGAGCCAGCGCCGGATTGACGGTGCCTTCCGGCTGCCGCCGCAGGAAGCGGCTCACCAGCGACGCCGCTCCCAAGACGACCAACACCGTCCCCAGCAGCCACCGCGTGGGCGTATCGAGCCACTGAGCGGTCGATGCCTGCGAGACGGCGTTGTCGCCGGCCAGTGCCACGGGCAACCAGGATGTCACGCTCACCTCCATCAGAGTCGTCCCTGACCGGCTAGAACCCGGCGGCTTGTCCGTCCTTGCGGGATTCCGACGCACCGTAGTAGACGTCGTTCTCGGCATCGTAGCCGATACCCTGGTAACCGCCGTAGACCCCCAGTGCGTAATCGATACGGTGACCGCGTCGCAATAGCGCGCGAATGGTCTCCCAGGCGAACCCCGATTCCAAGTGGACGCGTCCGCCATCACTCATCCGCTCGCCCGTGGGCTGTGATGATCCGCTGTGAACAACTCGCGGCGCGTCCCCCGCCTCTTGAAAGTTCATCCCGAAATCGACGATGTTCATCATAATCTGAGCATGCCCTTGCGGCTGAGTCGCCCCGCCCATCACACCGAAACTCAAGAACGGCTTGCCGTCCTTGGTGACAAACGCGGGAATGATCGTGTGAAAGGGACGTTTGCCGGGCGCATAGCTGTTCTTTCTTCCCGGTTCCAAATCGAACAACTCCCCGCGGTCCTGCAGGCAGAAGCCGAGTCCCGGTGGGCACATCCCCGAACCGAATCCGCGGTAGTTGCTCTGAATCAGCGATACCATATTCCGCTGGGAATCGGCCGTGGTGAGATAGATCGTGTCTCCTTCCTCGGGACCGGGATCGCCTGGCGGATAGACTCGAGCGGCACGGGAGCGAATCCGCTTCCGCCGCTCGGCCGCATACTCCTTGGAAATCAACCGGGCGACCGGGATTTGCTCCACAGCCGGGTCTGCGTAAAACCGAGCCCGATCCTCGAAGGCCAGCTTCTTCGCCTCGATGAACCAGTGCAGATGCTCGGCGCTGCCGAACCCGGCACTCGGCAAATCGAATCCTTCCAGGATGTTCAAGATCTGCAGTGCCGCGATCCCCTGGCCATTGGGCGGCAGCTCCCACAGACGATAACCCCGATACGTCGTCGAAACCGGCTCGACCCACTCCGAACGATGCGAGGCCAGATCGTCGTAACTCAGGAATCCACCATGTTCGCGCATGAAACGGTCGATGGTGCGAGCCACATCGCCTTTGTAGAAGTAGTCGCGTCCCTGCCGGGCAATCTGCTGCAGCGTATCGGCCAGCATGGGGTTGCGAAACAGTTGTCCTTTGCGCGGAGCCTCTCCACCGGGCAGAAACGTCGCTTCGAATCCGGGAAACCGCCGCAGGCGCGCACCACCGGACCAACTGCGGGCGATGACTTCGGAAACGGGGAATCCTTCTCGAGCATACCGGATGGCCGGTGCCAACACTTGCTCCATCGGGAGTTTGCCGAAACGGCGATGGAGCTCGAACCAGCCGTCGACGCAGCCGGGAACGGTCACCGGCAAGGGCCCTACGGGCGGAATATGCTTGAGACCTCTCCGTTGGAACTCCTCCAGCGTCAACGAACGCGGAGAGCGGCCGCTCGCATTGAGGCCGTACAGTTTTCGACTCTTCGCATCCCACACGATGGCAAACAAGTCTCCGCCGATGCCGCAGCTCGTCGGCTCCATCAGCCCCAAACACGCATTGGCGGCAATGGCGGCATCGATGGCGTTGCCTCCCTGACGCATGATCTCGAGCGCCACCTGAGTGGCCAGCGGTTGACTGGTGGCGGCCATGGCGTGCCGAGCGATCACTTCCGAACGCGTGGCGAAAGAACGCCCGGTCAGCCGATCTTCGGCCGACGAGGTGGCCGTCAACACCGAGAAAATCGCCCACCCAAGCAGCCATCGACTTGCGACCAACCCCATTGCCATTCGAGGGGCAAACGGTACGGATTGACGGGGGCAACGCAAGGTCCTGTTCTCCCTTCGCATTGGTCGTGCCTGCCAGCGGTTTTTCCGACGGAAACTCCCAGCATACCACCGGCGGCCGCCCGCGTCCAAATCCCCCGAATCGGGCGTCACACCGCCTCTGCTCGCCAGCATCGAGGCGCCGGGCCAACCCGGTCTCCGCTGCGTTGCCGTTCGTCTACAATGAGCCGCAACCGGGTGCGCAGGTTTTTTTCACTTCCCGTCCTCGCTGAAACAACTCGTCCTGATGCCTTCGCCAGCCTCCTCCTGCGAAAGCCGACCGCCACACGGCGCCCTCCGCTGGATCCGAACGGGGTGGAGCTTGATCGTCGCTGGTTTCTTGCTGGCGTTCATCTGCGCGGTCGCGCTCTCGAACGAACCCCGCTCCACCGAGAAGCTCTTTTCCGACCTCCACCGTACATCGATGTATATCATGCTGGGAGGGCTGATCTGCCTGGCAATCGGCTACCGCTGGTTACACCACTTCCGCCGACACGAATACCTGGTACGAAAGATCCAAGAGCGATCGCTCGATTCGGCGCCCCCCCATCCCGCGGCGGAACAGCCTCCACCTGCCCCTCCGGATGCCACTGAGATACCGCAGTCGGAGAATGAGAGCGGGATCTCGTTGACCCAGTGGACCGCCGTCACGGCGGACAGCCATCGGTTGCAGGGAAGAACCTGGGAGCCCGAAGACTCCAGCCGCGGGACGGTGCTGATCGTCCACGGCCTGTCGGATCACATTTCCCGCTACGCCGATTTCGCCGCGTTTCTCTGCCAGCGCGGCTATCGAGTCGTAGGATACGACCAACGAGGCCACGGCCGATCTTCGGGAATTCGCGGACATGCCCCCGCGTTCCAGCGGCTTCTGCTGGATGTGCTGCAAATCTGGAACGAGCATGTGCAGGTCCACACGGGCCCCCATTTCTTGTATGGACACAGCCTGGGCGGCTGCGAGGTGCTCAATCTGGCGATGCGGCCACCTCAGACCGCACCGGCCATCGATGGCCTCATCGCATCCAGCCCGCTGTTGCTGCCGGCTCACGCCATCAGCCCGTGGAAAGAACGGGTCGGCCGCATCGCCAATCGTGTCTTTCCCTGGCTGCCGTTCTCCACCGACATCGATCCCAGTGAACTGACTCACGATTCCCGAGTCATCCACCAGCTTCGCCACGATCCTTACTGGCATCGTCGTGTCACAGCCAGGTTGGGTGTGGAGATGCTGGCTGCCGGAGAGTGGGCGCTGGATCACGCCGAGCAGCTCCGCGTACCGACCCTGATGCTTCACGGCGACGAGGACTCCCTTACCAGCCTCGACGCCTGCCGCCGGTTCGCGCAGCGCAATCCCCGCTATTGCCGACTGGTCGAATTCCCGGGCATGCGTCACGAATTGCACCACGAAACGGATCGCGACCGGGTATGGAAGACCATCGCAGAGTGGCTCGACGAGCGAGCGGCATCCGCCGAAAGCGCCCCTTCACAGAGTCTCGAGAAAATGCAGTAGGGCTCGACGCTCCTCGTCCGACACTCCACTCCAGTCGATCTCGCCGTGGCAGGACAACGCCTGGCCAAGCGTCGTGGCGCGGCCGTCGTGAAAAAACGAGTCCCGCTGCGAGACGCCCCGCAAGCTCGGCGGGTTGAACTCTCTGCGGCCCAACTCATCGGGCATCGCCACGTCCCACACCTGCCGCGTCGTGTAGCGGGGCGGCGGATGGCACTCGCCGCAATTCAACCGGCGAAAAACCTCGGCGCCGCGAGCGGCCAGCTCGTTCTTGATGGTCCCTCGGGCCACTGCAAGGCCGGGAGGCGGCTTGAGCGTCTGCAGATAGGCTACCAGGTCGTCCCGATCGGTCTCATCCGCCGGCTGCTCTCCCTGCATCGTCGTTTCCAGCGATCGCTTCACCAGGTCGTGCAGCCGCGATCGCGATCCCAGCCACGACCAGGGTGGCGTGTCGGCAACCCCCAACAGACTGAGCACACGCTTGGGAGCTCCGTAATCTCCGTCGCCGAGGTTGTCATTGCGCAAGTGGTTGGTGTGCCCGTCGATGTGGCAGCTTCGGCAACTGTACCATCCGTCGTGGGACAACCGGGCATCGTGAAACAGCGATTCGCCTCGTTCGACCGGACCGGGTGGCGGCGTCGGCCCCAACGACCATGTCACCGGCGCGCGGTCGGTTCGCACCAGATCGACCACCGTCACCGAATCCTCGAACTGGTTGACCACATAGGCGAACCGGCCATCGGGAGAACAATGGACGTCGGTCGGATGGCGCCCCACATCGATGCGCCGGA
>JALSIV010000026.1 GCA_026989685.1 Pirellulaceae bacterium | reverse complement strand
AGGGAGATTCGACGCAGCAGGGGCGGGAGTGGCTGGACAATCATGGCGGGGCGAGTGAGCGTGGGAATCGGGAGGAATCGGAAAGACGAAAGCCGTCGGAAGGGGAGCAATGGCAGGAAGCTCGCACGAGCTCGGAAGGTCGCATGGCAAGGGCACGAAGCTGAGGAAATCACGCGGATCCCCAATCGACTGGGAATCTGTTTCCCATTTTACTGGAGATCGGCCGCCAATGAAAACCGATGTCAGCCGGCCTCTCACGAATCGCCGGTCTGCAGCAGTGTAACTGGGGCCCCGCCGGAAAAAACTCCGAAACATCCCGCTTTCCTGGGGTTGCCTGAGCCGGTCATGTCGATAAACTAACGAGTCCAGCGTTTTCAAGACGCCAGTTGCACCCCTAGCTCAACTGGATAGAGCATCGGTCTACGGAACCGAAGGTTACAGGTTCGAATCCTGTGGGGTGTACTCAAGACGCGGAAGAACTCTTGGCAACACCCAACCCTAAGTTTCTATAAGTCAAAGCGTTACGACGATCCCCCCACGTGCTCGGCCTCATGGAACCTGATCCCGGGCCGCCCGAAGTGTCCCCGAGCACCGCGTTGTGCGGAGGTTACTTATCCGCCGGGGGTCGGAAGCTGCCGGACGGCCCCCGTCCTCTCCGCTCAATCCGTGCCCACCACGGCTTTCGGCCTGCTCGCGAATCCATCGTTTCGCGTATTCCAAAACGGTATCGATTCCCCGGGCACGATCACGCTCGGTGATTTGCACTTCAAGATCGGGAAGGATACCTCGGCGCCACGTCGCGTCTCCGTTGGCTCTCACATATTGTTCGTGATATACGACAGCAGCAAGTCACCCAGCGATGTCGAGCCACCGGAATTACGTCGCAAATCGACAATCAACCCGACAATCGGCTCCGCCGGTGTCGCATCGGCAGGCTCGTCCCGCTCGCCCAATTATATCAGGTTTCCCACCACGCGGGCAGATCGGTCGCTGCCAACTGTCCGCTGTGTGGAGGATCGGCTAATGTGAACTCGAGCTGTCCACGGGAACGTCCCATCGATGCAAGACCACTTTTCCCAATACTCCGGAAACACTTGCCCCGTCTGCGGCAATGAGATCCCAACGGAGTCGATGAACGTCTCCGAGGGCGTAGCCCTCTGCCCGTCGTGCGAACGCGTCTCGCCGCTGTCCCACGTCGGGCGATTGGTCCGTCCGATCACCGAGATTCTCCGCCATCCGCCGAGCCGATGCGAGGTCCGCCAGAATGGTCCGGAGGTGGCGTTCACCGCGTCCACACGCTCTCAGGGGAAATTCCTGATCACGCTGGGATTGATGCTGTTCTGGAACGGGATGCCGAGCGTTTTCCTCACGCTGCTGGCCAGCGCCATCTATACCAATCTCGTCGGCCCGCCGCCTCCGTGGATGCCCAAGCCGGTCATGAACGATGAGCCGATGGGCCCCGGCGCAACCATCTTTCTAGCCGTATTCCTCACGCCCTTCATCGCAGCCGGCATCGTCTTGTTCTGGCTGGTCGCCATGTACGCCTGGGGAAGGTCGGAACTGGTGGTCAACGGGCCTGAAGCATGGATCCAATCGGGAATCGGCCCGCTGGTGTGGCGCCGCCGCTTCCGCCCCGAATCGGTGGTCAATGTCCGACTGAGACCAACCGATATGGAAGTCAACGGCGAAAACGTCGATGTCGTGCAGATCGATGCCGACCGAACCGTCAGGCTGGGAGCCCTGCTATCGCAGCCTCGCCGCGAATGGCTCTATGCGGTAATCCACGAGTGGTTCCTCGGCCTCCAACCGAAGGACCGCGAACAGTTCGTCGCCCAGCAGGCGGGCCTCAAGCTACCGCCCTAGCGCCTGGAGCATTTCGGCAACGGCATCACCGCTGCGGCTTTGTCGGCCGCAGTATGCCCAACCGCCACGGAATCTTCCCGTACGAGTGGCCGTGCATTTCGGCATCCAAGCAGCCCTGGAACAGAAACCGCCAGAGGTCCGGATCGACCGTCAGGGTCTGATCATAGCCGGCGCGCAGCAGTTCGCCATGGCTGACATTATCGGTCCACTTGGGGACTCCGGTGTCGGGACGGATATTGGCCGCACCGGCGAACGGGTGTTGACGCGAACCGGCGACCGGCCGCCAGCGCCCGTCCAAACGGTCGGCGACGTAGGCCTTGAAGTAACGCCGTCCCTGTTCGTTCTGCTCGATAATGGTCAAGTACTGATGACGTCCCTTGAGTCGGTAAGTGTGGCTGGCCTCGAAGACGGCTCCCTCCAATGCCACTTCGCAATGATCGAAGCCTCGAGGAAACTCGCTCAGCGGCGCCCACATCCTCCACATCTTTCCGTTGAGGCTGGTAAAGAACAGATAAGCCCGCCGGTCGTCGCAGATGATCCAATAGTCGAGTCCTCCGACGACGCGAGGATCCTGCGGGCCGCCATCGAGAATCGGTCTGGCTGGTGACCAAGATTCCGGATCGGAGATGTCGGTCGTGGTGGAATAGGCCACCCACATCTTCTTTTGACCGGGGACACCGACCTGATAGACCAGATACCAGCGGGAATGCGGAGCGAAGTAGAATACCTGAGGCGCACAGTAATATCTGCTGTCACTTACGGCAAGAACCGTCCGCTCCGCCTGGTCGGCCTCGTCCCAAGATTCGAACGCGCAGTATTCGATCGCCGAGCGATCTTTCAGTTTCACGGTCATGAACAGATGCCACCGCCCCTCGAACCGCACAACGGTCGGGTCCTTCTGGGCGTGGCTGCGGTTCTTCTCGCGGTCTTCGGGAGCGACCAACGGACGCGAGTAGACCCAGGCGCTGGGAATGCGAATCGCACCGCCGTGCGGTTCGATGCCCTGCACTCTTTCCCGGCCTGCTATTCCGCACAGAGCGACGAAGAACACCAGGCAGCGGTGGAGCCAGCAGGCACGAGCCGGCTGGAGTCCGATCGAGGCCGTCGCCCGTCTCGCATTTCTCGCACGGTTCATCACGGATGCTCCTTTTCGCTGTGCCCACATACCGATTACAATTCACTGGTGCGTCCCCCTTGGTTCTCGGTTCACGGTGCCGCTATCGGACGATCATCCGGCTCGAGGACTCATGGTGAATGATTCTGCATCCACCGACGATTTCATCCCCCCTGCCCATTTGCCGCGATCGGTGCGCTGGTCGATGGGCGGCGTGGCTTTCACAATGGTGACTCTGACCATCGGCCGCTCGATGATCACGCTGGCAAGCGAGGTCGTCCCCGGCCTGCGGCAGCAGATACCCTCGGGAGTCCTTTGGGGGACTCTCATCCTCATCTGGATTCCGGGGGCCGTGGGATTGCTGATTTCGTTCTACACGGTGGCACGCTATCCCTATGTCAGTTTAGCAACCGGTGGTGGAACACGCATCATCACCATGAACAACTGGTTGTGGTGGATCGTCGGGACGGTTCTCTTTTTGGCCGGGGTTCTGGTTGTGTTTTCTCTGTTGGTCACCGAGTCATCGTTGTCGGAAACGGTCATCTTGGGCTATCTGGCAGTCGAATTCCTTTTCGCGGGTTTTCTGGCGACGTTGTATCGCCGCGAGAAGCACGTCACCATCGCCTCGTTCCTGGAATTGACGGCAAATGTCGGCTTCCTCCTATTTCCCCTCTACCTGCCGTCGCTCATCATCGGTAGCATTCGTTGTCGCCGGTTCCTCCGGTCACTCCCTACCGATCTGGACACCTGAGGGTCGCCGGTTCGGAACACGAAACCTGCTACAATTCCGGGGCATCCCCTATCAACCCGCTGTTGTCTCCGAAGGAGCCTCCCTGTCGGAGTCACACGAAGTCAGCCCAACGAACCGTCCCTGGCGCCTATCGGTCGAAGGAGTCTTGACGTGAAATCGATTCTCAGATTGGCGTTGATCCTAACAGCGATCGCCGCAAGTTCCTCCCTATCGGGCCAGTCAACCCCAAACCCGAATTGGCCTCGGTTCCGCGGTCCCAACGGCGATGGAGTCGCCGAGGACGATCCTCGGCTGCCACTGCGCTGGAGCCGAACGCAGAACCTCGCCTGGAAAACAGAGATTCCCGGCCAGGGCTGGTCCTGCCCGGTTGTATGGGACAATCGCGTGTTTCTCACGACAGTGGTGAGTGAGAAGAAGACGGACAAGCCGAAGAAGGGGCTGTATCAGGGACTGGGCGTTCGCAAACCGCGCTCTGGGAGGCATGCGTGGCAAGTCTACTGTCTCGACCTCCGGTCGGGAGACATTCTGTGGAAGAGAACCGTCCACGCGGGCGAACCCGCCGTCCCCCGCCATCCCAAAGCGAGCTACGCCAACGAGACGCCGGCAACCGATGGTAAGCGTCTGTATGTCTTGTTCGGCGACTTGGGACTGTACTGTTTCGACCTGGACGGCAAGCCTCTGTGGTCTCACAAGATCGAACCGAAAGCAACGCTGTGGGATTACGGTGCCGCGGCGTCGCCGATTGTCCACGAGGATCGGGTGATCATGGTGTATGACAACCAGGAGGAGTCGTACATCGCCTCGTATGATGCGGCTACCGGAAAGCAGCGGTGGAAACGCAAACGCGACGAACCCAGCACCTGGGCCACTCCCTACATCTGGAAGAATCCGCTGAGGACCGAGTTGGTCGTGTGTGGACGCAACAAGAACCGGGCGTACGATCTGCAGGGCAACGTGCTCTGGGAGTTCAACGGTCTGATGTCGAGTCTGGTGATTCCCTCGCCCTTCGCGAAGGACGGGTTGCTCTATCTGACGTCCGGTTATATCGGCGATCCCATCCGTCCGGTGTTCGCCATCAAACCGGGCGCCAACGGAAAATGGAAACTCCCGGAGAATCCGGCGGACGACGAGCACATCGAGTGGTATCTCCGCAAAGGCGGGCCGTACAATGCCTCACCGATCGTCTATCAGGGACGCTACTATACGCTGTTCGATCGCGGTTTCATCTCCTGCCACGATGCCAAGACGGGCCAGGAGATTTATGGCAAGACGCGGTTCGCTCCCGGTGCCACGTTCACCGCGTCACCATGGGCCTACAACGGCAAGCTGTTTTGCATCAGCGAGGAGGGAACGACCTATGTGGTCGAACCGGGCTCTCGGTTCCAGGTTCTGCACCAGAACAAACTGGACGAACTCACGATCGCCACGCCCGCCATCAGTCAAGGTCGTCTGCTGATACGTACGTACTCCAGTATCTATTGTTTCACGAACAAGCCATAACCCGTCGAAGCGGCTTTGGCCGGCGTGAAGCGGGACAGAGTGGAAACAGGAGCGATAGGGCCTTACTTCGTAACATCGGCGCGCCGTGCGCGCATCCTACACCGGCTTTCGGGTCTCACCACCACCCCTACAGCCTCCGGTCTCCCGCCTTCAGCCTTGCGGGCGAATGCCGCGATAAGGCGGATCGAGTGCCAGGTCGCTTCTCTCTGTCTCTTTATTCGAATGCCGGAGCGGGTCCCGACTCCAGACGAATCCGAACGCCGTGGCATTTCTGTTTGGCCAGCCAGCCCAGCACGGCCTCGGCACTCTTTTCGAACGATCCCTTCGGTTTCCAGTTGACTTGCAGGTTGACTTCCCCTTCGCCACCGCTCGGCTCGCGAAACTCCACCGCAAACTCGTCGCCAATGGCGGACAGCTTTCCGGCACGAGCCATCTGCGCCAACTCTTCCGCCACCCGGGACGTGGGGGCCACGCAACGAACGGTGATCGTCGGCGGCAAACTCATGTCCTTGCCCTCGAACGGCAACACGTCCGGCACCACCTGCACCGTTGTGGTCAGCTTCAGTGGTACCGGCAAGCCGACATCGTACGTCAATTCGACGAAGTAGGCGGTCCAGCCCTTCGCCGGCCGAGGCACTTCGACCACGAAAGAGCCATCGGGCTCCGCCGTCAAGTCGGTACGGTGATACTGCTTCCCCAGTGTCTCCAGGCGGAAATCGCGAGCTCGCGGATTGGTCGCCTGCCACAACACGGCCCTGCGTGGAGTGTCCTTCGGCCTCACCACCAAAGCGCCGTCCTCCCGCTGTTTCCACGTGAAACGAGGTAGCCGCTTGTCCGCCAGAATCAGCGAATACCAGGCGATCAACGTCTCCACGGCGTCGGTGCCCTTGAGCGAATGGTCGGCGTTGGGAACGTATCGCAAGTGCTTCGTTCCAAGCAGTCCGTCGAAATAATACCGCGAGGAATCGGGCGGGAAGAACTGGTCGCCGGAAGCATTGAGGATCAACTTGGGCATCTCCAGCCGGTGGCGGTAGAACCACGGGTCGACCAACTGCAGTAGCTCCGGCATCCGAGGGTGCCCGAGCCGCGTGGTGATACCGTGCTGGACGTAGCTTCCCACGGCCGGAGCCCAGAAGCCGTAGGCACTGAAATGATG
>JALSIV010000025.1 GCA_026989685.1 Pirellulaceae bacterium | reverse complement strand
CCCCCCATCGGCTGACCGATGTCGGGCAGCTCGAGTGCGACTACCTGGCCTGTTCGGTCTACAAGTTCTTTGGGCCTCACATCGGCGTGCTGTGGGGCCGGCGCGAACGGATGGAACGGTTGCCCGCCTACAAACTCAAGCCGGTCCCCGATCGGATTCCCGATCGCTGGATGACGGGCACACAGAATCACGAATGCCTGGCGGGTGTGCTGGCCGCCATCGAGTATTTGGCCGAGATCGGCCGGAGTGTGGAGAATTCCCCGCAATTGGCCCGACGCGCGGCGCTGCAATCGGCATATTCGGCCATTGCCGCTTACGAATCGGAACTCTGCTGGCGACTGATCGAGGGTCTGGAGCAGATTCCGGGAGTTCGCATCTGGGGCATTACGGAGCGGGAGCGGTCGGCCGAGCGACTTCCGACAGTGGCCTGGACACACTCGCGAATGACTTCCCGGCAAATCGCTGAAAGGCTCGCCGATTCCGGCATCTTCAGTTGGCACGGGAATTACTACGCGGTGGAGCTGACTGCGGCACTCGGGTTGGAACCGGACGGCATGCTGCGGATGGGAATCGCTCATTACAACACGGCTGAAGAAATCGACCGTGTGATCGAGGAAGTCGCCTCGTGGTGATCGGCCGGCTCGCGCATGACGCCGCCAGATCGCCGACTATTCTCTCTCGCCGCCGGTCCGCTCCTCATCCCCGTCCTCGTCGGCGACTCGTTCAATAACCCCGTATAAGTGCCCACCTTTGTCTCCGTGCTGCCAAGTGCCGACGTAGCGATCCCCGTGAATGAGGACTCGAGCATCAAAGGTGCCCAGACCGGGAATGGCCACCGAGTCGAGCGTAATCACGGGCGTCGAACCGGCCCACAAAACATCCAACGTCAGGGGAAGCGTCACATCGATTCGTCCGTATCGGATGCGAGCGAAAAAACGCCACTGATTTCCTTTCGGCAGTTTCTCGACGCGTCGAATCTCGTACGTTTCCTCCCTCTGCGACAAAACGGTTCCCTCAGCGACGACCGTGAACGTTCCCTTCAGCCGTACGCTGCGCATCGCATCTGCGAAAGATGCGAACAACTTTGGGGGATGGCCGTCTGGCGCCGTCGGTGAGTCGGTGTGCTGCGCCACCGATAGGGCTGCGACGGCACACCAAATCCATGTGGCGGCAAGTGCGGTAACGGGCAGATGCCGGTTGCGAAAGCCGCGTCTATTGGAACAACGCCTGCAGGTACTCGAGAGCATGGCTGATTTCCTGGAGAGCCTGGTCGGAAGGATGGCGACGGATGCAGAGGTATCCATCATAGCCTTGTTCTTCGAGTTTTCCCAGCAGCGCGGGAAAATCGACGACCCCGCGTCCCAAGGGTACTTCCACACCGCGGCCTCGCGCCGGATCGGTCACGCCGTCGGTGGCGTAAACGTAACGGACCGGACAGCCGCATTCGGCCGCCATCGCCTCGGCCCGGATCCCGAACGTCGCCAGTTCACCCGGATCGAGTGCCAAATGGAGCGTGGCTTCGGGAAGTTCGTCGACCAATTCGCGAACCTGCTGGGGAGTGGCTCCGCAGGTGAGCACCGCCAGGTGAGCCCCTTCCCGATCACCGAATCGCGCCAGATCGCACAAGCTCTGGCGCAACGTGTCCCTGGCTGCCGGTTGCTGAGGAATCTCGCCGAGGTGATTGACGACGATTCGAGCCCCGAGACGATAGGCCAACCGCATGGCGGATCGCGTTCCCTCGATCCGCGGCTGCAAATCGGCTTCGACTTCGTAGCCGCGGCGTGTGGGAAACGCCACGGCGGCGACGCGCAGGTTGAGGTCCTCCAGCAGTTTCCGCACGTGCCGGAGGGCCGTTTGTGACAATCCGGAGGGATGTAACTCCCGGCGAGCGTCGATTTCGACGGCCGACACTCCCAACCGGGCTGCCGTAAGCAAAGCTTTCTTAAGCGGCTGGCGGAAGCTGGCAAGCCTAACGGCGGTTTTGAGTTGCAACACGGCAGGACACCTTCTGGCGGAAAAATGCGATACGACAGAGCGAGGTCCAAGTTGGTGATGGTGTGGGCACTGTTGGCAGTCGCCGCCACGGGCCAACCCGTGGTAGCGGATCGGATCCTGCGGAGTAGCGCCGACACCGTCTTTCAGGCCCGGTTCGAGGACTCTGAAGACGTCAATTATGACCGCTGGCCCGATTTCTGGAAACGCCGCAGCGGCACCCGTTTTCCTCATTATTTGAAGATCGAGATGGCGCGGGACCCGTTGGCCGAGGAAACCACCAATCATGCCCTGCGCATCCAACTCGATGGCGGCGGGGCCGAGCTGCGCAGCCCTCCGATACCGGCCAGCCCTCTGTTCAGTTATCTGCTGCGAGCGAGAATCCGGACGGTCGGCTTGAAGCATGACGTGGCATCCATCAGCGTGCGCTTTCAGGACAAAGCGGGGAAGGTGCTCGAGCAACGTGACTCGCCGATGTTCCGCAGGACGACCGAAGGCTGGGTTCCTCTGATGATCGGCCCGATGACGCCTCGGGATGCGCGAACGCGTCAAGCGGTCGTGGTATTGCGCCTGGTTCCCGAAAGCGGCATCGACTTGAAGGGCGAAGCATGGTTCGACGACATCTGGTTGGGCCGGCTGCCTCGCATGAGTCTCACCACCAATGCTCCCGGCGGCATTTACGGCCGAGACGATCCGGTCGAAGTCCGCTGCACGGTCTCGGGGTCGGGCGAGGATTTCCCCGACATCCTCTTTCAACTCCGAGACGAAAGCGGGAAGGTCATTGACCAGTCGCGGCAGTCCTTCGCGGGCAACATGATCGGCAGCGATTCGGTCGCGCGCCAGTCCCGCCCTGGTACGCGACGCGAGTTTGCGGGAACAACTTCTTGGACGCCCGCGATTCCCGGCCCGGGGTACTACGAAGTCCAGGCGGAGATGAGCGGTGATACGGAAAACGAACTGCACCGCACGATCGCCATCGCCGTGATCGGCGATCCGCACGAAACGGAACGCGGGGAATTCGGCTGGTCGTTGCCTGATGGAGAACACCCCTTTTCGGTCAAAGATCTTGTCAACTTGCTTCCCCAACTCTGCGTGCACTGGGTGAAATTCCCCGCTTGGTACGGTGCCGACACGCCGGATGTGGGCGAAAAACTGGCTTGGTTTTCCGAGCGTCTGGCGGCGAAGAACATCGAAATGGTGGGGATGCTGGATCGACCGCCCTCCGACGTCCTGGACCACCTTCCCAACGGAGAGCGGCTTTCCATCGCGGCCATTTTCCTCGACTCCGATATCTGGCAGCCATCGATCGACCCCGTGATGGTACGACTGTCACTGAAAGTCAAATGGTGGCAACTCGGAGGCGACGATGATTTCAGTTTCATCGCCTTCCCTCGCCTGGCAGCCAAGATCAGCGAAATCAAACGCCGTTTCGATCAATTCGGACAGAAGACGAAGATCGGTATGAGTTGGAAATGGTTGGTCGAGCAACCCGGCGGTGAGGCGGCGCCGTGGGCGTTTCTCTCCTACAGCGAGCAGCCCCCCTTTACGGGAAAAGAGTTGGCCGACTATGTCTCGGCAGCATCCGCACCATCGGCTCACCAATGGGTGATGCTCCGCCCGCTCTCCAAGTCCCAGTATGACCGGATTGTTCGCATGAAAGACCTGGTGGCGAGAATGGTGGCTGCCAAAGTGCACGGCGCCGATGCCATCATCGCCACGAACCCGTTCGATGCCGAGACGGGGTTGCTGACACCGGAGGGCTATCCGACCGAACTCCTGTTGCCGTGGGTCACGACCGCCAAACTGCTGGGAGGCGCCACGTATCTCGGGCAACTCCACCTGCCCAACGGCAGTCCGAATTTCGTATTCCAAAAAGACGGCCAGGCGATCCTCGTCGGCTGGTCCGGCCGTCCGACCAAGGAGGTTCTCTATCTGGGGGAAGCCGTGACGGTTCACGACATGTGGGGGCGCACGCATCGCGCTCCTACCATCCAGCAGGACGGATTCTCGCGGCAAGTGATCACGTTGGCGGAAACGCCTGTTTTCGTCACCGGCATCAACCTCGAAGTCACAAAATGGCGTCTGGCGTTCCAATTCGATCGCACCCGACTCGACAGTCTGTTCGGACGCGAACAGGCGACCACGTACCGGTTCACCAACACGTTTTCCGGCGGCGTCGGCGGCAAGCTGCGCCTCGTGCTGCCGCCTCAGTGGGAAACCGACTACCACGGCACGCGATTCAGACTCCTCGGCGGCGATACTCAGGTGGAGACGATGCGCGTGACACTCGGCGTCGATGCGACCAGCGGTCCGCAACCGGTGCGCGTCGACTTCGACATCACCGCTCGCCGCCGATACAAGTTCAGCGTCTACCGCATGATGGAGGTCGGTTTGGGAGATGTGACCATGGAAGTCGTATTCCGCATCGACGCCGAAGGCAACCTGGTGGTCGATCAGCATCTCGACAACCAGAGCGAACAGCCCATCAGCTTCAACTGCATGCTGTCGGCTCCCGGACGGCGACGGATGCGGCAGTCGGTCTTCCACCTGCGGCAAGGCCGCACTACCGTCACCTTCGTGCTGCCTCACGGTGATCAGTTGGTCGGCAAGAGGCTCCGCGTCCGCGCCGAGGAAATCCGCGGCAATCGGCTGTTGAACTACCAATTCGTCGTCAAGCCGTAGTGCCGAGCGCCTCGGACTGCTGGCCCGACACGCGCCGCCCATGGTATACTCACGGGGCCATGACACGGTCGAATGCTCGGGCGAACCGGTGCCCGAGCCCCAAAGTACGGCATCCTGTGAATCACCCGGATTGATGGACCGTGTCGGGAAGACCGGACGGGTGCCCCCCCAAACTGCTTGCGAGGAGGATCGAACGATGAAACTATCAGTGGTGGCGGCTGTACTGGTATGGGGAACGACGCTGACATCGGTTCCGGCATCGGCGGGAGCCCCAGGATGGATCGCGTTGTTCGACGGAAAGACGCTCGCGGGGTGGGTTCAGAAAAACGGAACGGCCACATACCGTGTGGAAAACGGGTGTATTGTGGGCAAGACCAGCGAAGGCAGCCCAAACTCATTCCTGTGCACCGAGAAGGAATATTGCGATTTCGAACTGGAGTTCGATGTCAAGGTGGATCGGCAACTCAACTCGGGTGTGCAAATTCGTTCCAAGACGAAAGGATCCCCCACCGGGCGCGTCTACGGCCCTCAAGTTGAGATCGAAGCCGCCGGCGAGAAGGGCTGCGAGGCGGGATACGTTTACGGCGAAGCGACGGGACGAGGCTGGCTCACTCCGCCGGAACGTCTCAAGCCCCACAAGCACTTCAAAGACGACCAGTGGAACCACTACCGAGTCGTGGCTCAGGGCCCCCGGATCCAAACGTGGATCAACGGCAAGAAGATCGAGGACCTGACGGACGAGCCGATCTACAAAACCCATCCTTGCGGATTCATCGGCCTGCAGGTGCACGGGATTCCGCGAGGCAAAGGCCCGTACGAAGTCCGCTGGCGCAACATCCGCATCAAGGTGCTGAAGTAGGCTGGAGGCCGGAGGCCGGAGACTGGAGACTGGAAAGGGGAGAGCCGGTCGAGTCATTCCAGTCGGTGCGGTGAGGCCGCTTGTTCGCACCACGCGGCTTGTGGCGCTGCACACCGAGTCGGCATGTTTCGCGGGCTGGTTGCGACGTTTGGCTTGAGCGGCCGGGTGGCCGGTTTTCTTCGGCAGCGAGCATGGTTTTCGTGGGGGGCGTCTTCAGCGGCGACCGATGATGCCCCATGAGAACCCGGAGGGTTCCCCGTGACACGGACGTCATGGCAGGGAAAGCGGATGTTCCCGTCGAGCACGGAGCTCGATCGAATCTAGTAACGGACATACTGTTGCAAAGGAGAAAACCATGCCTCGTCCGTGGTCGTTCACCGCCCTGGCCGCCATCTGTGCCGCGGCCGCCAGCGTCTTCGCTCAAGCCCCCATGCAATATCCCAACACGGGGTACCGAGGGCTCACTTCGAGTTATCGCGCTCCGGCAGTGCCACGCATCGAACCGCAACCGCCGGCGCCGCCGTCGGAACCGTCGCCGTCCGACAAGCCGGCACCCTTGGCGCCGCAGGAAGACGGCAAATCCTATGCTGCTTTCGACTGCGCCCCCCCGGCCGCTCCGTGCGTCCTGTGGTACGGCCGCGCCGGAGCCAACTTCATGACTCGCGATGACCCCGACCCCCTGTGGCTCAGCTACAACACCGCCAACCTGGGTGACGGCCGGCTTTCGACCGATCATGCATCGCCGTCGTGGGGTTGGGGAGCCGATGTCGTATTGGGCCGCATGCTCGGTGGCGGCGCTTATGCGTTGGAAGTCGGCTATTGGGGGATCACGCCCTCCAACCAACAGGCCGACGCCTTCGATCCCGATGGGACCACCGGTAATGCCACCGACCTCGACA
>JALSIV010000024.1 GCA_026989685.1 Pirellulaceae bacterium | reverse complement strand
GGCGAACCGCGAGTCGTTCGGCGGGCGATCGGTCCTGCCCTGCTGGCTCAAGCCGGTGCCGCCATCGCGCTGGCATCACTGGCCGCCAGTCGCGATCCCGAGCTTGGAGAACCGATCCTTCAGATTATCCTCGGCTCGGTCGTGATCTTCGAGATCGCCGGTCCGTTGTTGATCCGGCGAGCGTTATTGGTGGCCGGTGAAGTCCCGTTGGCTCAAGCCATTCCCCACCACGACCGCCAAGCGGTCACCCAGTGGCAGCTCCTGTGGGACCGGCTTTGCGCTGCGTGGAGTCGGGGCGAATCGGAGTCATCCGGCCGGGGAGCTCTGGAAATCCCCATCGGTTCGATCGTTCGCCGAAACGTGGCCGGCATCCCCCGCAGCGCCACCTTCGACCAGGTGATCGACTACATCGTCCACAGTCGCGACAACACCTATCCGGTGGTGGATGAGGACGGCACCGTCGTCGGGCTCATCCGGTATCCGTTGTTGGCCAACGTGATGTTCGATCCCAATCTGGGTGATCTGGTATTGGCGGAGGATCTGGCGACGCCCGTGCAAACCGTGCTGTACGACGATGCCACGCTCGAGGCGGCCGCGGAAGCCTTTCAGCGCGAGACGGACGATTGCATTCCGGTCGTGACTCGGCAGCGTCCCCATGCCCTGGTGGGCGTGCTGCGCCGCAGCGACGTGATGCACCTGCTGGTGCGCCGCCGCAAGCCGACCCGAAGTGCGGCCGGCCGCGGCTGAGCCGCTCAAGCGAAGATCCCCGAGACCGCTTCGGCCTTGACCAGTTCCCGCGGTTGTTTCAGGTGATTGTAGACGATCGTCGTCGGTTCGATGCCGAAACAGTGGTAGATCGACGCCAGCAGTTCACCCGGATGCACGGGGTCTTCAAGGGGAGCCGATGCCGTCTTGTCCGACTTGCCGTGGACGTAGCCTCGTTTGATCCCCGCCCCGGCGACCAGCGCCGTGTAGCAGTAGGGCCAGTGATCGCGACCGTCGGCGCTGTTGCCGTTCCCCGAGGTGCTGACTCCCTTTTGCGGGCTGCGTCCGAATTCGCCCACCGCGACCACCAGCGTCTCCTCCAGCATGCCCCGCTCGTCGAGGTCTTCGATCAGCGCCGACAGTCCGGCATCGAGCATGGGTCCCGACTGCGTCTTCATCCGCTTGGTCAGGCCCACGTGATGGTCCCAGGAGTGATTGTCGGAATTGGCGACCTTGGGCCAAATCACCTCCACGACTCGCGTTCCCGCCTCGACCAGCCGCCTTGCCAGCAGGCAACTCTGGCCGAACGTGGTCCGGCCGTACCGGTCCCGCAACGTCGCCGGTTCGTCCTCCAGCCGAAACGCTTCGCGTGCTCTTCCCGATACGATCAATTGCAGCGCCTGCTCGTAATACTCATTGAGCTTCTTATCGGCGACCGCTTTTTCCAGGTCCTTCATGCGAGCGTCCAACTGAGCTCGCAAGCGGGCTCGGCGCTGCAGCCGCAGCGAGAATACTTCGGGATCGAGTTTCAGGTCGTCGACCCGGATCTTGTCGAGCTTGTTCATATCCATGTCGTCGCCCGGCGGGAACAAGTAGTACGGATCGTAGGCCTTGCCCAGGAATCCGGCCGTTCCCCCTTTGTTGACGACGTTGCTCTCCTGCAAGGGACGCGGCAACACCACGAACGGCAACATCGGTTCGGTGGCCGGACGCAGCCGGATGATTTGCGAGCCGAAGTTGGGAAAGTCCTTGGGCGAAGGCGGCTCGAGTTGTCCCGAGGGGCTGACCTTGTCGGTGGTGTAACCGGTCATCATCTGGTAGATGGCGGCCGTGTGATTGAACAGCCCCACCGGCGTGTAGCTCATCGACCGGATCAGCGTGAACCGGTCATTGAGCTGCGCCAGGCGCGGCAGGATCTCGGTGAACTGCACTCCTGGAATCTTGGTGGAAATCGGCTTGAAGACGCTGCGCACCTTTTCCGGCGCGTCGGGCTTGGGGTCCCACAGGTCGAGGTGACTGGGACCGCCTTGCAGGTAGCAAAGAATGACGCTCTTGGCTTTGCCCCAACCCGGCGAGCTCTTGGCGGCTGCTCGAGCCTGGAGTTGGAGCATGGTGCCCAGGGACATTCCCAGCATTCCGGCACCGCCGACTCGCAACACGTCGCGTCGCGTCACTCCCAGGTGCGGATCGCACACGTCTTTTCCGGCCGCTCCCTTGATTCTCCACATGACGATGGCTCCTCACTCCTGGCGTTGTCCAACGAATCGTTGTCTCGGAAAGTCGTTATCTCGAATGGATCACCGAGTCTGACTTCGTAACATCTGCGCGCCGAGCGCGCATCGTGAATCGGCTTTCGGTTGTCACTACCATCCCTACCGTCTCCGGCCTCCCGTCTCCAGCCTTGCGGGCGAAGCCCGCGTCAGGTCTAGTGGTTGAACAAAAAGGCCGGGCTGTTGATCAAGGCCCAAGCCAGATCTTGTACGGCGGTCAACCTCCGGTTTTCCAGTTGCCGGCGGCTGGCGGCCACGTCCAGGCGCATTTGCACCAGTTGCCGGTCGTCCGGGGTCGGTTTCTCCAATTCGGCAATCTTGGCCTCTCGCGCGACGATCCCTGGATCGGGCGGCAGTGGTTTCTTGGATTCGGCCAACGCGGCGGCCCGTTTCCGATAGTCGTTGCTGGTCTTGCGGAAGTAGGACAGCAACGACTCCTGCTGCTCCCCGGTGCGCTCTTCGGCGGCTGTCATGGCAATCGCCCGCAACGACTCCGATAGACTCGTTCCCACCGCCTTCTCTTCGTCGGCGACCGAGATCCGGAACCTGCCGAGGCGGTGATCCTTGGCGTTGTGGAATTGGTGGATGCGGATTTCCAATTCAATGCCGTCCGCCGATTCGATCGGATTGGCGAGTTGGAACGTCGCCCAGTGATCGATGCCCATGGCCGGGTGAATGGCCCACCCGCGCTGGTCTCGCAGCTTGTTATCGATCATCTGTTTGGGCGAGAACCCTTGTTGGGAGAAGTCGGCACGAGCCTCGGCGATGGAGACGGGCGCGAACTTGGAATCTTTTCCCTTTTTCGCAAACACTTCGAATTCGGTCACCACGAAGTTGCCGTTGTCCGAGAGTCCGGGGCCGCCACCCTTGCGGCCGGGAATGGGAAGCGTTTCCAGCCGGATGGCCGTGATCCGCGGCAAGCGAGTGCGGAACCTGACGGTATAGACCATCTTCTCCGCACTGCCGATGGCCAGGATCGAGCGGTCGGCTTGCTGTACAAAGGCGGCTCCTTTGCCTCCCTTGACGGACGAGGCGACCAGCGGATGCCACTCCACCTGGTCCAAACGTTTCTTGACGGCATCGGCGGCCAACTGAGGCACCTTGGCCTGATAGGCCTTCCATTCCGCTTCCGCCTTCGCGATCCGCAGCTCACGCTCAGAGCGTGCTTTGGCCAGCTTCGGCTGGATCTTCTTCCGGTACTCGACCAGTTCCGATTTGGCCCGGGAAAGATCGGCCAAGCGCTGTTTCTCCAATTCGGCTTTCTTCTTCGCCCACCACGCTTCCCGTTCCTTCAAGGCGGCTTCCAATTGAGCGTGGTCGTCGGCGATCTGCTGAAATACCTGACGAGCCAGTTCGATTTCTTCGTCGTCGGGCGGCCGGTTCAAGATTCGGAGAAACACCTGACGGATCAAGGCGTCGTCTTCCGAAATGTCGGCCGCCAAGCGCGCCAGTGCATTCCCGTCTTGTCCGATGGCATCGGCCACGACGGGGCCGTTGATGAGCGCCATCACGACTCCGAGTTGGACTTCATTGACCCGCTCGCATTCACAGGCGCTCTGCCGCGGCGGCCGCCCCAGCGTATCGAGGAATCCGCTGGGAAGTTTGACACCGACGTCCGGCAACTGGGCGGCCCGGGTGCCTTTGGGAACGCCCGGCAGCTTGGGTGTCGCGTCGGTCACGAAATGCAAGGCGTCGAAGATCACCTCGGCCGGGAGTCGACGAGCCAGCGCGTGGGAGTAGTTCACCGAGTCGTCTTCGTTCCAGCGATTGGTCTGCAGCGACAGTTGATAGGTACGCGATTGGCAGATCCGACGTATCAGTTGGCGGGTATCCATGCCGCTTTGAATGAATTGCTCGGTCAAGTAGTCCAGCAATTCCGGATTCGTGGGAGGATTGCCGGCGCGAATGTCGTCCAACGGTTCGATCAGCCCCCGCCCCATCAGGTAACCCCAGATGCGATTGACGTAGCTGCGAGCGAAGTACGGATTGTCGGGCGACGTGAGCCAGGCGGCGAACCGCTGCCGTCGCGTGGCCCCCTTCGGAGCCTCGAACCTGCAGTCGTAGGGAAACTCGGGAGCCGCTGTTTCTCCCGTTCGCAAATGAGTGATCTCGCCCTGGGCTTTGTCTTGAACGATTTCGTAGAGCGGTTTGGCTCCCTCCACGGCCGAGCCCCCGATCTTGCGACCCTTGCTGGCGGGGTCGGTCTTTAATTCCACTCGAGCGAAAAAGGCGGCCGTGTGATAGTACTGGTCTTGCGTCCAACGCTCGAACGGATGATCGTGGCACTTGTTGCAGTTGAATCGAATGGCGAGAAACAACTGAGTCGTCGTCTCCATCACCAGATCGGGCGTGCGCAGGATCTTGAAGTAGGAGGCTGCCGGATTCTCGCGGTTGGAACCCGTGGCGGTGACGATTTTGCGAGCGAACTCGTCGTACGGCGTGTTTTGCTCGATCTCCGCGCGAATCCAGTCCCGAAACGCCTTGGCTCCCTCCGCTCCCAAGTACTTGCGATTGACCATCAGCAAGTCGGCCCACTTGTTACTCCAGTAGTCGACGTATTCGGGGCTTCCGATCAACCGGTCGATCACTTCGGCTCGCTTGATCTCCGTGCTGCGCGTGTCATCGAGGAACGCCTGGACCGCGTCAGCGCTGGGCGGCAGCCCGGTCAAGTCGAGGTGGACTCGACGGAGGAATGTGGCGTCGTCGGCCAAGTCGGACGGTGTGATCTTCATCCGCTTCCACTTGGCGGCGACCAGTGTGTCGATCCGGTTGTACTGGTCGGGGTCTTGCCAGCGAAAACCCGATCGGTCTCCCATCACCGTCAGCGTGGTGGCGGCGTACGCGCCTTCGTAGCGAGCCAGCACGGGCGCTTCGCCGCGGCGGACGCTCGTCAACAGGCCTCCGTGATCCTCCTTGGCGATTTCACCGTCGCCGCTGGTAATGAAGGCCTGGCGGGTCACGTCCCGCTGCGTGCCGTCGGCGTACGTCGCAATGACTCGGAATTGCTGGCGAGCCCCGATCTTCTCGATCACCGGATTGCGGGGCAATACCTCGATGCGAGCGACTCGAGCCGAGTCGCGCTGCAGCCGTGCGCCCGCGGCGATCCAGTCGCGAATGATGCGGTAGGCGTCGTCGCCCGGTTGCATCCGTCGTCCACCCATGTGGGGAACGGCGGAGGTCGCCTTGAGCAACATCAGGCTGTCATCCGGTGACGCAATGTTGGCACGCCTCGACGCATGGTCGTCCGTGAAAGCTCGAACATCGACCAGCGGATCGTATCCTCGCAGCGACAATTTGAAGCCGTTCTTGCCCTTGGCCGCTCCGTGGCAAGTTCCCTGGTTGCAACCGAGTTTGGCAATCACCGGAGCGACGTCGCGGATGAAGTCGGGAACGAAGGGCGAGCCCACTCCAGTCACGGTGACGGGAACAACCAGCGTCTGTCCGCCGAATTCGATGCGGAGTTCGGTCTGGCCGTCGCCTCGCGCCAGCACGAGTCCTCGGCGGGTGACCCGGGCGATGTTGGCATCCAATTGGAACGTCACGGCGCGAGTCACGTCGATCGATTCCCCCGAATCGAGCGTGGCGGTTACCACGAGCTGCACGTAGTCGAACGGATTGCGCAGCGTGATCTGGTCGGGACTTGCCGTGAGTCTGGCGACTTTTTGCTCCAAGGATACTTGTTCGGCCAGCGAGTCCTCGTTGTCGAGCGGGACCGGCTGGATCGACGAGGCATCAGCGACTTCGGCTCGAGGCGATACCTGTGCCGCATCGAACGACTTGCGCACCTTTCCGGTCGCCGGGTCGATCAATCGGATCTTGCCGTCGAATCCGGCGGCGGCGAGGGTCTTGCCGTCGGGGTGGAAGTCGAGTGCAAAAATGCCGGTGGGAAGGTCGATGATCGCGTACCGCTCGAGTCCTTCGGTGCGGTAGGCTTCCAGCTTTTTGCGCTCGTCGGGAGTGCGGGTCGAGGCGACCTTCGACATGATTTTCTTCAATTCGTCGGTCAGGCCGGTATCGAATTCGTAGCCGTCGATGGCGAGCTGCCCTTTGCCGTTGAGACTGCTGGCCGAGGCGATTCGTTTTCCGTCGTGCGAGACAGCGACGGCGAAGATCCTTCCCTGCAACGGGGGAAGCCGCCGGATCAGATTGGCGTCGTCTCCGATGCGCCGCGGCGTCTGGCGAAAGACGCGGTAGACCTTGGGAACGCCATCGGCACCGC